>NZ_JBLFFN010000011.1:0-189716 GCF_051400855.1 Variovorax stachyos | reverse complement strand
CTCGCCACCGGACCACCCACCTGCCAGGTGCCGGGGTGATAGCTCATGGTCTGGTCCGCGCGCTGGTGCAGCGTCGGGATGCCGCTGTTGTCGACCGGTGCAGGGTTGCCGTAGCGGTAAGCGATGCCGGCATCTTTGCCGAACTGGGCTGCGATTGCCTTGTACGCTTCGGCAGCAATGGCGCCGGAATTGTCCACCACTTCGTTCGGAACGGGGGTGGTGGCGTCTGGAGCCTGGGTGCCTGGCGTGGTGCTGGTGCCGGTGCCCGCATCCGCGCTTCCGGCGGCCGTGTCCGTACCCGTCGCTGTGGCCGTCGCGCCCAGGCCGGCAAATCCGCCGCCGCCGCCGCCGCCACCTCCTCCGCAACCTGCTATGAGAGCGCTTGCGACAACAGTCGATAGAAGCGCGCCTTTATATGAAATATTCAACAAAAAAACCTCCAGTTTGACAAGATAGTCATTTGTACGTGGGCGTCCTCCTACAGGGCAACTCTTCTTGCAAATGTTTTCGTTATGTGTTTTCACTCTCCAGGAGAGTGGTTACAAAGGTATTGCATAGACACGTTATGACCGCAAATCATCAAATCCCCCGGCGCAAGGAACTTTCTTCTTATTTGGGACCGGATGCGGTGGCCATCATTCCGACGGCGCCGGAGCGATCACGCAACCGGGACACGGATTTCCTGTTCCGGCACGACAGCTACTTCTATTACCTGACGGGTTTCGGCGAGCCCAACGCCTGCCTAGTGCTCACAAGCGAGGGGCATGCCACGCTGTTCTGCGCCCCAAAGGACCTCGAGCGGGAAATTTGGGACGGTTACCGCCTGGGCCCCGACGCGGCGCCGGCGGCACTCGGGGTCGACGAGGCTTTCTCGATCGACGAACTCGACAGCCGCATGCCGAAGCTCCTGGAGAACAAGAAGACGGTCTGGTACCCCTTCGCGACGCACAAAGGGTTGGAGTCGCGCGTCGACGGCTGGCTGTCGGCGGTACGCGCAAGGGTGCGCTACGGCGCGCTGTGCCCCGAGAGACAGCACGACCTGTGCGGGCCGCTCGACGAGATGCGGCTGATCAAGGACGCGCACGAGCAGGACACCATGCGCCGCGCGGCACAGATCAGCGCCCGCGCCCATGTTCGCGCGATGCAGCTGTCGGCGCGCATGCTGCGCGAAGGCCGCGACGTGCGCGAGTACCACCTCGATGCGGAGCTGCTGCATGAGTTCCGCCTCGGCGGCTCGCAGTACCCGGCCTACAACTCGATCGTGGCGGCCGGCGCCAACGCCTGCGTGCTGCACTACCGCGCCGACGTCGCCCCGGTGCGCGACGGCGAGCTGGTGCTGATCGACGCCGGCTGCGAGCTGGACGGCTACGCGAGCGACATCACCCGCACCTTTCCGGCCAATGGCGTCTTCACCGGCCCGCAGCGTGCCCTGTACGAGCTGGTACTGGCCAGTCAAGACGCGGCGGTCGCTGCGACGCGAGCAGGCGCTCGCTTCAATGATCCTCACGACGCCACCGTGAGGGTACTTTCGCAGGGGATGCTGGACCTGGGGCTGCTCGACGCCAACAAGGTGGGCGGCGTGGACGACGTGATCGAGAACCGCGCCTACTTCGCCTTCTACATGCACCGCACCGGCCATTGGCTGGGCATGGACGTGCACGACTGCGGCAGCTATGTAGAGCCCGCGCAGGCGGACGAAGTCAGCGAGCGCAGGGACCCGCTGTCGAACGAGCTGATCAAGAACCGCCCCAGCCGCATCCTGAAACCGGGCATGGTGCTGACCATCGAGCCGGGCATCTACGTGCGGCCGGGCGAAGGCGTGCCGGAGCAGTTCCACAACATCGGCATCCGCATCGAAGACGACGCGATCGTGACCGAAACGGGCTGCGAGCTGATCTCGCGCGGGGTGCCGGTCAAGCCGGACGAGATCGAGGCGTTGATGCGGCCCTAAGTCGCCTCGGCCGCCTCGACCGGGCCCAGCACCTTGCGTGCCCAGGCGGGCAGCCATGGTCCGTGTGGCCGGACCTGGCCGCCGACGACCGAGGCCACGAGGTGGGGCCCTCCGGTCTCGGTGTCCGCGGCGTCGAACAACATGGCGAGTTGCACCTCGCGCACGGCCAGGCGCAGGTTTTCGAGGGTGCGCGGATAGCGCGCCAGGATCTTGTTCACGGGCACGTCGTGGCCGCCCTCGTGCACGCGCTGCTGGACCCGCTCCAACAGGCGGCGCGGGTCGTCCAGGCACACCGCATAGAGCGCGACCTCGAATCCCAGCGCTCGCGCCTCGGCGATGAGCTGCAGCTTGGACGGATGCGAGAAGACGGTTTCGCTGACAAAGGCCTCCCCGGCGTCCAGGTGGGCCTTGCGCCGGGCGTCGGCCCAGGCTCGCGCCGCCTCGGAGCGGCGGACGGCATGGCGGATGTGGCCGAGCTGTTCGCGCTCGTACAGGTCGGCATTGACGAAGGGAAGCTGCGGATAGCGCGGCTGGATCAGGTAACGGTACAGCGTCGACTTGCCGGCACCGTTCGGGCCGGCGAGCAGATGGAGAACGGGCATCAGGCCGCGCGGCGGCTGCGCGGACGGGTCTGCGCCTTGGCGCGGTTTTCAGCCACGGCGGCCTTGGCACGCTCGGCCAGCGCGCCGGACTGGGCGAGGGCCAGGACGTGGCCATGAAGGGCATCGAGCTCGGACGACAGCGCCGGCGTCGCCTCGCCGGCGACGGCGACGGCGTAGCGGGCACCTTCCTCGCGGGCGATCAAGGCCTGGCTGTCCTGGGTGGACAGGCCGGTCTGCTCCAGCGCGCGGCCGAGCGTGGCCCAATATTCGATCTGGCTCGCCACCGAGCGTCGCATCGGCTGGGCCGCATCGCGCGCCTTGTCGACCAGCGCGGCCGGCAGCTTGACGGAAGCAAAGGGGGTTGGCAAAGGCATGCGTCACTCCTGATTGGCGCATTTTGCGCCATTGCGCAAAGCCGTGCAATTCAGGTGTTGCGCGGCGGGGCTTCCCCTGCAGCGAGGTGCCCGCGCACGAAAGCTTCCTCGAAGATCGAATAGCCCGACCAGTCGCTGTGCGCAAAGGCGAGGCGGCCGGCGACGATGCGTTCGCGCGCGCCGAGCCGGCCGAGCAGTCCGGGCACGGGGATGGCCATGGCGTGGCCGTAGCGCGCGATGTCGATGCGAGTGACGAGGGCGGCAAGATCGGGATGAGGCAGCGACAGCTCGCCCAGCAGTTCGTCGCGCCAGCCGCTCCAGGGCCGATCCAGCAGCAGGCGCCGGCCGTCCGGGCCGTCGCAGGCGCTGGGGCCGAGCGGCCGGTACCAGCTCAGCACGGTGGCGCCAGGGGTCGGATCCAGCGCCTGGTGGCGCGCGTCGACATAGCCGAGCCCGCGCGTGCCGTAGACCACGTTGTCCCAGCTCGGCGCCGCGCCCGGCCGGTCAGCCAGCGGCTCGCGCAGGTGCATGTTGGCCACGAGCCAAGGGGCGTAGCGCAACGCGGTCGCGGCGTCGCGCAATGGCGCGGGCGGGTTCTCCACCACGCGGGCGGCGATGAAGGCCGGCAGCGCGACGACGCAGCGCTCCGCCAGCCAGCGAACCCGAGCCCCGGCGGCGGCATCGAAGGCCTCGACCTCGACGCCCGAGCGGGTCTCGGCGATGCGCAGGACCCCATGGCCGGTCTTCAGGCGATCTCCCAGCGGCGCCGCGAGCCGCCGGGCGATCCAGCCATTGCCCTCGGGCCAGGTCAGCACCGCGTCGCGCTCGGCCTCGTCATCGCCCGGCGCATGGAAACCGTGCCGGCTCGCGAAATAGTGAATGCCCGCCCAGGCCGAGACATGGGCGCTGCCGGCGCCGTAGTCGTCGCGGCAGCAATAGTCCAGGTACCAGCGCAGCTGCGGATCGTCGAGGCCTTCGCGTTCGAGCCAGGCCGCGAAGGTCAGGGTGTCCAGTTCCAGCAGGCGGGGCGCAAGCGGCACGCGCATCGTCGGAATGGCGAAGCGCGCCTCGCGCCGCAGGGCCTCCACACGCCGCGAGAACA
Organism: Variovorax stachyos; assembly: GCF_051400855.1. NCBI lineage: Bacteria > Pseudomonadati > Pseudomonadota > Betaproteobacteria > Burkholderiales > Comamonadaceae > Variovorax > Variovorax stachyos. The sequence goes on along the minus strand of NZ_JBLFFN010000011.1, from coordinate 185,687 downwards.
GGCGGTACTGCGCCAGGGTGCGCTCGTGCACGCCCTGCACGGGCAGCAAGCCGTCCTGCCACGCGCCCTGGAAGAACAGCCGCTCCTGCGGGCTGTGGCAGAGGTGGCGTTCTTCGTACTCCCAGCGGCCCGCCACACGCCGGCGCAGACCGAGTTCCTCGAGCAGGTCCTGCACCTCGTGCGCCTCGTCGCCCGGCAGCGGCAAGTAGTGGGCGCCGAGCGGACAGGCGATGCCGCCCACCTCGCCGCCGCGGCTGTTGCCGCCGGCCTGGTCCTCGAGCTCCAGCAGCACGAAGTCCTCGATGCCTGCCATGCGCAGGGCGCGAGCAGCTGCCAGTCCCGCCACGCCGCCGCCGGCGATGACGACGCGCGTGCGGCGCATGACCGAGGGCGCGTCGGTGCTGCGCCACGCCTCGTCGCGCAGTGCGTGGCCGCGCGCGACATCGATGCCGGAGAAGCCGCCCTCGATTTCGTGCCGCGCACCGCAGCCGCCGAGCGCCAGGGCACCCGCAGCACCGAGGAATGCGCGACGCTTCATCCCCCGTGACCGACGACCTTGCCCCACTCCTGCTCGTAGGTCGTGACCAGGGTCTGGTTGGACAGCCGGTTCACCTCGGCCGGCACGCGCGCCATGTCGCGCGGGAACTCGAACAACTGGGGCAGCGCCGGCATGGTCAGGAAGCGCAGTCCCTCGGGCAGGGCGTCGGGCAGCCGGAAAGGCCTGCGGCTCGCCACCACGAAGCCCCATTCGCCGAAGCTGGGCACGTGCGCGTGGTAGGGCGTCGCCACCAGGCCGACCGATTCGACGGTGGCGACCACGGTCCAGAAGCTCTTGCGGGCGACCAGCGGCGAGGTGGTCTGGATCACGGCATAGCCGCTGGCGGACAGCCGCCTGTCGAGCAAGGCGTAGAAGGAATTCGTGTAGAGCTTGCCGATCGCGAAGTTGGTGGGATCGGGAAAGTCGACCACGATCACGTCGAACATCTCGCCGGTCTGCTGCAGCCAATGGAAGGCATCGGTGTTGACGACCCGGACCTTCGGCGACTTGAGCGCACCGCCGTTGAGGGCGGCGAGCGTCTCGTGGTCGCTGAACAGCCGCGTCATGTTCGGATCGAGCTCGACCAGCGTGATGCTCTCCACCGAGGGGTACTTGAGGATCTCGCGCACCGCCATGCCGTCGCCGCCGCCGAGCACGGCCACCTTCTTCGGTGCGCCCTGCGCCGCCATCGCTGGATGCACCAGCGCCTCGTGGTAGCGGTACTCGTCGCGCTCGGCGAACTGCAGGTTGCCGTTGAGGAAGAGCCGGTGCCCGGCGCCGCCGCGCGTGACGACGATGCGCTGGTAGGGCGAGCTCTCGCAGAAGACGATGCGGTCTTGATAGAACTTGTCTTCCGCCAGCGTCGTGATGTGTCCCGCGAAGACGAAGGCGGCGGCGAGCGCGCCCAGTGCCAGCACGCAAGCCAGCGCATGCGCGCCCAGGCGGCGCAGCTCGTGCCTGAAGAGCCACAGCGCCCACAGCGCCACCGCCGCATTCATGAGCCCGAAGAGCAGTCCGGTGCGGATCATGCCGAGCTGGGGCACGAGCAGCAGCGGGAAGGCGACCGACACCGCCAGGGCGCCCAGGTAGTCGAAGGTCAGCACCTGCGAGACCAGGTCCTTGAGCATCACGTTGCGGCGCAGGATGCGCATCACCAGCGGGATCTCGAGCCCGACCAGCGTGCCGACGACCAGCACCAGGCCATAGAGCAGCAGGCGGAAGGCCCCCGGGATGTAGGCGTTGGCGATGAACAGCAGCGCCGGCAGCGCGCCGCCGATCAGCGCCACCATCAGCTCGATGCGCAGGAAGTGGGCCGGCAGCTGGCGCTCGAAGTAGCGCGAGAGCCAGGAGCCCACGCCCATCGCGAAGAGATAGGTGCCGATGATGGTGCTGAACTGCAGCACCGAGTCGCCGAGCAGGTACGAACTGAGCGCCGCGGCGCTCAGCTCGTAGACCAGGCCGCAGGCCGCGACCACGAACACGCTGGCCAGCAGCGCGATCTCGACCGGCTGCGGGCCGCGTGCTGCCGTCGCGGGAGCCGGATCCAAGGCTGCCTCGCTCATCGACCGCTGTGACGAATCAATGGATCGCGGCGGCGACGATGATGCTGATGCCCAGGCTCATCGCGGCCACCACCATGCCGAGCGCCACGTTCTGCTTCTCGACGAGCTCCTGCCACAGGTCGTAGGGCGTGAGCTTGTCGATGAGCAGGAAGGTGATCCAGAACATCAGCACGCCGATGAGCGCGTAGAGGATCGAGCCCAGGAAGGCCGCGGGCCTCAGCCATTCAATTCCAAACATGAAGGACCTCCGGAAAAAACGTCATTTGTGGCCGCCGCCACTGGAATAGCCGCCATAAGAACCGCCCGAGCTGCGCGAACCGCCCGAACTGCTGCTGCAGGTGCTCAGGATGATCAAGAGGATGAGGATCATCACGATGATCAGGATGATGGTGCCGCAGCCGAGCTTGCCGGCCGCGCTCAACGGCGACGCGTCGCCGCGCTTGAACATGTCCTTCTTGCCGTCCAGCTTGAAGGCGGCCGCCACCGCGGCACTGTCGATCTTGCTGCCCGAGGACCAGGTCAGCTCCTTGGCCGAGCGCTCCATCGACAACAGGGCGCTGCCGCTGGCGAAGTCGCGATTGAAGGTCTTCTGCCCGCGCTCGACCTGCCAGTAGAACTCGCCCGCCACGTAGGTGGTCTCGGCGTTGTAGGCGTACTGCTGCTGGTAGACCTTGCCGAGGTAGGTGGCGCGCGAGCCGTTTTCGGCCATGGCGGGCGCGCCGGTGGTGGGCTTGACCAGGCTCCAGCCATCCTCGGCGTCGACCAGGAAGTTGAAGCCGCGCTTCTTGTTGTAGAGCAGGTACTCGTTCCACCCGAAATGCTCGTCGTCGCCGGGCGCGACGCCCATGCGGTGCTGGAAGCCGACCACCTGCCACTGCGCGCCTTGCAGCTGGCCGGTGGCGCCGATGGGGATCAGCGGCTGCACCGGCTCGTGCTGGGCGGCATGGCGCAGCTCGCCGCCGATGCCCTGCGTCAGGTCGATGATGCTGTTGCAGGCGCGGCAGGTGACGCTCTTGCTCTCTGCGAAGTTGACCGTGACCGGCGAGCCGCAGTTGGGACAGTTGAAGCTGCGGCCCCTTTCCTCCTTTGCCGATTCGTCGCGCAGGCCGGTCAGCTGCAGGTCCTCGAGCCGCACCGCGCGACCGAGGTAGGCGCCAGGCGGCTGGGTGTCGTACTCGAGGCTCAGCACCAGGCCCTGGTCGTTGCGCAGCTCGACCACGGCGAAGGGCCTTCCGAGCTCGGGCAGCCGCGGCAGCTCGCCCTGCGCCGAGACCAGCCGGACCTGCTCGTTGGAGGCCACCGTGTAGCTCTGGCCGTTGAATGCGGTGGTGGCGCCCACGCGCAGCTCGGACGGATCGGGCGCCTCGCGCTGCAGTTCGTAGGGCAGCGAGAAGACGTAGGCGCCGTTGTCCTCGCTCAGGATGCCGGTGCGCTCGCCGTCGAGCGCGGCGATCCACTCGGTCCAGCGGCCGCCTTCGTAGCTGTATTGCAGCCGGCCGACCAGCGTGAAGGGCTGGTCCTGGATGCGCCCCGCGGCGAACAGCTGCAGCGGGCTGAAGTCGTCGAACAGCTCCGCCATCTTGCCGGTGCGCGCGAGCGCATCGCCCTGGCGCACGACCGTGCTCTGGCAATAGGGGCAGACGGCGTGGGTGGACTGCGCCGACCGGAATTCGACCGGCGCGCCACAGCCGGGGCAGGGCGCGCGGTAATAGCGCTGTTGGGAAGAGTCGGTGGCCACGAAAGGCGACGGCAAGGGTCCGCTCGCTGCGAGCTTGTCGAAGACGCTTCGACAGGCTCAACCGGAGCGGAAAGCGCTCAGACCAGCTTCTTCAGCAGTTCCGCCTTCTTGGCGTCGAATTCTTCCTGCGTGAGGATGCCCCTGGTCTTGAGCTCGCCGAGCTTCTCGAGCGTGGTCATCACGTCGGCCGGGTTGACCACGGCGACGGCGGGTTGCTGCTGCGCTGCCGGCGCAGCGGCAGCGTTGGCTGGATTCAGTCCCTGCTGCAGGTTCTGCGCCAGTACCTGGCCCAGCGCCACGCCGGCCCCGAGGCCCATCGCATCGCCGGCGATGCCGCTGCCCTGGCCGGAGCCTTCGGCGAATTTCGGGATCGCCTGCGCCGTCTGGTACTGCATGAACTTGCCCATGTCGTTGCCGACCATGCCCATGCCGATCTTCTGGTCGAGGATCTTCTGCAGCTCCTCTGGGAGCGAGACGTTCTGGACCGTGATCGCCTCGAGCTGGATGCCGATCTTGGCAAACTCGGGCACCAGTTGCGCCGCCAGCGCCTGCGCGAACTGGATCTGGTTGGCGGCCAGATCGAGGAAGGGCACGCCGCTGGATGCGATCGCGTTGCTGATGTTCTGTAGGACCAGGCCACGCAGCTGGCCATCGAGGTCGGCCACGGTGTAGATGTCGCGCGTACCCGAGATCTCCGTGTGGAAGAGCTTGGCGTCGCCGATGCGGAAGCTGTAGTTGCCGAAGGCGCGCAGGCGAACGGCGCCGAAGTCCTTGTCGCGGATCGTGATCGGCTGGGGCGTGCCCCATTTCTGATCGACCTGCTGGCGGGTGCTGAAGAAATAGACGTCGCTCTTGAACGGGGACTCGAAGAGCTTGTCCCAGTTCTTGAGGTAGGTGAGGACCGGCAGCGTCTGCGTGGTGAGCTTGTACATGCCCGGGCCGAACACGTCGGCGACCTGGCCCTCGTTGACGAAGACCGCGACCTGCGACTCGCGCACTGTGAGCGAGGCGCCGTTCTGGATTTCCATTTCAGCCATCGGGAAGCGCCATGCCAGCGTCCCGTCTCCAGTTTCGGTCCACTGGATGATGTCGATGAACTGCTTCTTGATGAAATCCATCAGCGCCATGGTCGCTCCTCGTCCGGTTTTTCTGAACGGGCATATTGCCACAATGACTTGGCGCTCCGGGGGGTTTTAGGCACCTGCAGCGGTGCGGCAAGGCGCTTGGCCCCGAATTGCGAGGTCTACAATCGGCGCCCCCTACAAGAAGCGTTGCACGGAGCCAAGGCACATGTCCGATCTGACCTCCCCGATCCCCACGCCCGAAGACAAGCGCGCAGAACTGCGCCGGGCGGCCCTCGAGTACCACGAGCTTCCTGTTCCGGGCAAGGTCGCGATCGCGGCGACCAAGCAGATGATGAACCAGCGCGACCTGGCGCTGGCCTATTCGCCCGGGGTGGCAGCGCCTTGCGAGGAAATCGTCAAGGACCCGGTCAACGCCTTCAAGTACACCGCGCGCGGCAACCTCGTTGCGGTGATCACCAACGGCACCGCGGTACTTGGCCTGGGCGACATCGGGCCGCTGGCCGCCAAGCCGGTGATGGAAGGCAAGGGCGTGCTGTTCAAGAAGTTCGCGGGCGTCGACGTGTTCGACATCGAGATCGACGAGAAGGACCCCGCCAGGCTGGTGGAAGTCATTGCCGCGCTGGAGCCGACCTTCGGTGCCATCAACCTCGAGGACATCAAGGCGCCGGACTGCTTCTACGTCGAGCGCGAGCTGCGCAAGCGCATGAAGATCCCGGTCTTCCATGACGACCAGCACGGCACGGCCATCACGGTGGCTGCCGCCATGCTCAACGGGCTCAAGGTGGTCGGCAAGGACATCGGGCAGGTCAAGCTGGTCACCTCCGGCGCCGGCGCGGCGGCGCTGGCCTGTCTCAACCTGCTCCTGAAGGTCGGCCTCAAACGCGAGAACGTGTTCGTGACGGACCTTGCCGGCGTGGTCTACGAAGGCCGCACCGAGCTGATGGACGACGACAAGCGCCAATACATGCAGAAAACCTCGGCGCGCTCGCTGGCCGAGGTGATCGAGGGCGCGGACGTGTTCCTCGGCCTTTCCGCCGGCGGGGTCCTCAAGCCCGCCATGGTGGCCAAGATGGCGCCGAGGCCGGTGATCTTCGCGCTGGCCAATCCCAATCCGGAAATCACGCCCGAGGACGCCAAGGCGGTGCGCGACGACGTCGTCATGGCCACCGGCCGCACGGACTACCCGAACCAGGTCAACAACGTCCTGTGCTTCCCCTACATCTTCCGCGGCGCGCTGGACTGCGGCGCCACCACCATCACCGACGAGATGGAGGTCGCAGCCGTGCACGCCATCGCCGAACTCGCACAAGCCGAGCAGAGCGAGCGCGTGGCGGCGGCCTACGTGGGAGAGAAGCTGAGCTTCGGCCCCGACTACCTCATTCCGAAGCCTTTCGATCCCCGCCTCATGATGAAGATCGCGCCCGCGGTCGCCAAGGCGGCGGCCGACAGCGGCGTCGCCCTGCGGCCGATCGTCGATCTCGACGCCTACCGCGACAAGCTGCAGAGCTTCGTGTACGCCTCGGGCACCACCATGAAGCCGATCTTCGACGCCGCCAAGCGGGCGCCGAAGAAACGGGTGGCCTACAGCGAAGGCGAGGAAGAGCGCGTGCTGCGCGCGGCGCAGATCGTGGTCGACGAAGGCATCGCCCGGCCCACGCTGATCGGCCGGCCCGCGATCATTGCCCAGCGCATCGAGAAGTTCGGCCTGCGCCTCAAGGAAGAGCTCGACTACGACGTGGTGAACACCGATTTCGACCACCGCTATCGCGACTTCTGGCAAACCTATCACCGGATGACCGAACGCAAGGGCATCACGGTGCAGGTCGCCAAGATCGAGATGCGCCGCCGGCTCACGCTGATCGGCGCCATGCTGCTGCACAAGGGCGACGTGGACGGGCTGATCTGCGGCACCTGGGGCACGACCGCGCTGCATCTTCGCTACATCGACCAGGTCATCGGCAAGCGCGCCGGCGGTTGCGCGAGCACTCCCCAGGACGTGCCGATCTACGCCTGCATGAACGGCCTGCTGCTGCCCGACAGGCAGGTGTTCCTGGTCGACACGCATGTCAACTACGATCCGACCCCCGAGGAACTGACCGAGATCACGACCATGGCAGCCGAGGAAATGATGCGCTTCGGCCTGAAGCCGAAGGCCGCACTGCTGTCGCACTCGAATTTCGGCACCAGTGAGCACTCCAGCGCGGTCAAGATGCGTCAGACGCTGGCGTTGTTGCGCGAACAGGCGCCGTGGCTGGAAGTCGATGGAGAAATGCACGGAGACGTTGCTTTGGACGGCAAGCAGCGCGCCCAGGTCATGCCGCACAGCGCCCTGGCCGGCGACGCCAATCTGCTGGTTTTCCCGAACATCGACGCGGCCAACATTTCCTACAACCTGCTCAAGACGGCCGCCGGCGGCAACATCGCGATCGGCCCGGTCCTGCTCGGGGCCGCCAAACCTGTGCACATCCTCACCGCCAGCGCCACGGTGCGCCGTATCGTCAATATGACGGCCTTGACGGTGGCGGATGCCAACGCCGAGCGTTAAGCCTTTGTACGACAGCGGTCGCTAACTTCAGATGCACCGATGAGACCCTGGCGCCTGCTCAAAGATTGAGCAGGCGCTTGCTATTTGTGCGTCCCTAGGGCACACTTGCGGCCTTGAATTTGCGGGTTAACCCGGAGGTTGACCTGCGATTCGGCCCTCGCTCTTTTCCTTCTGGTGCCCCATGGCGGCTTACGCCTCGATCACGTTCCCGGTCTCCAAACTCGCGCTCACCGGCCTCTTGCTGATGGCCCTAGGTGCCGGAGTCGAAGCCCGTGAATGGGCCGGCACCCGCGCCGATCGGTCGGCACAGGAAACGATCGCGCTGGCCGAATTGCCGGTGCAGGGCCAGCGCACTTATGGAGCCATCTTGAACGGTGGCCCCTTCCGATACGAAAAAGACGGCTCGGTGTTCGGCAATCGCGAACGCCTCTTGCCGCGAGAGCGCCGGGGCCATTACCGAGAGTACACGGTCGAAACACCCGGCTCGCGGGATCGCGGCGCACGGCGCATCGTCTGCGGAGGCGAGCGCACGGTGCCGTCGGTGTGCTGGTACACGGCAGACCATTACGCGAGTTTCAGGCGGATCGTGCCATGAGCGATGAACTGGATTGGAGCGGCGCATCCAGGCGCCCTGAGGTAAAGATGACCACGACAACTATGGAAAGACCAGCGGAGATGACCCCCACCCTTCGGGGCGTGCGACCCAATATCGTGCAATCGATTCGTGCATTTCGCGTGAGCGATCTGCAGGAGGCGGCGCACGCGGCCGGGCAGCACTTCCTCTATGCCAATCTGGGCAACGCCCAATCGAAGCAGGACGTGCTGGACCTGATCGCTCAACAGTTCACCTTTCCGCAGCATTTCGGCAAGAACTTCGATGCGCTGTACGACTGCATGACAGACCCGTTGCATAAATCGGGCCCGCAGCCCGGCTTTGTCATCGTGCTCGAGCAGATTCCGGCCAACGCCAAGTTCGACAAGGAAGCGCGCGAGCAGCTGCTCGACATCTTCCGGGACGCCGCGGACTACTGGGGCGATCGGAAGATACCGTTCAGGTGCTTCTATTCTTTTCTGTAGCCCGTTCTGCACCCACCAGCCAAGCAGAACGGGCGAACGAGGCTAACGGCACCGAATCGGTTTCGGGCATCGAACTCCAGAACAACAGCGACCCGGCGGCAGAAAAGATGCCCACCGACAAGCTGGTCGACGTGTCCCCCCTGGCACTGCGCATGAGCAGCCCCTTCAATGCGGGCTACTGGCTCGCGGCAGCATAGGCTTAGCGCAGCTCGCCCCGGCTGCGCGTATATCGCGTCGCTGTGGCTATCGCTTTCCCAAGGGGGAGCAGGCTGGCCGCTTCCGCGGCTGAGCGCGGTGACCTTCACGAACAGAAAAGCCCGTCTTCGACGGGCTTTCTTCTTTATGGAGCGAGGGCTTGGGCGAGGGCGACGTATTCGTCCACAGGCACCTCTTCGGCGCGCCGCTGTGTCTCGAACTCGCCGGCGAAGCCATGTTGCTCCAGCCATTTGCCCAGGCTATGACGCAGCAGTTTGCGGCGCTGGCTGAAGGCGACCTGGACGATCTCGCCCAGTCGGGCTGGGTCGACCGACGGCGGCTCGGCCAAGGGCACCATGCGCACCACGGCGCTGTCCACCCGCGGCGGCGGATCGAAGCTCTCGGGCGGGACGAACAGCACGTTTTCCATCGCGTAGCGCCACTGCAGCATGACGCTGAGTCGCCCGTAGTCCGAGGTGGCCGGCTGCGCGGTCATGCGGTCGATGACCTCCTTCTGCAGCATGAAGTGCTGGTCGGCGATCAGGTGGGCGAAGTCCAGCAGGTGGAAAAGGATCGGGGTCGAGATGTTGTAGGGCAGGTTGCCCACCACGCGCAGCGCCGTGGCTGGCGGTACCGCGAGGCGGGCCGCCAGGGCTGCGAAATCCACCTTCAGGACGTCCGATTCGATCACCTCGAGCTGGCCGTGCGCGCGCAGCCGCTGCGCCAGGTCGCGGTCCAGCTCGATCACTGTCAGCCGGCCGAGGCGCTCCACCAGCGGCTGGGTCAGCGCCGCGAGGCCCGGCCCGATCTCGACCATCGCATCGCCGGGCCGCGGCGAGATCTCTCGAACGATCGCATCGATGATGCCGGCGTCGGACAGGAAATGTTGTCCGAAGCGCTTGCGAGCGATGTGCTTCACCGATAGCCGCCGCGGCGCTTCGTCATCTCGATGGCTCTACCGCGCTATCAAGCCCCGGCCGGCAAAGGCGCCCGAGGGCAAGCGTCATTGTTGCGGCGCCTCGCGGTACTCGACGTAGGCGCGCGTGCGCAGTTCCTGCGCCCAGGTTTCGTACGCTTCCTCGAGCTTCTTCTCGCGCAGCACGGCACGGGCGGCTTCGCGCTGCTCGGCCTGGCTCAGCTTGGCGTCGCGGCGCGCGACCACCTGGATCAGGTGCACGCCGAAACGGGACACGAGCGGATCACTGACCTGCCCGGGCGCCAGTCGGTTCATGGCTTCCTCGAACTCCGGCACGAACTGGCCGGGGCGCGACCAACCGAGGTCGCCGCCTTCCTTGGCGCTGGCGTCCTGCGAGTTGTCGCGGGCCAGCCCGGCGAAATCGACACCCTTCTGGATGCGCTCCTTGAGTTCCGCCAACTGCGCCACCGCCTGCGCGGTGGTGCGCTTCGGATCGTTGCGCAGCAGGATGTGGCGCACGTGGGTCTGCGTGACGACCGCGTCGGCCGACGTCGGCTGGCTCTTGGCCAGCACCTTGAGCACGTGGAAGCCGGCGCCGGAGCGGATCGGCCCCGCGATGCCGTTGACCTCCGTCGACTGCGTCGCCTCGACGAACAGGCTGGGATAGCGGTCGGCGCTGCGCATGCCCAGCACACCGCCGTTGGCGCGATCGGGCGAATCGGAGAATTCCTGAGCGAGCTTGGCGAAGTCCTCGCCGGCGCGAGCGCGCTGGGCGATGCCCTGGGCGCGCTGCTGCAGTTGGGCGACCTGCGCCTCGGTGGCGTTCTCGGGCACGGCCACCAGCACCTGGGCGATGTTGATGTTCGGCGGCACCGCGGCATTGCCACCGTTGCGCTGCTCGCGCAGGAACTGGTCGACCTCGACGTCGCTGATCTTCACCTTGGACTCGATCTCGCGATCGCGAAGGCGCGTCAGCAGGAGCTGGTCGCGCAGGTCGTTGCGGAAGGTCTGCGGCGAGATGCCCTCGGCCGCGATGCGGCTGCGCAGCTCGGTCAGGCTCATCTGGTTCTGCCGCGCCACGGTCTGCTCGGCCTGGTCGATGGCGAGTTCGTCGACCTTGATGCCGGCCTCCTTGGCCGCTTGCAGCTGGGTGCGCTCGGCAATCAGCCGCTCCAGCACCAGGCGCGTGAGCTCCGCCCTCGGCACGCGCTGCGCTTCGGCGTTCTCCTTGAGGAGGCGCTCGACCCGCGACTGCACGTCGGTGTTGGTGATGGGCTCGGAATTGACGAGCGCCACGATGTACTCGGCCGAGCGCTGCGCAGTCGGGGCCGCGGGCGCCGGGGCGGCGCGCGGCACGGCCGGGACCGGCGCGAGGCGCGGGCCGCTGCGCATGATGTCCGTGATGCCGACGCCGGGGCGCGAGCCCCCTTGGCCTTGCGCACCGGCCGCCGCGGCCAGCGTTGCGAGGCACGCCAGGGTGAGGATGGAGCGGATGTGATTCATGGCGAAGAGGGGCTCAGTCGTAGTTGGTGAAGCGGCTGGGGGCAGGGAAGGGTTGCCGCAGAGGCTGGTAGCGCTGGATGTTCTGGGTCAGGGTGCGCATGGGACTTGCTCCGATGGCGGCGAAGCCGACGAATTCGAGCTGGAACATGATGCGCGTATTGGCCGTGGCTTGGCCAGTGGTGAGGCGTTCCAGGACCACGCGCCCGATCCAGCAGCAGCCGTCGTACTCGATGCCGAGCACGCCGTCGGTGAGCTTGCGGTCCTGCAGACTGTAGTTGAGGCGGCCCACGGCATACCAGCGTCCGCCGCCCTGGCCGCGGCCCGGGCCGAGGTCCTTGCCCTTGTCTCCCCACAGGTCGTTGAGCGGCCACTGCCAGCTCACGTCCAGCGACTTGTTGCCGTCGTTGACAGTCGGCGTCGAGTTCGCCTGGTAGCGGTAGGCCGCCGAGATGTTGCGATAGGGGCCGGGGTTGTAGCGCGCGCTCAGGGCCGTGCGGGTCGACTTGTGGTCGTCGGGGTTGTACTGCACGGTTCCGTCCACGCTCCACTGCGGCGTCCAGTTGATCTGGGCGCCGAACAGCAGGTCGCTGACGCGGTCGGTCACGGCCGTGGTGCCCGGCAGCGTGACGCGCTGGTCCTTGAAGCGCAGCCGCTGCGCGACCCCGACGCGCGCCGCCTCGGCGCCGCTCTCGGGATCGATCAGCCGCGAGGTCACACCCACCGTGAGCGTGTTGCTGTCGGAAATGCGATCGTTGCCGGAGAAGGCGTTCTCGGTGTAGACGGTCGCAAAGTTGAAGTCGTTGGCGGCCGAGTCGTAGTTCGGCAGCAGGCTCTGGTCGCGGAAGGGCGTGTAGACGTAGAAGGCGCGCGGCTCGAGTGTCTGACGGAAGGCTCGGCCGAAGAAGCTGGCATCGCGCTCGAAGATCATGCCGCTGTCGAGGCTGAAGGTGGGCACCGTGCGGCTGGCCGAGTTCGCGCCATTGGACAGCGGCGCTTCGAACTGGTAGCTGGTCGTATGCAGCTGGACCTTCGGAATGACGTAGGTGCCGGGCGTGAGGAAGGGCCGGCTCAGCGCAGCCAGCGCGTACACCCGTTCGCCGTTGGGCTGCCTCTGCTGCACCGGGTCGCCACGGAAGCGCGTGTAGTCGGTGTTGAGCGAGAAGTCGAAGCCGTGCCAGTCGTACTTGTAGTAGTTCGCAGTGATCTGCGGCAGGCGGTCGTAGGGCGGAATGATCGGCGACTGGTCGTACTGCAGCGTCTGGTACTTCAGCGTGCGCACGATGCCGTTCCAGTCGCCCTTGGTCCAGTTGAGCGATGCATCGTTCGAGAGCAGGCGCGTGGTCAGCGACGGCGTGCGCGTGAAGTCGCGCCAGTAGTCGTCGTCGCTCACGCGATTGAACCTGATCGAGGCGCTCAGCGCGTCCAGTCCGAGCGGCTTGGGATCGAAGGTCTGGGTGTGATTCGTCCAGATGCCCCAGCGCTTGCGGTTGCGCAGGCTGTCGGTCGGCATGTAGTCGACCCGGATGTCGCCGCTGTAGTCCTTCTCGAGATAACGGAACTCGCTGCCGAGATTGACGCCGCGCTTGCCCATCAACTCGGGGTAGAAGGTCGCGTCGCGGTTGGGCGCGATGTTCCAGTAGTAGGGCACGGTGATGTCCACGCCGTTGACGCTGCTGACGCCGATGGTCGGCGGCAGGAAGCCGCTCTTGCGGTCGTTGCTGAGCGGAAAGCTCAGCGACGGGAAGGGCGGCGTCGTGATGCCCATGAAGCTCATCCGCGCGTCGGTGGCCACGCCGACGTTCTCCTCGGTGTCGGTGGTCAAGGTTGCGGCGCTCAGCATCCAGGCCGGCATCCAGCCTGGATAGTCTTCGCGCCGGCAGGTGGTGTAGGTAGCCTGGCGAGCGACGGACACGTTGCTGTCGACGAAGTCGATCCGCTCGGCGTCGCCCTCGCCACCCGAGGCCAGGAAGCGGTAGTGCACCTTGTTGAAGAAGCCTTCGAAGGTCTCGAGCTTCAGCTCGAGCTGAGGACCCTCGTAGACATTGCCGGCCTGGTTCACATGCACGTTGCCGGTGGCCTTGGCGAGGTCCTCGGGCTGGTAGTACTCGAGCCGGTCGGCGCGGATCACCGTGTCGCCCCGGCGCAGCGAGGCATTGCCTTCGATCACGGTTTCGAGATCGGTCCGGCCCGAGATGCGGTCCCCGTCGACGAAGGTCGGCAGCTCGCCGCGCTGGGTCTTGGGAATCGTCTCTTGCAGTTGCGGCGTTCGCTTCAGCATGATCGGCGCGTCCAGGCCGGCGTCCTGTGCCGACGCGCCCTGGGCTTGCAGCAGCGCCAGCGTCAACAAGGCCAGCGGCAGAGGCGGTCGGCACCGGCGCCAGTCAGCTCGGGTCAGGTCAGGCATCGGTACGGAAAAGGAATCTTCGGGGGTAGTGCGCCGGAGGGCCCGGAGTCGCGGGAGCCCGCGCCGGGTGGATTTGTAGAATCGATTATCCATGACAGCTTTCCCGCCCCCGGACAGCGGCGCCGCGACGCCATCCCCGACGATCAGCTGGAGCGATCCGGAACGCGCCCGCGCCTTCGCGCAGTGGCTGGCCGCGGTCGGGCCGCGTCACCGGTTGCTGCCGGCGACCGTGCGCCCGGCCTCGGCCGATGCCAGCTTCCGGCGCTACTTCCGCATCGACACGGAGGACGCGGCCACCACGCGCATCGTGATGGATGCGCCCCCCGCCCAGGAGAACAGCGCCCCCTTCGTTCAGGTCGCCCGGTTGATGCGCGAGGCCGGCCTGACCGCACCGCAGGTGCTCGAATGGGACGAAGCCCAGGGCTTCCTGCTGCTCGACGATCTCGGCCGCCAGACCATGCTCGACGTGATCGACCCGGCCGATCCGGAGGCTGCACGACCGCTCTATGGCCGGGCGGTCGATGCATTGATCCGCTGGCAGCTGGCGTCCAGGCCGCAGGTGCTGCCGCCCTACGACCGGGCGCTGCTCGAACGTGAGCTGGCGTTGTTCCCCGACTGGTACGTGGCGCGGCATCGAGGTCTGACGGTGGAAGGCACGCTGCACGACCAGCTGCAACGCAGCTTCCAGCTGATCGTCGAGAACAACCTGGCGGCGCCGCGCGTCTACGTGCACCGCGACTTCATGCCGCGCAACCTGATGATCACCGGTGGCCCGGCCTTGGGCGTGCTGGACTTCCAGGACGCGGTGCACGGCCCCATCACCTACGACATCGCGAGCCTGATGCGCGACGCCTTCCTGAGCTGGGAGGAGGACTTCGTGCTCGACGTCACCGTGCGCTACTGGGAGAAGGCGCGCAAGGCCGGCCTGCCGGTGGACGAGGACTTCGGTGCCTTCTACCGTGCGGTCGAATGGATGGGCCTGCAGCGGCACCTGAAGGTCGCGGGCATCTTCGCGCGGCTGACGCTGCGCGACGGCAAGCCCCGCTACCTCGCTGACACGCCGCGCTTCATCGCCTACATCCGCGCGACGGCAGGCCGTTATCGCGAGCTGACGCCGCTCTTGCGAGCCGTCGACGAGATTGAAGGTACCCAGCCGCTCAGCGGCTTCGCGTACGGGCGGATGTGAGGCCGCGTTTCCACAGCACCACGGCTCTCGCCGCGCACGGAACGATGGCGCTCCCGCCGGGGGCCGCGCGCCATGTCCAGGTGCTGCGGATGCAGCCCGGCGATGCACTCACGCTCTTCGACGGCAGCGGCGGCGAGTACGACGCCACCATCGAGCGCATGGGGCGCAGCGAAGTGACGGTGCAGGTCGGCGCCCACGTGCCGATCGAACGCGAGACGCCGCGCGCCGTGCACCTGGCCATCGGCATGCCGGCCAACGAGCGCATGGATTGGCTGGTCGAGAAGGCGACCGAACTCGGCGTCGCCAGCATCCAGCCGCTGATGACCGCGCACGGCGTGCTGCGCCTGGCCGGCGAGCGCGCCGACAAGAAGCGCGCGCATTGGCAGGCGATCGCCGTCGCGGCCTGCGAGCAATGCGGCCGCAACCGGGTCCCGCTGGTCCACCCGGTGCGCGCGCTGGCCGGCTGGATCGAATCGCCGCCGATCGACGATGCCGAGCGCTTCGTGCTCAGCCTGGCCGAGGGCGCGCGCAGCCTGCGCGACCTCGGTGACGGCGCCCCCGGCGCCGGCCTGCGCCGCGCCTGCGTGCTCAGCGGGCCCGAGGGCGGGCTGAGCCCAACCGAGGAGCGCGATGCCATCACGCGCGGCTTCGCGCCGCTCACGCTCGGCCCGCGCGTGCTGCGCGCCGAGACCGCGGCGCTGGCGGCGCTTGCATTGCTGGCGCACTCTTGATCGGAATCCTCCGTCCTCTTTCTCCACCTCCTACTCCTCTTCCAGCCATGCCATCGCTCCTGCCTGCGCCATTGCGCCTTGCGCCCCTCCTGCTCGCCGTCCTCTGCACTGCGGGTGCCGTGCAGGCCCAGGGCACGGCCGTTGCGCCGACTCCCGCCCAGGTGCAGCCGGCCGTCGACCAGGCCTACACGCAGCTGCTGGCCGCGCCGGCCGTCAAGCAACTGCTCGACGCGGTGAAGGCCGATCACGAGCGCTCGGTCGAAGATCTCCGGATGCTCACCGAGATCGAGGCGCCGCCCTTCAAGGAGCAGAAGCGCGCGCAGGCCTTCCTCGCGCGCATGAAGGCTTTGGGCCTCACCGATGCGCACATCGACGCCGAGGGCAACGTCGTGGGTCTGCGCAAGGGCACGGGCAACGGCCCCAAGCTGCTGATCTCGGCCCATCTCGACACGGTCTTTCCCGCCGGCACCGATGTCAAGGTGAAGGAGCGGGACGGCAAGCTCTATGCACCCGGCATCTCGGACGACACGCGCGGCCTTGCGGTGCTGCTGTCGTGGCTCAAGGTGCTGAACGACAACAAGGTCCAGACCGTGGGCGACCTGCTCTTCGTCGGCAACGTGGGCGAAGAGGAACTGGGCAATCTCCGCGGCATGAAGGCCATCTTCCGCGACCATCTCGACATCGACGGCATGGTGGGCGTCGAGCCCGCGCCCGATGGCACGGTGCTGGTGCTGGGCACCGCGAGCCATCGCTACGAGGTGAGCTTCAGGGGGCCGGGCGGCCACAGCTACGCGGCCTTCGGCCAGGTGCCCAGCGCGATCCACGGCATGGGCCGCGCCATCGCCAAGATCGCCGAGATCAAGACGCCCAGCTTTCCCAAGACCACCTTCACCGTGGGCACCGTCGGAGGCGGCACCTCGGTCAATACCATCGCGCCCGATGCGCGCATGGCAGTGGACATCCGCTCCGACGATATGGGCGCACTGCTCGAGACCGAGAAGAAAGTGCTGGCCGCGATCGACGAGGCGGTGGCCGAAGAGAACAAGCGCTGGAACGTCAGCACGCTCAGCGTCAGCAACAAGCTGATCGGCGACCGCCCGGGCGGCCGCACGCCCTCGGACTCGGTCATCGTCGAAGCGGCAGTGCGCTCCAACAGCGCCTTCGGCCACAAGACCCTGCTGACGGGCGCCAGCACCGATGCCAACGTGCCGATGTCGCTCGGCATTCCGGCCATCATCATCGGCGGGGGCGGCAAGACCGGCGGCTTCCACGCGCTGTCCGAGTGGATCGACGTGACAGAGGGCTGGAAAGGCGCGCAGAATGCCCTCGCGACCGTGCTCGGCCTGGTCGGCGTGCAGGGCGTGAGCGAGCCGCTCCTGCCCAAGCGTCCTCCGCGCCCGAAGCCCTAGCCGACGCTCCCCCCTCGCTCACTCATTCACTTCAGGAGCCCATCATGGGATTGCTCGATTCGGTACTCGGACAAGTCCTCGGCGGCGCGCAGCCGCAGCAGCCCCAGGGCGGAGGCTTCGGCGGCCTCGATGGGCTCGGCGGCGGCGGGCTTGCGGGTGCGCTGGGCGGGCTGCTCGCCGACAACGGCGAGGTGGGCGGACTCGGCGGGCTGGTGTCCAGGTTCGAACAGGCCGGCATGGGCGACGTCATCGGCTCGTGGATCGGCACGGGCGAGAACCAGCCGGTGTCGGGCGGGCAACTGCAGGACGTGTTGGGCAGCGATGTCATCTCCGGCCTCGCGCAGAAGCTCGGCATCAACGCAGCCACGCTGCTGCCGATGCTGACGACGCTGCTGCCCATGCTGGTCGATCGCCTCACGCCCAAGGGCCAGGTGCCGGCGGAGGGCCTGGGCAACCAGGACGAGCTCCTGTCCTCGCTCAGCGGCCTGCTGCAGAAGGGCTGAGCTGGCCTCGATGAACCGCAATCTCTGGCTGCTCGCCGCCTGCCAGGGCTTGTTCCTGACGAACAACGTCGCCTTCATCGCGATCAACGGGCTGGTCGGCCTGGCGTTGGCGCCGCGCGGCTGGATGGCCACGCTGCCGGTGATGGGGTACGTGATCGGCGGCGCGCTCGCCACCGGCGTGGTGGCGCGTACGCAGCGGCGCTACGGCCGGCGCCGCTCCTTCCAGATCGGACTGGCGGTGGCCGTGGTCTCGGCGCTGCTGTGCGCGCAGGCCGCGCTCTGGAAGGACTTCTGGCTGCTGTGCGCGAGCACGGTCGTGGCCGGGTACTACAGCGCGAATGGCAGCCTCTATCGCTTCGCCGCAGCCGAGCTTGCAGCGCCGGCATGGCGCGAGAAGGCGGTGTCGCTGGTGATGGCGGGCGGGCTGATCGGTGCCGTGGCGGGCCCCAACCTCGCGGCCATCACGCGCAACTGGTTCGCGGTGCCGTTCGCAGGCGCGTATCTCGCACTGGCCGCCGTGGCGCTGCTCGCGATGGCCCTGATGCACTTCATCGACTTTCCCGCCCCGCCTGTCAGAAGTGCGGCGACGGCCGGCCGACCGTTCGGCGAGATCGTGCGCCAGCCGGTGTTCATCGTCGCCGCGCTGGCGGGCGCTCTGGGCTTCGGCGTGATGAACCTGCTGATGGCCGCCACGCCAATCGCGATGCAGGTCTGCAGCCTGCCCTTCGAGGACGTGGCGCTGGTACTCGAATGGCATGTGATCGGCATGTTCGCACCGGGCTTCTTCACCGGCCACCTGATCCGCCGCTTCGGCGCGCTGCCGGTGATGGGCGTGGGCCTGCTGCTCAACCTGGCCTGCATCGCGGTGGCGCTGTCGGGCGTGGAGCTGCACCAGTTCCTCGCCGCGCTCTTCCTGCTGGGCGTGGGCTGGAACTTCCTCTTCACCGGCAGCACGACCCTGTCGCTCTCGGCGTACACCGCCGAGGAGAAGGATCGCGCGCAAGGTGCACTCAACTTCTGCGTGTTCGCGACGCTGGCGCTGAGCTCCTTCGCTTCGGGAGTGCTGGTCACGACGCAGGGCTGGCGGCTGCTGAACCTCGGCTCGCTGCTGCCGGTGCTGCTGACCGGCGCGGCGCTGCTGTGGCTGGCCCACAGGCAGCGCGCGGGTGCTGCGGCGGTCTAGGCCGGCGGGAAGCGGACATCGGCCAGCACGCGAGCGCTTCGAAGACGGGCTCGCGGGCGCCCGGCTTCAAGCGGCCGCAGCCTGGGCGACCGGCAGCGCGGCAATCACTTCGGCCACGGCGGCGGTCAGCTTCTTGGCATAGGGCACGTGCAGGAACTCGTTGGGCCCGTGCGCATTGCTCTTGGGGCCGAGCACGCCGCAGACCATCATCTGCGCCTTCGGGAAGCCGACGCTGAGCATGTTCATGAGTGGAATGGTGCCGCCCTGGCCGATGTAGCCGCAGCTCGCGCCGAAGTGCGCCTGCGACGCGGCATGGAGCGCGCGCTCGAACCAGGGCGCAGTCGAAGGCGCGTTCCATCCGGTCGCGCCGCCATGGCTCTCGAAGGTGACCTTGGCCTGGTAGGGCGCGTTGTCTTCGAGCAGCGCCTTGAGCTCCTGCACGGCGCGGTCGGCATCGACCAGCGGCGGCAGGCGCAGGGACAGCTTGAAGGCGGTATAGGGGCGCAGCACGTTGCCTGCATCCTTCAAGGCCGGGAAGCCCTCGGCACCGGTGACCGAGAGCGTGGGCTTCCAGGTGCGATTGATCAGTGCTTCCACCGGGTCGGTGGTGGTCGGCAGCGCGAACGCGGCCGCACCGCCGCAGTCGTAGTGCGCCCAAGGGAAACGCTTGTAGACCTCGTCGCCCAGGATGGCGGCGGTGGCCTTGGCTTGCTCGAGGCGATCGGCCGGCAGCTCGCAGTGGAAGCTCTCGGGCAGCAGGCGGCCGGTCTTGCTGTCCTCGAGGCGGTCCAGCACCTGGCGCATGATGCGGAAGCTCGAGGGCACGAGGCCCGAGGCGTCGCCGGAGTGCACGCCTTCGGTCAGCACCTCCACCTTCAGCGTTCCGCTCGCCATGCCGCGCAGCGAGGTGGTGAGCCACAACTGGTCGTAGTTGCCGGCGCCCGAATCGAGGCAGATCACGAGCCCGACTTCGCCGAGGCGAGGCCGCAGCGCGTCGATGTAGGGCAGCAGGTCGTAGGAGCCGGACTCCTCGCAGGTCTCGATCAGGCCGACCACGCGCGGATGGGCCGCGCCTTGCGCCTTCAGCGCCTGCAACGCGGCGACGCTCGCGTACACGGCGTAGCCGTCGTCCGCGCCGCCGCGGCCGTAGAGCAGGCCGTCTTCATACTTGGGCGTCCATGGACCGAGGTCGCTGCGCCAGCCGGTGAACTCGGGCTGCTTGTCGAGGTGGCCGTACATCAGCACGGTCTCCTTCATGTCGGTGCCGGTGGCGGGCACCTCGAAGAAGAGCACCGGCGTGCGTCCCTCGAGCCGCACGATCTCCAGCTTGAGGCCCTCGACCTTCTGCGCCTCGACCCACTGGGCCGCGTTGCGCAGCACGGTGTCGAGATAGCCGTTCTGCACCCAGTCTTTGTCGAAGCCGGGCGACTTGGCCGGGATGGCGATGTACTCGGTGAGCTGGCGCACGATGTCCTGGTCCCATTTGGTCGAGACATCGGACAAGGCGCGCTCGGCGTCGAGCAAGCCCAAAGGCATTTCGCGGTGCAGGGGAGCGTTCATGGGGTTCTCCGCGTATGGGAACTGGCAAGGGGTCTCGCGAATTATGGGCGCATGCCGCGCGCGCCGCAGCCCTTTGGGCTAATCTCTGCCGGCTTCGCAGTGGCATCCCGATCGGAGGCAGATTTGAGCAGCAGCACGAACAAGCGCATTCGCGTCGGCATCGGCGGTTGGACCTACGAGCCGTGGCGCAACAACTTCTATCCCGAGGGGCTGCCGCACAGCCGCGAGCTGCACTACGCCAGCCGGCAGCTCACCGCCATCGAGGTCAACGGCACCTACTACAGCAGCTTCAAGCCGCCGACTTTCAAGAAATGGCACGACGAGACGCCGGAGGACTTCGTGTTCTCGCTGAAGGCCTCGCGCTTCGCGACCAACCGCAAGCAGCTGTCGGCCGCCGGGGAGTCGGTCTCGCGCTTCGTCGAGAGCGGGATCACGGAGCTGGGCGACAAGTTGGGCCCGATCGTCTGGCAGTTCATGCCGACGAAGGCCTTCGATGCGGAGGACTTCGAAGCCTTTCTCGCGCTGCTGCCGAAGAAGGAGGGCAGCCGTGCGCTGCGCCATGTGCTGGACGTGCGGCACCCGAGCTTCATGACGCCGGCGTACCTGGCGTTGGCGCGCAAATATCAGGCGGCAACGGTGTTCACCGACTCGGACAAGTTCCCGTCCTTTGCCGATCTGACCGGCGACTTCGTCTATGCGCGGCTGATGAAGAGCGACGCCCAGCAGCAGACCGGCTATGCGCCCAAGGCGCTCGATGCCTGGGCCGAAGCGGCGAAGACCTGGGCCGACGGCGGCCTGCCGGAGTCGCTGCCCTTCGTCGAGGAGCGCACGACGGCCAAGAAGGGCGCGAAGAGCACGCGCGAAGTCTTCATCTACTTCATCAACGGCGCAAAAGAAAAGGCACCGGCGGCTGCCGGTGCCTTGATCGAACGCTTGAGCTGAGTGGAGCCCGCGGCCTCAGGCGGCGGCCTGCAGCGCCGGCTTGCTGCCACTGCTGCTGGCGGGGGCGGCACCGAAGCTGATCTCGCCGGAGAGCTGGCCGCCTTCCTCGACCACGATCTTGCCGTAGCGGATCTTGCCGGTGACCTTGCCGGTGGAATGGATGACGAGCTTTTCGCGAACCGTCAGGTTGCCGTCGAAGAGGCCGCGGATCTCGGCGATATCGATCTCGGCAGAGCCCTTGAAGGCGCCTTGCTCGGCAATCTGCATCACGCGGGAGTCCATCGTCGCCTCGACCAGGCCTTCGACCACGAGGGTGTCGCAGTCGGTGATCTCGACGCCCTTGAGCTTGATGTTGGGGCCGACGGTGAGCTTGCTGCCGCCTTCCTTCGCTACCCCGCTGGTCGCCGACTGTGCCGACGGGTTGGCGGGGGTCACGGGCGCACCCGACAGGTTGGTGCCGGAGCCCACCAGCGGCGCGGGACGAGAGACGAGGGATTCGGGTTCGCGATCACGCTTGCCGAAGAAGGGGGACTGTGTGGCCAATGGGAAGCTCCTCAAAAGGGCTCATCGTAAGAACGCGCTCGGAACTCGCTGCACTTCATTGCGCAAGAAGCGTAACTGAATACGTCTCGAATGGCCACCCCTGGGAACTTTCGTCTGCGTTGACGCGCATCGACAATGGCCGGACCCTGACTTCACGCGAGCGAAACGATGCTGGCAACCCAATCACCCGCAGTCCCGGCCGCCGAGCCGCTCGAAGGCGACGCACGTTTCGGAAAGCCGGCGCACGGCTGGCGGCGCACGCTCTTCTCGGTGATCTTCGAGTCCGAATCCGAGGCAGGCCGACTCTTCGACCTGGTGCTGATCGCGGTGATCCTGACCAGCGTGACGGTGGTGATCCTCGACAGCGTGGGAGCTGTCAGGGAGCGCGCCGGCCACGTGTTCGGCGTACTCGAATGGATCTTCACCGCGCTCTTCACGCTCGAGTATCTCGGGCGGCTCGCCTGCGTGCAGAAGCCGCTGCGCTACGCCCTGAGCTTCTACGGCGTGATCGACCTGCTGGCGTTGCTGCCCACCTTCCTGGTCGCACTCGCACCGGAGTTCGCCTACCTGATCGATGTGCGGGTGCTGCGGCTCCTGCGCGTGTTCCGGATCTTCAAGTTGTCGCGCTACTCGGTCGAGTACCGTGCACTGGTGAGCGCGGTCGCGGCCAGTCGCCGCAAGATCACCGTCTTCGTCGGCTTCGTGATGCTGGTGGTGCTGGTGATGGGCACGCTGATGTACGTGGTCGAAGGCCCCGAGCATGGCTTCACCAGCATTCCGGTCGCGGTGTACTGGGCGATCTCGACCATGGCGACGGTGGGCTTCGGCGACCTGGTGCCGAAGACCGATCTCGGGCGCGCCATCGCCTCCGTGATGATGCTCATCGGCTGGGGCGTGCTCGCCGTTCCCACCGGCATCGTGACGGCCGAGATGGCGCGCCGCGGACCGGAAGAAGGCCCGGTGCCGGTTGCGCCGCGCGGCGTGTTCTCGCTGGCGGTGCCCGAGACGGCGACCCCGCGGCGGCGGCTCACGCCGGCTGCCAGGCGGCGCGCCCTTGCGCAGCATCGTCGATCGCGCTGAAGCGGCGGAGGGGCGCGACTTCAGCGCTCGCGTTCGAACTTGAAGACCGCCGTGGCGGCGCGCGCGTTCGGCAGCCAGCGCACCTCGGCGCCTGCCTGCAGGCCGAAGGCGTCGAGCACGCGCAGGTGGTTCTTGCGCGCGAGCACCTCGAAGTCCTTGAAGGTGCCGACACGGATGTTGGGCGTGTCGTACCACTGGTAGGGCAGGCGCCGGGTCACCGGCATGCGGCCGCGCAGGATGCTGATGCGGTTCGGCCAGTGCGCGAAGTTGGGAAAGGCGACGATGCCGATGCGGCCCACGCGCGCCGTCTCGCGCAGCATCACCTCGGCGTTGCGGAGATGCTGCAGCGTGTCGATCTGCAGCACAACGTCGAACGACGCGTCGTCGAACATCGCGAGGCCTTCGTCGAGGTTGAGCTGGATCACGTCGACGCCGTGGCGGATGCATTGCAGCACGTTGCCGTCCGCGATCTCGACTCCGTAGCCGCTGCAGCCGCGCTCGCGCTGCAGCAGGTCGAGCAGGGCGCCGTCGCCGCAGCCGAGGTCGAGCACGCGGGAACCCTCGGGCACGAGCCGTGCGATCACGCGCTGGGTCTCGATGTCGCTCACAAGGCAACCTCCACCGCGCGGGCTGCAGTGCCGTGAGCCTTCGGAGCGGCGGTGCAACTCATGCCGAAAAATCCTCCTTGGCAATGCGTTCGAAATAGGAGCGCACGAGGCTCATGTAACGCACGTCGTCGAGCAGGAAGGCGTCGTGCCCGTGCGGGGCATCGATTTCCGCGTAGCTCACGCTGCGGCGGTTGTCGAGCAGCGCCTTCACGATCTCGCGGCTGCGCGCGGGCGCGAAGCGCCAGTCGGTCGTGAAGCTCACGAGCAGGAAACGGGCGGTGGCCGGCGCGAGCGCGGCACGCAGATCGCCGCCATGCGCGCGGGCGGGATCGAAGTAGTCGAGCGCACGCGTGATCAACAGGTAGGTGTTGGCGTCGAAGTACTCGCTGAACTTGTCGCCGTTGTAGCGAAGGTAGCTTTCGATCTGGAACTCGACCTCTTGCGTCGAGTAGAGGAAGTCCGTGCCGGCGACCTCGCCCTCCACGGCACTGCGCAGCGCGCGGCCGAACTTCTCGTTCATCAGGTCGTCGCTCTGGTAGGTGATGTGGCCGATCATGCGGGCGATGCGCAGGCCGCGCTTGGGGATGACGCCGTGCTCGTAGAAGTGGCCACCGTTGAAGTCGGGGTCGGTCACGATGGCACGGCGGGCGACCTCGTTGAAGGCGATGTTCTGCGCCGTCAGGCTGGGCGCACTGGCGATGACGACCGCATGGCGCACGCGCTCGGGGTACTGCAGTGTCCACGACAGTGCCTGCATGCCGCCGAGGCTGCCGCCCATCACCGCAGCCAGCGTGTCGATGCCGAGTGCGTCGAGCAGGCCGGCCTGCGCGCGTACCCAGTCCTCGACGGTGACCACCGGGAAGTCGGCGCCGTAGATGCGCCCGGTCGAAGGATTGACGTGCATCGGGCCGGTGGAGCCGAAGCAGGAGCCGAGATTGTTGACGCCGATCACGAAGAAGCGGTCGGTGTCGACCGGCTTGCCCGGGCCGATCATGTTGTCCCACCAGCCCTCGGACTTGCTCTGGCCCAAATACACGCCCGCGACGTGGTGCGAGGCGTTCAGCGCATGGCACACCAGCACCGCATTGTTGCGTTGTGCGTTGAGCGTGCCGTAGGTTTCATAGGCCAGGCTGTAGTCGGCGATGCTCGCGCCGCTGCTGAGCGGCAGCGGGCCCGGGAAAGACATCGATTGCGGAGAAACGACCAAGGACATGGAAAAGAAAAACCCGGCCTCGCCAAAAACGAGCCGGGTCCGGCATCCGTCTTTAGCAGCATTTGTAAAGCGCCCGCAAGCTGGAGCAAATCGGCGCGTCGGGCGAGTATATGCCGCTCAACCCCAGCCGATCAACGCACCCACGCCGAGCAGCAGGAACAGCGCCGCGGAGACGCCGTGCACCAGCTTGATGGGCACGCGCTTCACGATGCGCTCGCCCAGCCACACGACGGGCGCGTTGGCCAACATCATGCCCAGGGTGGTGCCGAGCACGATCCACGCATACGCATCGGCATAGCGCGCGGCAAGCACGACGGTGGCGATCTGCGTCTTGTCGCCCATCTCGGCAAGAAAGAAGGCAATGAGCGTGGTGCCGAAGACGCCGAAGCGCGACGTCTTCGGCAGCTCGTCCTCGTCGAGCTTGTCGGGAATCAGCATCCACAACGCCATGGCGATGAAGGACCCTCCCAGGATCCAGCGCAGCAGTTCGGGCCCCAACGTGTGCGTGACCCAGTTGCCCACCGCTCCGGCGAGCGCGTGGTTGACGACAGTGGCGGCAAAGATGCCCAGCACGATCGGCCATGGCCGGCGAAAGCGCGCCGCGAGCACGAGCGAGAGCAACTGGGTCTTGTCGCCCATTTCGGCGAGCGCGACCACGCCGACCGCGACGAGAAAAGCTTCCATGTGAAAGGGATTCCTTGGGCCGAAGGACGCAATTGACCGTGCAGCACCTTCGGCCACATCCGAAGCTGCACGGTCAAAGGTCTCGCCAGGTTGAACACTGTCTGCGCCATGTCCGGCGCGCGGGCCGGACAAGTCTGTTGACGCACACCCTTCTCGCGATGGAAGGCGGCTACTCCCCAATGACGGGGGCGATTCTAGCCGTGCGCATGAGCTGCTTTGTGAGCGTGCGCAAACTTCCCAATTATTTTTCGTGGGGGTAGCGCTGCGGGCAAATTCCTACTTGCGCGCCAACCATTTCACCCATAATGCACGAGCCTCTCACTTAAGTTCTAGGGGGAGCGGCGATTCGGTGATCGGTCAGTTTCGCGCGGCCCAGCGGCTTTTTCGTGGGTGGTGCTCCCGGGACTCCATCGCTTTTTCTTTGTGTTTATAGGAGTCCCTTCATGGGCAACAAACTGTACGTCGGCAACCTGCCCTATTCGGCACGCGACGGTGATCTGGAGCACGCCTTCAGCCAGTTCGGCACGGTGACCAGCGCCAAGGTCATGATGGAGCGCGACTCCAGCCCGCCTCGTTCCAAGGGTTTCGGCTTCGTTGAAATGGGCAGCGACGCGGAAGCGCAAGCGGCCATCAAGGGCATGAACGGCCAGGACATGGGCGGCCGCAGCGTCGTCGTCAACGAGGCGCGTCCCATGGAAGCACGCCCGCCACGCAGCGGCGGTTACGGTGGTGGCGGCGGTGGCTACGGCGGCGGCGGTAGTGGCGGAGGCGGAGGCGGCTACGGTGGTGGAGGCGGCGGGGGCCGTAGCGGCGGTGGCGGCTATGGTGGTGGTGGCGGCGGCCGCAGTGGCGGCGGCTACGGTGGTGGTGGCGGTGGTGGCGATGGCGGTTTCCGCAGCCCCTACGGCGCCGGCCCACGCGGCGGCGGTCGTGGTGGCTACGGCGGCGGCAGCGGCGGTGGTGGCGGCGGCAACAGCGGCTACTGATCGCGCCCTGCAGATATCAGGAAAGGCTCCCTCGGGAGCCTTTTTCGTTTTGAGGCGCCGCAGTCCGCTCGTCGGGGCCAGGCTCAATCGCTGCGCCGCTTTTTCCGCCCGCGCCCCTGGGCGGCGAGATCGAACAAGGCGTTGGGCAACAGCCGCATGAGCTTGGCCACCACGCCCATCTGCCACGGAATCACACGGTAGCTGGCGCCCGCCTCGATCGCGCGGAAGGCGCGATCGGCAAACGCCTCGGGCTGCAACAGGAAGGGCATGCCGTAGCGATTGCCCCGCGTGAGCGGCGTATCGACGTAGCCCGGCAGCAGGGTCACCACCTTGACACCGCTCGCGCGCAGCTCGCCCCGCAGGCTCTCGCAATAGGCCACCACGCCAGCCTTGCTGGCGCAGTACGCGCCGTGGCCGGGCAGGCCCCGGATGGCCGCGACGCTTGCGATGCCCACCAGCCGGCCGCTGCCGCGCGCGCGCATGGCGGCGACGAAAGGATGGAATGTGGCAGCCAGGCCGACGTTGTTGACGGCCAGCGTTTCGGCCAGCACATCGAGATCGCGCCGGTCTTCTGTATCGATGCCGACGCTGATGCCGGCATTCGCGATGACCACATCGGGCACACCCTGGCGCTCGATGCAGGCGGCGCCGGCCGCCACGATGCTGTCGATCTGCCCCACGTCGGCGCCATAGACCTCGAAATCGCCCGCGCCCAGGCCGCGCGAGGCGGCCCAGGCCTCGATCTCGGCGGTCCGCCGCGCCACCAGCGCAAGCCGATAGCCTGCCTCGTGGAAGCGCGCGGCCAGCGCCTGACCGATGCCGCTCGACGCTCCGGTGATGAAGGCCAGCGCCTTCAATGCTTGACCCCGGGCGTGGAAGGCATGAGCAGGCCCCGCACGCGGCCCTGCAGGTTTGCCACACCCGTGAGATTGTCGTAGTCCATCGAATCGGCAGTGAACCGGTCGGAACCGCGGATCAGCGTGACGGGCTTGTGCGACCTGACCCGCTCGGTATCGAGAAAGGCATGCAGGAACTCGCCGCGGAACTCCAGCCGGGGCATGACCTTGCCGTCCGCCGTGGTGGCGGCTTCCCGCACCACGATCGCGTCGCCGAAGAGCTGGATCTCGCTGCCGTCGGCATTCGAGAGGCCCCGGTTGGCAGTGGCGCGCGTGGTCAGGCCCTCGGGGGACACGGAGCGCACGCGCACCTGGTCGACCTCCATCGTGTCGGTGTCCGGATAGTGTCGGCCCTCGGTCCCGAACAGCTCACTGCGCAGCTCGCCGCTGGGCAGGAAGTTCTTGATGACGAAGTCGCGCATGAAGTAGTCGGGCTCGTGCATCGGGACCTCCTTGGGCACCGGCTCGAGCAGCTTCGGCGCATTGCGCACCAGCCAGTAGGTGCCCAGCGCGAGCAGGGCCGTCAGGATGATCGGCAGGTAGATCGTCACCCTGTCGAAGGCGTCGCGCAGCAGGTCCCAGGCCGCCTTCGCCTTCATGCAGCCGGGCCTCGCGCGATGTCCAGCAGGCGGCGGTAGTGGCCGCCGGCCGTGAGCAGCAGGTCGCAGAATTCGCGCGCCGCGCCCTCGCCGCCGCGAGCCGAGGTCACATGGTGGGCGACTGCGCGAACCTCGGCATGCGCGTTGGCGGGCGCCGCAGCAAAAGCGACGCGCGTGAGCACGGGCAGGTCCGGCCAATCGTCGCCGATGGCTGCGGCCTGCGTCCATTCGAGGCCAAGCAGCGCGACGATCGCCTGCGCGGCCGGCAGCTTGTCCTCGATGCCGAAACGCACATGCTCGATACCCAGCGCCTCGAGTCGCAGGCGCAGCGGCTTCGAGTCCCGGCCGGTGATCACCGCCGGCGTGATGCCCGCCAGGCGCAGCAGCTTGAGGCCATAGCCGTCGAGGATGCTGAAGCGCTTGAGCGTCTCGCCGTGCTCGCTGAAATAGACACCGCCATCCGTCAGCACGCCGTCGACATCGAAGAAGGCGACACGGATGTCTTGTGCGGCGAGCAAAGTCTCCGCCTCGAATGCAAGAGCCATCAGATGACTTTCGCGCGCATCAGGTCGTTGATGCTGAGCGCTCCGATCAGCACGCCCGCCGCGTCGACCACCAGCACGCTGGTGATCCTGTGCTGCTCCATCAGCTCGGCCGCCTCCGCCGCCAGCGCATCGGCGGGCAGCGTGCGCGGACCGGCGTGCATCACGTCGACCGCAGTCAGGGCGCGCAGGTCCGCGCCGGTCTCGATCTGCCGGCGCAGGTCGCCGTCGGTGAAGATGCCGATCGCGCGGCCCTCGCGATCGACGATCGCGGTGGCGCCCAGGCCCTTGGAACTCATCTCGCGCATCAGCTCGCTGAAGCTGGCGCCGGGTCCCACCCGTGGCACCGCGTCCCCGGAGCGCATGACGTCGCCGACATGGGTGAGCAGCTTGCGGCCCAGCGCACCGCCCGGATGGGAGCGCGCGAAGTCCTCGGTGCCGAAGCCGCGTGCATCGAGCAGGGCGACCGCCAGCGCGTCCCCCATGGCCATCTGCGCGGTGGTGCTGGCGGTGGGCGCGAGATTGAGCGGGCAGGCCTCTTTCTCGACGCCGCTGTCGAGCACGATGTCGGCGTGGCGGGCGAGCGTGGAGTCGCCGCGCCCGGTGATGGCGATCAGGGGCACGCCCTGCCGCTTCACGACCGGCAGGATGACCGTGAGTTCGTCGACTTCGCCGCTGTTCGAGATGGCGAGCACCAGGTCGACCTGCTTGATCATGCCGAGGTCGCCGTGGCTCGCCTCGGCCGGATGCACGAACATCGCGGGCGTGCCGGTGGATGCGAGCGTGGCCGCAATCTTGCGGCCGACATGGCCGCTCTTGCCCATGCCCATGACGACCACGCGGCCGCGCACCTCCAGGATCTTCTGCACGGCTTCGACGAAGCTCGCGCCGATGCGCTCCTTGAGGCCGAGAACGGCCGCGGCTTCGATGTCGAAGGTGGTGCGGGCCCGCGCGAGCATCGCGTCGGAGGAGGCCATAAGGGCCGGGTCGGGGCTGGAGCGCATCGCGGGATTTTATCGGCCGCGCGTGAACGAAGGCGCCAGGAGGATTCCATTCAGTAGCATCGGCCCATGTCCTCCTTCGATCTCGCGCTGATGTATCTGCTCGCCGCAGTGATCGGCGTGGTCGCCTGCCGCTTCCTTCGGTTGCCGCCGATGCTGGGCTACCTCGGGGCTGGCGTGCTGATCGGGCCGCATGCGCTGTCGCTGGCGCAGGACGCCGAAGGCATCCGGCACCTGGGCGAGTTCGGTGTCGTCTTCCTGATGTTCGTGATCGGCTTGGAGTTCAACCTGCCCAAGCTGCGGGCCATGCGCAAGCACGTGTTCGGCCTGGGACTGCTGCAGGTCTTGCTGACCATGACGATCGCCACGCTCGGCGCCCTGCTGGTGGCTTCTTGGCTTCCGCCGCCCTGGCGGCTGGGGTGGCAGACCGCGCTGGCGCTTTCCGGGGCGCTCACCATGAGCAGCACCGCGATCGTCGTGAAACTGATGGCCGAGCGCCTGGAGCTCGAGAGCGAGCACGGCAAGCGGGTAATGGGCGTGCTGCTGTTCCAGGATCTGGCAGTGGTGCCGCTGCTGGTGCTGATCCCGGCGCTGGGCGCGCCGCCGGAGGCGATGCTGAAGGCGCTGGGCATCGCCTGGCTGAAGGCCACCTTCCTGGTCGCCGTGCTGCTCTATGGCGGGCCGCGCGTGATGCGCTGGTGGCTGACCCTGGTCGCGCGCCGGCGCAGCGAGGAACTCTTCATGCTCAACCTGCTGCTGGTCACGCTGGGCCTGGCCTGGCTGACGGAGCTCGCGGGGTTGAGCCTGGCCCTCGGTGCCTTCGTCGCCGGGATGCTGGTCTCGGAGACCGAGTTCAAGCACCAGGTCGAGACCGACATCCGGCCCTTCCACGACCTGCTGCTGGGGCTCTTCTTCATCTCGATCGGGA
Organism: Variovorax stachyos; assembly: GCF_051400855.1. Classification (NCBI taxonomy): domain Bacteria; kingdom Pseudomonadati; phylum Pseudomonadota; class Betaproteobacteria; order Burkholderiales; family Comamonadaceae; genus Variovorax; species Variovorax stachyos. Next base: position 155,530 of record NZ_JBLFFN010000011.1, on the reverse strand, counting down.
TGTCGCTCGACTGGCACATCGTCTTCGAGCGCTGGGCGCTGGTGGGCATCCTGCTGCTTCTGCCGCTGGCCTTCAAGCTGGTGCTCGTGACGCTGCTGGCGCGGCTGCTCGGGGCGACGGCCGGCGTGTCGCTGCGCACCGGGCTGTACCTTGCGCAGGCGGGGGAGTTCGGCTTCGTGCTGCTGAGCCTCGCGCAGGGCCGGAACCTGCTGCCGGACTGGCTGGCGAACCCGGTGCTGGCCTCGATGGTGCTGTCGATGCTCGCGACGCCCTTCATCGTGATGTACAGCGATCGCATCGTGCGCAGCCTGGTGGCGAGCGATTGGCTGCAGCAGTCGCTGCAGATGACTTCGATCGCGCGCAAGACCATCAACACCGCCCGGCACGTGATCATCTGCGGCTATGGGCGCTGCGGGCAGAACCTGGCCCGCATCCTCGAGCGCGAGGGCATCCCCTACCTGGCGCTGGACCTGGACCCCGATCGCGTGCAGCAGGCCGCCGCGGCCGGCGACTCCGTGGTTTTCGGAGATGCGGCGCGGCTGCAGGCGCTGATGGCGGCCGGCCTGGCGCGCGCCAGCGCGGTGGTGGTGACCTACCTCGACACGCCCGGCGCGCTGAAGGTGCTGGCCAACACGCGGGCGCATGCGCCGCAGGTGCCGGTGATCGTGCGCACGAAGGACGACCGCGAACTCGAGAAGCTCCAGGCCGCCGGCGCCACGGAGGTGGTGCCGGAGGCGATCGAAGCCTCATTGATGCTGGCCAGCCACGCGCTGGCGCTGGTCGGCGTGCCGATGCGGCGGGTGATCCGCGTGGTGCAGGACCAGCGGGATGCCCGCTACAACCTGCTGCGCGGCTACTTCCATGGCGCCGACGACGACAACGCCGACGAGCTCGACCACGAGCGCCTCAACACCTTCACCCTCACTGCCGACGCCTGGGCGGTGGGCCGGCCGCTGGACCAGCGGGCGCTGGAGGCGGTGGGCGTTCGGGTAGCCAGCCTGCGCCGGCGCAACGGCAAGGCGGAGACGGTGAGCGACGATCTCATGCTGGCCGACGGCGACACACTGGTCCTGTCGGGCAAGCCCGGCGCCCTCGCCATTGCGGTCGAGCAGTTGCAGAAGGGCTGAGCGCGTGCCCGTCGCTCGGGAGCTGTGAACGAACGTGCGCGGCAGGCGGATTCGTTCCGCCTTGCTTCTCAGTTGGCGAGGCTCGGATTGCGCTTCTCTTCGTCGATCTGCTGCTGACGCCGCACCGCGTCGCACTGGCCATGGGTCCTGTACTCGGCCTTGGCGCACTGCGCAACCATGCAGCGGGTGCGGCCGAAGAATCCCTGGCCGGCGCATGCGACATCCGGATTGGGCGGAGCGGCCGGTTCGATCGGCATCGGCGCCATGGCGACGACTGCGGGGGACGGCGACGGCGGTGACGCAGCTGCCGGGGCAGGTGCGGCCGGTGCAGGCTTGCGTGGCTTGGGCGCCGCGGCGACCACGGGCTTCACCGGCGCTTCGGTCTTGGCGCGCCGCGGGGACGGCGCGGGTGGCGCGGGTGACTCGGCCTTCGCGGCCGTCGTGGCCGGCTGCGGGGCCGAGATGGCTGCTTCAGCTGCTGCGTTCTGCACAAGAGGCGGTGGGCGCGTCGGCTCGGGCGCAGGAGCGGGAGCGGGAGCGGGAGCAGGAGTGGCCGAGGCCGCATCGGGCACGGGAGCAGGCGCCGCGACGGTGACCGGCCCCGCTGTGGCAGCGATCTGGCTCATGGCAGGCGTCCCGGCACCGCGCCGGCTCTGCACGAACCAGCCGCCCGCGGCGACTACGACCAGCAGCAGGGCCAGGACGCCCCATCGCGCGGTAGACCGACGCGGCGCAGCAGGAGCGGCGAGCGCGGCGGGCCGCGATGCCGCCTTGGGGCTGTGAACGGCAGGCGGCGGCGGGACCGACGCAGGGCGGTGTACCGGTGGTGGAGGGGCGGGCGACCGGCTGATCGCAACGGTCTTTTCATCCCCGGCGGAAGAGCTTGTCCCGGGTTTTTCGGGCAGCGGAATCGGCTCCGTGATCGGCCATCCCTCTGTCGCAGCCCGTGAGTCCGCGGCGGCTGGCGCTGGCGCCGGCGCCAGCCGATGGCCACAGCCTCTGCAGAACCTGGCGCCATCGCGGTTGTTCGCCCCGCAGGACGCGCACTCCACACCCATCTTGGAAGTCCTCAACTTGTACATACCATCTTCCAAGCAGCGGGAGATGGCGATCGATGCACTCGGCAGGCCGAGAGGCTCAGGTCACCGCCACGCGCTTGGGCTTGTTGACCATTCTCTTCGCAATCACCGCGCCCAAGGCCATGGTGAGCTCCAGAGCGAGCGCAGGCTGGCGGTTGGACATCTCGGCGAAGCGGATGGCGGTCAGCCGCCAGACGCGGGCCGCGCCGGTCGCCACCACGTTCGCAGAACGCGGCAGCCTGGAGAAGAAGGACCCTTCGCCCACTACCGAGCCGGGGTTGAGGATCGCGAGCCGCATCTGTCCCTGGCTGCCGATCATGTGAACGCTCAGCGCGCCGCGCTCGATGAAAAAGAGCGTGCGGTCATTGGCGCCCTGGTCGATGAGCACCTGGCCGGCATTGAGGTCATAGGGCTGCAGGTAGCCCGCAACTGTTTCCCACTGCAGGGCATTGAAGGCCGGAACGAAAGCGTCGTAGCTGGTGTTCTGTGCGATGGCGCGGCAAAGATCCTGGATGCTCGAAGACATGTTGAGTTCACCTGCTGTGGGGTGCCGGAGCGCAGTATCAACGATTGTGGCAAATCCAAGTGACACAAGTCACGGCTGCTAACTCTTTTCGTCTACTTTCCGATACAGAATCGCGAAAAGATCACACCCAGCAGGTCATCTGCGCCGAACTCGCCGGTAATTTCGTTCAGCGCGTTCTGTGCCAGCCGCAACTCCTCCGCGAGCAGCTCGAGTGACTGGGCACCAGCTGCCAGGTGCTCGGCGGCCCGGGCAAGATGCTCCTCGACCCGCGACAGCGCCTGCACATGGCGCGCCCGCGCCAGATAAAGGCCCTCGGGCACCGCCTGCCACCCTGCCACTTCCAGCAGGCGCTGCCGGAGTGCCTCGATGCCGAAGCCGGTCTTCGCGGACAGGCTGATGCCCGTGGCCGGCGCCGCCGACGGGGCTGCATCCTGCTTGCTCCAGACATCGAGCACCGGCACACCGGCGGCCAGCTTGTCGCTGAGCAGGCGCAGGATGTCTGCGTCCGCCTGCGCGTAGTCGGCCCCGGCCGAACGCGTCAGGTCGTGCAGGAACAGCACGGCGTCGGCGCCTTCGATCTGCCCCCAGGCACGAGCCACACCGATCTGCTCCACCAGGTCGGTGCTGTCGCGCAAGCCGGCGGTGTCGACTACGTGCAAAGGCACGCCCTGGATCTGGATGGTCTGCGACACGACGTCGCGGGTCGTGCCAGGTATCGGGCTCACGATAGCGAGCTCTGCGCCCGCCAGTGCATTGAGCAGCGAGCTCTTGCCCGCATTGGGCTGGCCGGCGATCACCACCTTGATCCCTTCGCGCAGCAGTGCGCCCTGGCGCGCGCGCTTTTGCACCGCGCCCAGCTGTGCCTGGAGCGCGACGAGCTGGCCCTCGGCATCGGCCTTCTGGAGAAAGTCGATCTCCTCCTCCGGGAAATCCAGCGTCGCCTCGACCAGCATGCGAAGGTGGATCAAGGCGTCGCGCAGCGTGTGGATCTCCTGCGAGAAGGCACCCGAGAGCGAGCGCCCGGCGCTGCGGGCCGCCGCCTCGGTGCTGGCGTCGATCAGGTCGGCGATGGCCTCGGCCTGGGCCAGGTCGATCTTGCCGTTGAGAAAGGCGCGCTGGCTGAACTCCCCCGGCTCGGCGACGCGCAGGCCGGCGAGGCGGGGCCGCCCGGTGCTTGCGTCGATGTCGGCGGCGGCTTCCAGGCAACGGGCCAGCAGCAGTTGCAGCACCACCGGGCCGCCGTGCGCCTGCAGCTCGAGGACGTCTTCGCCGGTGTAGGAATGCGGCGCCGGAAAGTGGATGGCCAGGCCATGGTCGATGGCGCCGCCGCCAGCATCGCGAAAGGGCAGGTAGGTAGCCTCGCGCGGCTTGAGGCTGCGCCCGCAGATTGCGGCGATCAGAGGCGCCAGCCGCGCGCCGGACACGCGCACGATCCCGACCGCGCCGCGGCCGGGAGCCGTGGCGATGGCGACGATGGGATCGTTGGTTCGCGCCAGCATGGAGTGGATGATGCTTCAACGAGAAGGGCCGCATTCTGCGGCCCCTGCTCGAGTTCGCCTGGCTCGCGCGCTACTTGCCGAGCACGCCCAGGCGCTTGTTGATGAACCACTGCTGCGCGATCGACAGCACGTTGTTCGTGATCCAGTACAGCACCAGGCCGGCCGGGAAGAAGACGAACATCACGCTGAAGGCCAGCGGCATGATCCACATCAGCTTGGCCTGCATCGGATCCGGCGGCGTAGGGTTGAGCCAGGTCTGGAACAGCGAGGTCAACGTCATCACGATCGGCAGGATGAACCAGGGGTCCGGTGCCGAGAGGTCCTTGATCCAGAGGACCCAGGGCGCATGGCGCATCTCGACAGAGGACAGCAGCACCCAGTACAGCGCGATGAACACCGGGATCTGGACCAGGATCGGGAAGCAGCCGCCCATCGGGTTGACCTTTTCCTCGCGGTAGATGCGCATCATCTCCTGCTGCATCTCCTGCGGCTTGTCCTTGAGCCGCTCGCGCATCTCCATCACCTTGGGATTGATGGCCTTCATCTTCGCCATGCTGGCGTAGGCCTTGGCATTGAGCCAGTAGAACGCGGCCTTCAGCAGCACCACCAGCGCCACGATGGCCCAACCCCAGTTGCCCAGCATGGTGTGCAACTTGTCGAGCAGCCAGAAGAGCGGCTTGGAGATGATGGTGAAGATGCCGTAATCCTTGACCAGCTCGAGCCCCGGCGCCGTGGCCTCCAGCGTCTTCTCGGCCTGCGGGCCCACGAAGAATTCGGCATCGACCGCCTTGGATGCCCCGGGCTCCACCGGGCCCGCCGGCGTGATCATGCCGACCGCGTAGAGGTTGGTGTCGACCTTGCGCGCGAACAGGTCGCGCGGGATGCCGTCCTTCAGCAGCCAGGCGCTCGCGAAGTAGTGCTGCACCATCGCGACATAGCCGTTGGTCGCTTCCTTGACGAAGTCGGCCTTGTTGTTCTCGATGTCCTTGAATTCGATCTTCTGGTACTTCTTGGCCTCGGTGTAGACGGCCGGGCCGGTGAAGGTGGAGTAGAAGGAGGACTCGCCCGGCGGCTTGTTGCCGTCACGCACGATCTGCATGTAGACCTGGGGCGACACCGGCGCGGTGCCGGTGTTGACGATCTCGTGGCGCACCCGCATGTCGTAGCCGCCGCGCTTGAGCGTCCAGGTCTTGACCAGCTTGACGCCGCCCACGTCGGGTGACTCGAAGCGCAGCACCAGCTCGTTGGCCCCTTCCTTGAGCGTGCGCTCGCCGCTGACGCTCATCGGCGTCTTGTGCGTCGGAAAGCTTCCGCCGATCAGGCCGGTCTGGGCCACGTAGTAGCGGTTGGGACTCTGGTCGAGCAGGATGAAGGGCTTGTCTTTCTCCGTGAGGTCGTCGTGCTGGATGAATTCGCTTTGCACCAGCGAGCCGCCCTCGGTGTCGAAGGTCAGCTTGAGCACGTCGGTGGTGACGACCACGCGCTCGCTCGCGGTGGGCGCCGTCGTCTTGCCGTCGGGCACGGTCGCGGCGCCGCTCGCGCCGGCCGGGGTCGTGTTCGTGGCCTGCGGCACCGCGCTCGAGGTTGCACCAGGAGGCGTCGGCGCAGGCGCCGTGGCGGTTACGGGCGGCTTGGTCGACGGCAGGAAGGTGGGATTGCGGCCATTGAAGACCTGCCATTGGTCCCACAGCAGCACCAGCGAGAAACCAAAAACCACCCACAGGATGGTGCGGCGAATATCGTTCATGAAGAAGACTTCTTGTCGTCGGAGAGGAGGGAGGAGAACAGCGCACGCGAATCGCGGGCTCCGGGCTCCTTCCTTGGGGGAACTGGATCGTGGCCGCCCTGGCACCACGGCTGGCAGCGGGCGAGACGGCGCAGAGTGAGATAGCTGCCGACCGCCGCGCCGTGGCGCTCGAGCGCCTCGATGGCATAGACGGAGCAGGTGGGCTCGAAGCGGCAGGCTTGGCCGAGCCAGGGGCTCAGCAACAGGCGGTAGCCTTTGACCAGGCCGATGAGCAGGGCTTTCATGGTGCGCGCACGGCAGCGGCCCGCTCCAGCAACTGCTGGAGTTCGGCACGAACGGCGGCGTTGAGCTTGTCGGAACTCGCGCTTTGGAATTCCTTGCGGTCGAAGCCCGCGCGCAGGCGAACCACGTGCGCGGCGGGCGGCAGCAAGCCCTCCGCGGCCGTGCTCATGCGATAGATCTGGCGCTTGATCGCGTTGCGCGTGACCGCACGGCGCGCCCAGCGCTTGGGCACCATCGCGCCGACCCACACATCCTGCGTGGCGAACAGCAGCGTGGCTCCATGCTGCGCGTCGAGCGCGCAGCGGTGCAATGCGAAATGGGTGGTGCGCGCCACGGTAGCACCTGCGAGGACGGCCTGGAATTGCGCGCGGGTCTTGAGCCGCTGCATGGAAGCCAACCGCAAGGCGCCGGCAGACGATGGCGGCGGCGGTACGACTGGCAACAGAGCCGACGGCGCCTTAGACGGCGAGGCGCTTGCGGCCCTTGGCGCGGCGTGCGTTGATCACGGCGCGGCCGCCACGGGTCTTCATGCGGACCAGGAAGCCGTGGGTACGGGCGCGGCGGACTTTGGATGCTTGGTAAGTGCGTTTCATGATCTGATTCCTGATGGGACCCGGAAGGCTCGGCGGCCACCGGGTTCTGCTGCCATTTGGCTAATGCCGGCTAAACGTAGCTAACCGGCTGAATACCCCGAAACACACAAAGAGGTTTTCAGGGAAACCCGCGATTATCGCAAACATTCGGTCCCGCAACAATCGACAGGCGCCCAGAGGCAGATTCGCCCCATCAGAAAACCATGTGGATAAGGTTTTGACAAGTTAGAATCGTCGGCCCGTCCCAGGGGCCACTATCCACAAGCAGAACGACAAAATGACCGAGGGATCCTCCACCTTTCAGACCCCCCATGCCGAGTGAAGGCATTGGCGACAGCCTTTGGCAGGCCTGTGTCGACCAGCTCGCACAGGAACTGTCGGAACAGCAGTTCAACACCTGGATCAAGCCGCTCACCGCCAGGGTTGCGGACGATCTTTCGCGGGTCACCGTCTTCGTCGCCAACCGCTTCAAGCTGGACTGGATCCGGGCGCAATACGCGGGGAAGATCGCTGCGATGGCCGAGAAGCTCTACGGTCAGCCGGTCATCATCGAGTTAGCGCTTGCTCCGCGGGAAATTGTTGCCAGGCCTATGTCGATGGCAGTTGCTGTCGAGAGCGACGTGCCCCGCGACGTGGCCGGCCCGGGAGAAGATCCGGCAGGCGGCGCCTTCAAGAACAGGCTCAATTCCGGTTTGACTTTCGAGACGCTGGTCGAAGGCACGGCCAACCGGATGGCTCGTGCCGCTGCGATGCACGTGGCGAGCACACCCGGGCATCTCTACAACCCCCTCTTCATTTACGGCGGGGTCGGCCTTGGCAAGACCCACCTGATGCACGCAGTGGGCAACCGCCTGCTGTCCGACCGCCCCGACGCCAAAGTTCTCTACATCCACGCCGAGCAGTTCGTGTCGGATGTGGTCAAGGCTTATCAGCGCAAGACATTCGATGAGTTCAAGGAGCGCTACCACTCGCTGGACCTCCTGCTGATCGACGATGTCCAGTTCTTCGCCAACAAGGACCGGACGCAGGAAGAATTCTTCAACGCCTTCGAGGCCCTGCTGGCCAAGAAGTCGCACATCGTCATGACCAGCGACACCTACCCCAAGGGGCTGGCGGACATCCACGAACGGCTGGTCTCGCGCTTCGATTCCGGGCTCACGGTGGCGATCGAGCCGCCCGAGCTCGAGATGCGCGTGGCAATCCTGATCAACAAGGCGCGCGCCGAGAACGCCGAGATGCCCGAGGAAGTGGCCTTCTTCGTGGCCAAGAACGTGCGTTCCAACGTGCGCGAGCTCGAAGGCGCGCTGCGCAAGATCCTCGCCTACTCGCGCTTCAACCAAAAGGAAATCTCGATCGCCCTGGCACGCGAGGCGCTGCGCGACCTGCTGTCGATCCAGAACCGGCAGATCTCGGTCGAGAACATCCAGAAGACGGTGGCCGACTACTACAAGATCAAGGTCGCCGACATGTACTCGAAGAAGCGGCCGGCCTCGATTGCCCGGCCGCGTCAGATCGCGATGTACCTGGCCAAGGAGCTGACCCAGAAGAGCCTGCCCGAGATCGGCGAACTGTTCGGCGGCCGCGACCACACGACGGTGCTGCACGCGGTGCGCAAGATCTCCGGCGAGCGCCAACAGCTCACCGAGCTCAACCAGCAGCTGCACGTGCTGGAACAAACCCTCAAAGGCTGATGCATGCCTGTCATCGCAGATTCATCGAGGCCTGTCAAAGGACAACTCTGGGGAAAGTTCCGGCACAAGCGGGCGGTTGTCCACAGGCGAGTCGCGCTGCCGAAAGTTGTGCGCCTTGGCGCGACACCGCGGAAGCACGCCTGCACACAGGCAGCCGGCAACCGCAAGTGGCTGTCGGCAAAGCGGAAAATCGCCCTGTCCACAGCGGGGCCCGCCCCTTATCTACTACTACTAATTTGAATTAAAGAAATAAAGGAAGAGGTAAGTCATGATCGTTTTGAAGGCCACACAAGACAAAGTCCTCGCCGCCCTGCAGTCGGTGGCAGGCATCGTGGAGCGGCGGCACACGCTTCCGATCCTGGCCAATGTGCTGATTCGCAAGACCGGCCCGCGGCTGCAGCTGACCACCAGCGACCTGGAGATCCAGATCCGCACCCATGCCGAGCTCGGCGGGGACGACGGCAACTTCACCACCACCGTGGGCGCGCGCAAGCTGATCGACATCCTGCGCACCATGCCGGCCGACCAGACCGTCAGCCTGGAGTCGAGCGCCAGCAAGCTGGTGCTCAAGGGCGGCAAGAGCCGCTTCACGCTGCAATCGTTGCCGGCCGAGGACTTTCCGCTGGTGCAGGAGTCGGCCAACTTCGGCCCCGTGTTCAGCGTGCCGCAGAAGACCCTGAAGGACCTGCTGGGCCAGGTGTCCTTCGCGATGGCGGTGCACGACATCCGCTACTACCTGAACGGCATCCTGTTCGTGGCAGAGGGCAAGCAGCTGAGCCTGGTCGCCACCGATGGCCATCGCCTGGCCTTCGCCTCCGCCATGCTCGACGTCGAAGTGCCCCGCCAGGAGGTGATCCTGCCGCGCAAGACGGTGCTCGAGATGCAGCGCCTGCTGTCGGACGCCGAGGGCGCGATCGAGATGCAGTTCGCCAACAACCAGGCCAAGTTCGCCTTCGAGGGTATGGAGTTCGTCACCAAGCTCGTGGAGGGCAAGTTCCCGGACTACAACCGGGTGATTCCCAAGAACCACAAGAACTCGGTGACGCTGGGCCGCGCGACGCTTTTGGCCAGCCTGCAGCGCACCGCGATCCTGACGAGCGAGAAGTTCAAGGGTGTGCGCCTCAACATCGAGCCCGGCACGCTGCGCATCGCCTCCAACAACGCCGAGCAGGAAGAAGCCCAGGACGAGCTCGACATCGACTACGGCGGCGACGTCATCGAGATCGGCTTCAACGTGAGCTACCTGATCGACGCGCTGGCCAACATGGGCCAGGACATGGTGAAGCTCGACCTCGCCGATTCCAACAGTTCGGTGCTGATGACGATCCCCGAGAACGCTTCCTTCAAGTACGTCGTCATGCCGATGCGCATCTGACGGCGTTCGGCAGGGAGTGAGGAGACCGCCCGCGGCATTCCGCGGGCTTGGTCTTTGACGAGACGAATAAAACCCGGTTTCCGAGAGAGAGAGAGAAAGATCCTGATGAGCGAAGACAACAAGCCGGACGTGCCGCACACCGAGCCCGTCTACACCCCCGAGATCGACAGCGCCATTCCGATCGAAGTGACCCCCGCCGCCGCGGACACCTACGGCGAAGGCTCCATCACGATCCTCGAGGGGCTGGAGGCAGTGCGCAAGCGCCCGGGCATGTACATCGGCGATACCTCGGACGGCACCGGTCTGCATCACCTGGTCTTCGAGGTGGTCGACAACTCCATCGACGAGGCGCTGGCGGGCTATTGCGACGACATCGTCGTCACCATCCACACCGACAACTCGATCTCGGTGGTCGACAACGGCCGCGGCATCCCGACGGGCGTCAAGATGGACGACAAGCACGAGCCCAAGCGCTCGGCCGCCGAGATCGCGCTGACCGAGCTGCATGCCGGCGGCAAGTTCAACCAGAACAGCTACAAGGTCTCGGGCGGCCTGCACGGCGTGGGTGTGAGCTGCGTGAACGCGCTGAGCAAGATGCTGCGTCTCACGGTGCGGCGCGAGGGCAAGGTGCACGTGCTCGAGTTCAGCAGGGGCTTCGTGCAAAACCGCATCGTCGAGACCGCGAACGGCGTCGAGGTGTCGCCGATGAAGATCACGGGCGATACGGAGAAGCGCGGCACCGAGGTGCACTTCCTGCCCGACACCGAGATCTTCAAGGAGAACGCCGACTTCCACTACGAGATCCTGAGCAAGCGGCTGCGTGAGCTGAGCTTCCTCAACAACGGCGTGCGCATCAGGCTGCTGGACGAGCGCACCGGCAAGGAGGACGACTTCTCCGGCACCGGTGGCGTCAAGGGTTTCGTCGAGTTCATCAACAAGGGCAAGACGGTCCTGCACCCCAACGTGTTCTACGCCGCCGGCGAGCGGCCGGCCGATACCTACGGCGGCATCCCGGGCACGCACATCGGCGTCGAGGTCGCGATGCAGTGGAACAGCGGCTACAACGAGCAGGTGCTGTGCTTCACCAACAACATCCCGCAGCGTGACGGCGGCACCCACCTCACCGGCCTGCGCGCCGCGATGACGCGGGTGATCAACAAGTACATCGAGGAAAACGAGCTCGCCAAGAAGGCCAAGGTCGAGGTCACCGGCGACGACATGCGCGAGGGCCTGTGCTGCGTGCTCAGCGTGAAGGTGCCCGAGCCCAAGTTCTCCAGCCAGACCAAGGACAAGCTGGTCTCCAGCGAGGTGCGCGCCCCGGTGGAAGACATCGTCGGGCGGCTGCTCGGCGACTATCTGCAGGAGCGCCCCAACGACGCCAAGATCATCTGCGGCAAGATCGTCGAGGCCGCGCGTGCTCGCGAGGCGGCCCGCAAGGCGCGCGAGATGACGCGCCGCAAGGGCGTACTCGACGGCATGGGCCTGCCCGGCAAGCTGGCCGACTGCCAGGAGAAGGACCCGGCCCTGTGCGAGGTCTACCTGGTCGAGGGCGACTCCGCCGGCGGCTCCGCCAAGCAGGGGCGAGACCGGAAGTTCCAGGCCATCCTCCCGCTGCGCGGCAAGATCCTCAACGTCGAGAAGGCGCGCTACGAGAAGCTGCTGACCAGCAACGAGATCCTGACCATGATCACGGCGCTGGGCACCGGCATCGGCCGGGCGGGCGCGACCACGGCGGGCGGCGGCGCAGACGACTTCAACGTCGCCAAGCTGCGCTACCACCGCATCATCATCATGACGGACGCCGACGTCGACGGTGCCCACATCCGCACGCTGCTGCTGACCTTCTTCTATCGCCAGATGCCCGAGCTGGTCGAGCGCGGCCACATCTACATCGCGCAACCGCCGCTCTACAAGGTGAAGGTCGGCAAGGAGGAGCAGTACCTCAAGGACGGGCCGGCGCTCGACGCCTTCCTGCTCAAGGTCGCCCTCAAGGACGCCAGCATCCAGACCGGCGGCGACAAGCCGACGACGCTCAGCGGAGAGACGCTGGCCGAGCTGGCGCGCAAGCACCAGCTGGCCGAGGCGGTGATCGCGCGACTCGGCAACTTCCTCGATGCCGAGGCGCTGCGTGCCATCGCCGACGGCATCTCGCTCGACCTCGACACCACGCCCACGGCGGAGGCCTCGGCCGTGGCGCTGCAGGCGAAGCTGCGCGAACTCAGCGCGACCGGCGTTCCAGCCGAGGTGGCCAGCGAGTTCGATGCGCGCACCGACAAGCCGCTCTTGCGCATCAGCCGCCGCCATCACGGCAACATCAAGAGCAGCGTCATCACGCAGGACTTCGTGCATGGTGCCGACTACGCCGCGCTGGCCGAGGCCGCCAAGACTTTCCGCGATCTGCTGGGCGAGGGCGCCGTCGTTCGCCGCGGGGAGGGCGAGAAGGCCAAGGAAGAGAAGGTGGGCGATTTCCGCGAGGCCATGCGCTGGCTGATCGGCCAGGCGGAGAACGCCACCTCCCGTCAGCGCTACAAGGGCCTGGGCGAGATGAACCCCGCGCAGCTGTGGGAAACCACCATGGATCCCAACGTGCGTCGCCTGCTCAGAGTGCAGATCGACGATGCGATCGAAGCCGACCGCGTGTTCACCATGCTGATGGGCGACGAGGTCGAGCCGCGGCGGGAGTTCATCGAGCAGAACGCGCTGCGGGCAGCGAACATCGACGTGTAAGGCAGCGACGGCGGCCGGCATTCCATGAGAGCCGCAAAAAGTGCCGCATTCGGGGTCTCGCTGCGCCGCACTGCGCGTAAACGCTATACCTAGCCTGACTTTTGCTAAGCAAGAATTTCGGCCGATTGGACGCCGTTTTTTGGAGCGAGGTAGAAGCGATGAAACCGAACCGGTTCGGGTGGCCCCTGGCGGCACTGGTCTTCCTGGGTGCATGGACTTCGGCGCAGGCGCTGCCTTCGAACCCGCCGATCCTGATGACCCAAGGCATCGAGTACATGTGCGGCGGCAAGAGCAGCGCGGAAGCTGCGTTCATGCGCATGGTGTCGCCGCGCTGGGCGGCCACGCTGGAGTTTTCGGTCAACCGTGCGAAGCCGGGCGACGTGCCCGACGACGTGACGGTGGTGGTGCGCGAGCGCTATACCGGCCGCCCGATCATGGAAGCCGTCGCGGGGGCACCTTTCCTGTTGGCGCGGCTCGATCCGGGCGCCTACGAGGTCGACGCCACCCTGGGCGGCGTCACCCTGCGGCAACCGCTGACGGTGTTCAACGGGGTCCCATCGCGGGCAGTGTTCGTCTGGCCTTCCAACGTCGACTTCGCCAATGCCGGCGGGCTGCGCCGGGCCGAGCAGCAGGCTGCCGCGCGCAGCAGCGACTGATTCAGCGCCCGCGGCACGGCGCCGCCTCGACTTCAGTTTCATCTAAGACTGCCTGACCATAGTTCGGGTGCGGGGCGATCGCTTCGTCTCCGCTTCACCAAACCGAGCAAGGACATGGCTATGAACACAACCCCTTTCTGGCGGCCGGCGGCCGCCCTGGCGCTTGGCGGTGCGTCGCTTCTTGGTGCGCTGTCAGCGCATGCGGCCTTCAACCCGCCCATCCACATGGCCAGCGGCATCGAGTACATGAGCGGCGGCGTCAGCAGCGACGAGGCCGCGCTGATGGAAACCGTGGCACCCCGCTGGCCGGCGACCTTCGAGTTCGCAGTCAAGGACGGCAGCCGTTCGGACTTCGCTGCCGATGTCGCCGTGACGGTGCGCGACGCTGACGGGCGCACCGTGCTGTCGCAGGTAAGGGCGCAAGGCCCCTTCATGGTGGCGCGCCTCGATCCGGGCCGTTATGAGGTGGAGGCAACGCTCGCCGGCCGCACGCTCAAGCAGACGGTCGAGATCCACGCCGGCAGCCCGACCCGGACTCTGTTTCTCTGGCCCGCCGGCACGGACGTCAGCGCCCACTCGTGAGCCCGAGGTCTGTCGTCGCGTGAGGACGCGCGGCTTGCCGGTTTTTCCTCGCTGGCGCGCGCTTGACTGTTGGCACGCGCCTTGAATGTGGCAGAGGCAGCGCCCACATGCGCTCCTTGGCTCCTGCTGGTACCGTGCAAGGCTTCGATGCCGCTTCGCCCCATCACCGTCCTCTTCACACTGCTGCATGTCTACATCGGCCTGCGGCTGCTGCCTGCCCTGGCCATGCTCACCGGTGCCTGGCCGCTGCTGCTGGCAGCGCTGGTGCTGTCGGCCACCACCATGCCGCTGCCCTTCGTCGGTGCGCGCCGCGGGGACGGGCGTTCGGCCCCCTCCAATGGCTGGAAATGGCTGGGCCTGCTGAGCATGGGCTGGTTTTCCTCGATGTTCGTCCTGACCGTGGTACGGGACCTCGGCCTGTTGCTGAGCTGGATCGTTGCCTTCGTCGGCGGATGGGCATTCGACGGCCCGCGCATGCAGGCCTGGAGCGCAGCGGCGGTGCCCTTCATGGCGACGCTGGTCTCGCTGATCGGCTTCTTCAACGCCAGGCGCACCGCGAGCGTGGTGCGCGTGGACGTGCCGATCCGCGACCTGCCGGAAAGCCTCGAGGGCTTCACCATCGCCCAGCTCAGCGACATTCATGTCGGCGCAACCATCCGGCGCGGCTACATCCAGCGCATCGTCGACGCCGTCAACCGGCTGGGCGCCGACATGGTCGCGATCACCGGTGACCTGGTCGACGGCACCGTGGCCGAGTTGCGCGAGCATGTGGCGCCGCTGGCCGGCCTGCGCGCGCGCCACGGCACCTTCGTGGTGACCGGCAACCACGAGTACTACGCCGGCGCCCATGCCTGGATCGACGAGCTGCGGCGCCTGGGCCTGCGCGTGCTCCTCAACGAGCACGTGGTGCTGCAGACGCGCAACGTGAAGGGTGCGCAGACCGACGAGGAGGCGCTCGACAGCGCCCTGGTGGTGGCCGGCGTGACCGACTACACCGCCGTGCATTTCGATGCCGCCCATGCCAGCGATCCCCTGCGTGCCCTGCACGGTGCGCCGCCGCTGGTGCGCACCCGGCTGCTGCTCGCGCACCAGCCGCGCAGTGCGCCGGCCGCGGCCGAGGCGGGCTACCAGCTGCAGCTCTCGGGTCACACGCACGGAGGCCAGTTCTTCCCGTGGAACCTGTTCGTGCCGCTGCAGCAGCCCTTCACTGCCGGCCTGCACAGGTTGCGCGAGATGTGGGTCTACACCAGCCGTGGCACCGGCTACTGGGGTCCGCCCAAGCGCTTCGGCGCGCCCTCCGAAATCACGCTGCTGAGGTTGGTGCCGGAACGGCGCTGAACAACTGCGCCCTCAGCCCGGACGGATGTTGCGTGCCGTCGCCAGCAGCGTGGCGCACAGCGTCTCGCCCCCCTCGGGCGCCACGGCGTAGACGTCCGCCGCGCACACGGTGAGCAGTTGGCCACCGTGCACCACGCGGCCGCGGGCCCGCACGGCGCGGCCGGCTGCGGGCGCCACCAGCTTCAGCGTGGCGTCCACCGTCGCGTTGCGCCAACCTTCGGGCAGCACGCTGCCGGCGGCCGACACCGCGGCAAAATCCGCCGCCGCGAACACCGCAGTCGCCTGCAGGCGGCCCGGGCTGAAGCTGAGAGCTTCGGTGATCGGCAGCTCGATCTCGACCTGCCCGGCTGCGAGCTGCGTGAAGCGCAGTCCCAGCGTGCGCGCCATCGGCATGGCAAGCACGGCCTGCTCGAGTCGCTCGAGCTGAGTGCTGTGGTTCATCGTCTCTTCTCCTTCGCGCCCGGCCAGGGCGCCTGCTTCGCCTTCTTCGATTCCGTCCCGGCGCGCTGCTCGCGTCGTTCTGCGCGCAGCCAGTCCGCGTGTTCGATCACTTGCGCGCGCAATGCCTGCAGCCGGGCAATCTCCTGATCGAGGGCGGCCGCGCGCTCCTCCAATGCATCGGTCATCCGCGTGATGCTCAGGCGGCCGGCACGGTAGGCCGGCAGCAGCTCGCCGATAGCGGGCAGCGAGAAGCCGATGCGTCGCGCCATCGCGATGAACACCACTTCGCGCCGCATCGACTCCGGATAGTCGCGGTAGCCCGAGGCGTTGCGGGCCGGCAGCAGCAGGCCCAGCCTTTCGTAGTGGCGCAGCGCGTGCACCGTGACACCGGCGCGGCGGGCGAGTTCGGAAATCCGCATGGGCCCGAGGCTAGCAAGCCTCGCGCTGCGCGAAGCTTGAGCCTGGGCGATTTTTTTTCTGGCGCCGCGGCGGGGCGTTCAGGCCTGCGGGCCGGCCAGCCGCAGCGCGTTGGCGCTCGCCTTGGCGTAGATCGGCTTGAGGCCGCGTTGCGCGATGCGTGCGCCGGCGCTGGACAGCTGGCTCAGCGTGGCGGCCGAGCGGGTGGCCGCGCCGACGAACGCCTGGCCGTGGATCGAGATCTGCTCCGGCGTGGTGCTGGTGGCCAGCGAAGCCAACGCGACGGCGCCGCCCAGCCAGTGCCGCACGGCGCGGTTGACGAGCGCGAACTGGGTGCTGTGCAGCTGATTGGCGATCGCGACGCCCGACTCCGTGGCCGCCGCCAGCTTCTCATGGCTCATGAGCTGCATCTCGGCCAGGTCCGCATCGCTGGGCGAGAGGCCGGCCTTGGCCATGCGCTCGGTGCGCAGCTGGATCACGGAGCTGGAGTACAGCAGCATCTCCTGCGTCTTGAAGGCCACATCCGCCCACAGCATGAACGGGTTGAAGAACCGGGAGGAGGAGAAGGCTGTGGACATGAACGTCATACGAAAAGGCTGGAACGCACTATAGGCTCATCGAGCGAGCCCGTGGCAGAGCGGCGAGTTTTCGGCGAAGATTTCGTCTCATCTGTCGCGGCGACCTGGCTAAGTCCGCCTCCTGTAAGGTGGCGGTGGTAGGCGCCGTTTCCGTTTCTCCCAGGCCAATTCGAATGACCAATAAAAAATCGCCTTGCGCCAAGGTTCTGCTGTTTGCCGGTCTCTTGTCGCTTTCAGTCTCCGCATCCGCCTTCGAAGATCACTCACCCGCCTTCTATTTCGAGGCGGGTCGCGCGCCGCACAACGACACCAGCACCCGGTCGCTGACGGTCGGCGCGGTCCTGCCCTGGGGCCGACAACATCTCGTCTGGGGCACCCGGGTCACGGCCTATGCGGATCTGTTCCTCAGCCAGTGGCGAGCACCGCAGGTCGATCGAGATGGCCATCACAACTACTCGCAGCTAGGTGTCATCGCGGGCTGGCGCTTTCGCTTCGAGGAGGGCGCCTCGCCCTGGTTCTTCGAGGCGGGCCTCGGTGGCACCTCGATGAACGACCGCTACCAGTCGCCCGATCGCAGCTTCAGCACCCGCTTCCAATTCACCGAGCAACTGGGCGTCGGCCGCAATTTCGGCCCGCGCGGCGAGCACGAGCTCTCGCTGCGCATCCAGCACTTCTCGAACGGCGGCATCCGCAAGCCCAACCCGGGCGAGAATTTCTACAAGGTGCGCTACCTCTACCGCTTCTGAGTGCGGCGCTTGCGCGGGGTCAGGTACTCGTCGGCGACGGCAAGGTCCTGCAGCCACTGCGCATAGGCGGATTCGCGCTGCTCCGGATCGCCCCTGAGCAGCGCGGACGGATGCAGCGTGACCAGCACCGGCAGGCCCCGCGCATCGGTGTGCCACTGGCCGCGCGCCCGCATCACCGGCACCGGTCGCCCCAGCAGGGCACGCGCGGCCGTGGCGCCGAGCGCGATGAGCGCACGCGGGCGAACCTGGGCGATCTCGCCGTCGAGCCAGTGCAGGCAGATGGCGATCTCCCGCTGGGCTGGCGTCTTGTGCATGCGGCGCTTGCCGCGCAACTCGAACTTGAAGTGCTTGACCGCGTTGGTCACATACAGCCGGTCGCGCGACCAGCCCAGGTCCGCCACGGCCTTGTCGAACAGCCGGCCGGCCGGGCCCACGAAGGGGCGGCCTTGCAGGTCCTCCTGATCGCCGGGTTGCTCGCCGACCACCATGACTGCGGCAGCGGCCGGGCCCTCGCCGAACACCGATTGCGTGGCGTGCTCGCCGATCGGGCATGCGCGGCAACGGTCCGTCGCCTGACTCAGCAGTTCCAGCGCCTGCTGCGGGTTCTTCGGGAGTTCGGGTGGGTCGGGGTAGTCGGGGTGGTCGGCGTGATCGGGCATGGCAACCTCCGTCGCCGCACGAGTCGTCAAGTCAAGGTCCGCGCTGCGCCGCACGCCGGCGCTGCCGAGCGCGCACCTCGGTCAAGAAATATGCAGCAGACGCAATGCACAACGGCAGCAGGTAGTAGATTGCGCGATAGGCCAGTAGCGCGCCGAGCAGACGGTCGGTCGGCATCTGGTACAGCAGCGCGACGAACACCGCCTCCAGCACGCCCAGGCCCGCGGGCACATGCGTGATCACGCCTGCCACCGCAGCCACCAGCAGCACCGCAAGCACGTGCGGATAAGGCAGCTGCTGCTGGAGCAGGAACCAGATGACGCCACCGATCAGCGCCCAGTTGGTGCAGGACATCGCCAGCTGCAGCAGCGCCATGCCGAGCGCCGGCGTCTGCAGCTCGTGGCCGCGGATCTCCCAGATGTGCTCCCGCGCCACCGCGCACATCACCAGGTAGGCCAGTGCCAGCACCAGCAGCGTGGCGCCGAGGATGCGCAGCCCGTCCGCCTCGATCTTCCATTCGGGCGGCAGCGCCATCGGCCAGAAGTAGAAGGCGACGCCGGCCACCACCAGGTAGCCGAGCCAGTTCGTCAGCATGCTGAAGCCGAGCACGCGCGTGATCGTGAGGTTGCCCAGGCCGTGGCGCGAATAGAGTCGATAGCGGAAGGCGACGCCGCCGATCAACGATCCGAGGTTGAGGTTGAAGGCATAGCTGATGAAGGTGATGCCCATGACCGTGCGCGCGCCGAGGCGATGGCGCGTCATGTGCCGGCCCAGCAGGTCGTAGGTGCTGTAGAGCGTGAAGCTGCAGGCGGCCAGCAGCAGGGCAGCCAGCAGCGCGGGCAGCGGAATGTCGAGCACTGCCTGGAGCACCTTCGTCCAGTCGATGGTGCGCGCCTGGTGCACGAGCAGCCAGGCCACCAGGCCGAAGAAGCTCCACGTCACGATGCGCTTGAGCCATGGCCACCATGCGCGCGCAGTGAGGCGGCGCCGCCGGGGGGCGGCGCGCAGAGTGGGGCGCGCGCTGTTGCTCATTGGGTAACCTCCGCGCTGTGCGCTGCGGTGCTATTCCACTTGGGAGCGGCCCGGCGTCTCATGCGTTGTCCGTTCGCGTCGCGCCGCCGTGCGGTCCTTGGCCGGCCAGGGGCTCGAGCCGCGGCCGATGGCGTGGCAGCCAGCCCATCCAGGAGGGATACCAGCGCAGCAGGTGGAAGACGAAGAAGCTGCGAACCAGCCGCCAGGCGCTCCATTCGCTGAGATCGGCGGTGTCGATCTTGTTGCAGTGGTGACGCATCAGGTAGTCGAGGCGTTCGTCCAGCTGCAAGGCGAGGGCTGTGTCGCGCACGACCACGTTGGCCTCGAGGTTGAGCGACAGGCTCAACGGGTCGAGGTTGCTGGAGCCGACCGTGCTCCAGCGGTCGTCCACCCGGGCCACCTTCGCGTGCAGCGGCCGCTGGCAGTACTCGTGGATGTGCACGCCGGCGTGCAGCAGGTGGTGGTACAGCATGCTGGCCGCCACCTTGACGATCGGCATGTCGGGCTCGCCCTGCAGGATCAGGTTGACGTCGACCCCGCGGCGCGCTGCACGGCGCAGTGCCTTGATGACGCGGTAGCCGGGGAAGAAGTAGGCGTTGGCGATGACGATGCGCCTCCGGGCGGCGCGGATGGCGGCGAGATAGTGCCGCTCGATGTCGTTGGTATGGTCGCCGTTGTCGCGCGTGACGAACTGCACCTCGGCTTGGCCGGCTGCCGCGTTGGCCATGGGCGGCGCCGCCCTGAGCCGGCGCCGGAACCAGCCGGGGCTCTTGTTGCCGACGGCGATGGCGTGCAGCACGAAGCGATGGATCTCCGAGACGATCGGTCCCTCGAGCTCCACCGCATAGTCCTGCTTGGCCTTGGGCCCGAAATCCATCAGGTGGTCGGCGGAGAAGTTGATGCCGCCCACGAAGGCCAGCCGGCCGTCGATCACCGTGATCTTGCGGTGCATGCGGCGAAAGAGGTTGAGCCGCTGGCCAAGGAAGCGGCGGCCCGGGTCGAACACGCGCACCCGCACGCCCGACATGGTCAGGCCCTGGACGAACTCGTCGGACAGGTCGGGCGAGCCGAAGCCGTCGACCAGCAGGTCCACCTTCACGCCTCGTATCGCAGCCTCGCGGATGGCTTCGTGCAGCGCGAGCCCGACCTTGTCCTCGAACAGGATGAAGGTCTCGATGATCACCTCGCGCTCGGCGTTGCGGATGGCCTCGAAGACACGGGGAAAGAACTGCTCGCCGTTCTCGAGCAGCTCCACGCGGTTGCCGGTTGTCCAGCGCTGGGCCATGGAAGGACTCCCCTTGGCGGTCAGAGCTCGATCTCCGCCACCAGCGGCGCATGGTCGGAGAGGTGCGACCACGGCTTGCGCGGCAACACCACCGGCGCGTGCACGCCCGCATTGCGCACGTAGATGCGGTCCAGCGGCAGCAGGGGGAAGCGCGAGGGGAAGGTCCTCGCGGCGCTGCCGTTGGCTTGCACGAAGACCTCGCGCAGTGACGCGCCCTGTTCGAGGATGTCATGCGCGCGGCCGCGCCAGTCGTTGAAGTCGCCGGCCACGATCAGCGGCGCGTCGGCCGGCACCTCGTCGCGCACGATGTGGCAGAGCAGCTCGAGCTGCTGGATCCGGTGGTTCTCGGCCAGGCCCAGGTGCGCGCAGATCGCATGGACATCGATGGGACGGCCGGGCAGCCGCAGCACGCAATGCAGCAGGCCGCGCTTCTCGGGCCCGACGATCGACACGTCGTGGTTCTTGAAGTGGACGATCGGGAACTTCGACAAGACGGCGTTGCCGTGATGGCCGCGGGGATAGACCGCGTTGCGGCCGTAGGCGAACTGCGGCCACATGGTGTCGGCCAGGAATTCGTAGTGCGGCGCCTCCGGCCAGTTGTCGATCTTGCGCGAGTGGCGCGAATGGGTGCCCAGCACCTCCTGCAGGAACACCACGTCGGCACCGACCGTGCGCACCGCTTCGCGCAGTTCCGGCAGGATGAACCTGCGATTGAGCGCGGTGAAGCCCTTGTGGGTGTTCACCGTCATGACCTTGAGCGAGGTGGGCGTGGTCGCCGTGCCGGCGGCGGGGGTGGAGGGCTTCACATGCTCAGTTGTAAGCCGAGGCAAGCGCCCATGCTGTAGGAGCTTGCCACCTCCTTCGCCGGCCTGCGCCACGCGGCGGCCGGCTCCTACAGGCGGGGCTGCCCCAACCCCACATCGGTGGTGCCGAGGGCCGCCTACGTTGAACTCAGAGCTCGCGCAAGGGGCTCACGCTTACGTTTGTTTGACCTTTGAAAGGGGACATCACCATGAAGAGAGCCTTGATTGCCAGCACCGTGTTCACCGGCCTGATGGGCTTGGCGGGCGCCGGTTTCGCGCAGACCACCACCGTCCCGGCCCAGCCCGACCCGGCCAAGGGCGGACAGGCCAGCACCAAGAGCGTGCCGGGCGGCGTGGCCAATGCCACCCAGCGGCCCGATGGCAGCGACCCCGCCTCCCGCGATGCAGTGAGGGCGGAGGCCCGCGCCCACAACCGCAACAACACGAACAACCCGGTGCCCAAGGGCGAGGCGACGACCACGGTGAACAGCCAGCCCAACGCCATGCCGAGGCCCACCGGCGAGATGTCGCGCGCCGAGGTGAGCGCGGATGCCCGCAAGGTCAAGCCGCGCTTCGGCGAAAGGGGCGAGAGGCCGGAAGTTCCGACCAACCCGAAGGACAGGACGGGTACGCCGCAGTAACTGCAACCTGATCAAAAAAAAACCCGCAGCGATGCGGGCTTTTTCGTAGGGCACGTGCCGCGCTCAGCTCTTGGCGCCTTCGCGCTGGCCTTGGTGCGGGTGGCCATGGCCGCCGCGATACCCGGCGTGCACGGTTTCCGCATCGAAGGTCTTTTGCTGCTCCGGCGACAGCGTCGCGTAGAAGCTGCGCGTGGCCTCGATGCGCTGGGCGAAGCGCGCGCTGCGCTCGGCCTGGCGCGCCTGCATGCGCTCCAGGCGCTGCGGCGTCGTCAGTTTCGCGAACTCGGCGCGGTCCATGCGGGCCTGGCCTGCCGCCCGGGCGGGCCGCTGCTGCGCGGCGGTGAAGCTGTTCCACGCGCCTTCCTGGCTCGCATCGAGCCGCAGCTTCTGCTTGAGCTCGGCCAGCCGTTGCGCGCGCTTGGCTTGCATGCGCTCGATGCGCTGGGCGCGGTCCGCGTGCGGGCGGGAGGGCTTGGCCTCTGCCGGGGCGGCCTGCGCGCTCGCGGCGGGAGCGGTCGTCGCGGCCGGGGATCCCTGCGCGAAGCCGGTGCTGCAGGCGAAGGCGGCCGAGGCGATCAGGCCGGCCATGAGCTTTTTCTGACGAGACGAGATCATGAGAGTGCTTCCTTTCGAAGAAGCCTGCCGATACGGCGGCAGGTGAGGCAAGTTTGGAAGCGCTCTGTATCGCCGCCGTCGCACCGGGGTGAGCGCGACGTAAAGAAAGATATCGCTGCGTTTCGCCCCGCGCCTACTTGGGCCGCGGGGACTCGAGGGCGGCGTCCGGCGGCTGGAGCTGCCCGGCGCGCAGTGCGGCCACCGCGCGGGCGACCGCGCGCGCGACATTGCGCACCTCTTCCTGCAGGCCGGTGTCGCGGTCCAGCGCGTCGTGGCTGGTGGCGTAGGGTTCGTAGTAGCCGACATAGCGGTCCAGCCGCGCCTTCGCACCGGCGTCGATCAGGCCCATCCAGTCCAGCCAGTCGCTGAGGTTGCGCCGCAGGCTTTCGACTCCGGCCACGTCGCCATGTACCACCAGGCCGTAGGCGCGGCCCGCCAGGTGCTTGGGATAGCCCCAGCCCTTGAGCTCGATGGCCTTCGCCTCGTCCGCCTTTTTGCCATGGGTGGACGTGGGGTCCGGATTGCCGCCGTCGGCGCAGACCAGGCGGTCGGCCATCAGCTTGAGCGGGCTGGCGGCCTGGTACCAATGCGTCGGCGTGAACAGGATGACGCCGTGGGCAGCGGCCCAGCGTTCGTAGATCTCGTTCATCCAGTCGCCGGTCTGCCGCAGCGAATGATTCGGGTAGCAGCTGCAGGGCCAGTGGCACAGCGGCATCGCGGTGGAGACGCAGGCCTTGCATGGATGGATATGGCGGCCGTAGTCGGAGGTCAGCCGGCTGAGATCCAGCACATCGCAGTCGAACTGCCGTGGGTCCAGCACCTCGCGGGCCAGCTGCATCAGGCGGAAGGTCTTCGACATCTCGCCGGGGCAGGTGCCGTCGTTGCGCGGCGAGCCGTTGATCAGCAGTATGCGCGACTTGGTCTCCGGCCTGGACCAGGCGGCCTTCGCGCGCTCGATGCGCTCCTTCGCTTCGAGCCACTCGATGGAGAGCTCGTACTCGGGATCGGCATAGCCGGGACCGGCCTTGCGCGTGGTCGGAGCCTTGCGGCCTTGCTGGTAGGCCTCCCATGCAATGACCTCGATGCGTGCCAGTGCCTGCGACTCGGCCTGGAAAGCCGGGTCGCGGTAGGTCTGCATGAAGCGATCGTGGAACTCGGTGCGCTCGATCGGCGGCGGCGCCTGGCCTTTGCGGACTTCTGTCATCGCTTCAATCTACGCAGGGCCTGCGCCCCGCGTTGCACCGCGGCGGACGCGAGCTCCCGTAGGTGCATGACTACATTTCCCGGCCTTGGGCGCCTCAGCCGAGCTTTCCGCTCTGCAGATCGCGCATCGCCTGCGCCAACTGCTCGCGCGTGTTCATGACGAAGGGGCCGTACTGCTCGATCGGCTCGTGCAGCGGCTTGCCCGCGATCAGCAGCGCCCGTGCAAGGCTGTGATTGGAGGCCGGCGCGCGAACCAGCACGCCGTCGCTTTCCTCTTCGTTGGCGAGGATGGCCATGCGCTTGGTCGGGATCTCGCTGTTCCCGATGAAGAGCGACTCGCGGAACACATAGAGCAGCGCGTTGCGCTCCGGCGACATCGGCTGGGCGAACTCGGTGCCGGGCGGCAGCGCGATGTCGAGGCACAGCGGCTCGGTGTGCGCGCGCTGTACGGCGCCGGCAATGCCGTGGCTCTCGCCTGCGATCACGCGCACGCGCACGCCGGCCGGCGTCACGAATTCGGGGATTTCCTCGCTCTGGATGTCGCGGTACGAGGGCTCGCACATCTTGTCCTTGGCCGGCAGGTTGAGCCAGAGCTGGAAGCCTTCCATCAGCCCTTCCTCCTGCTCGGGCAACTCGCTGTGCACCAGGCCGCGGCCGGCGGTCATCCACTGCACGCCGCCGCCGGACAGCAGGCCTTCGTGGCCGGCGCTGTCGCGATGGCGCATGCGGCCCGCGATCATGTAGGTGACGGTCTCGAAGCCGCGGTGCGGATGGCTGGGGAAGCCGCCGATGTAGTCGCCGGGGTTGTCGCTGCCGAAGGCGTCGAGCATCAGGTAGGGGTCGAGCCGCTGCTGAAGCGTCTGGTGCAGCACGCGCGTGAGCTTGACGCCGTCGCCGTCGCTGGTGGAGACGCCGGCGACGATCTGGTCGATGCCGCGCGGGCGCCCCAGCGAGACGGGTTCGACATGGTGCGCAGGGTGGGCCGTGTTGGGTGTGTTCATTGGAGGTACCTTCGGCTGCGGTGCGAGCCCCTCCGGGTCGCGGGTGGCGCTCATCGGCGGCATGGTGGCACGGAGCCGACGACCGCGTCAGGGGTGTGGGTGCCGTCCCGCCAGGGCCTCGAGCTCCCATGACACGCCCTGCCAGGCCACGTCGATGCCGGCGGCGGATGGCCCGGGCGGCGCGCGGCCGGCCTCGATGGCCCAGCGCGCGCCGGCGCCCACGCTGTCGATCAGCGGCACCGGAAGACGGGGCGCAATGGCCGCGGCCAGGCCCGCCAGCCCCGCGCCACCCAGGATCACCGCTTCGGCATCGAAGCGGGCCACCGCCTCCAGGCAGGCGTCGGCCAGCAGCGCATGGGCGCGGGCCGGGTCGGCGGCGAGCTCGGCACCGCTTTGCGCCACCGTGTGGATGCCGGCCAGCGAGCCCGCGTGGCCGAGCGCCAGGGCAAGACGCTCGAGCATCGGCCGCCAACGCTCGCCGCCCGTGACCACCGCGAAGCGCCCGTGCCCGGCCGCGACCGCGAAGGCGGCCTGCGCCAGGCCGCCCACCGGCACGCCGCAGGTCTCGCGCAGGGCGAACAGTCCCGGGTCGCCGAAGCAGCCGATCAGCACCGCATCGGGCCGCTCGCCGTGCTCCACCGCCGCGGCCCAGGCGTCGAGCACGGCGTGCTGCGCCACCGCGTAGCTGGCCTCGCTGGCGATGTAGGGGGCGCCGAAGCGGGCGGTGACGGTGTGCACCTTCAAGGCCGGGCTGACCTCGCTTTGCACATGGCGCTGCAGCAGCGTGCTCACGGTCGCCGAGGTGTTGGGATTGATGATCAGCAGGCGGCCCACTGGAGTTCCTTCGCCTTCGGCTGCGGTGCTATTCGCCTTCGGGCGGCCGTGCGGCTCACTGGAGAACCTTCGCCTCCGGCTACGGTGCTATTCGCCTTCGGAGCGGCCGTGCGGCTCATGGTCATCGGCATCAGGGTCGCCGGCGCGTGGCGCGCCGGCGCAGCCAGGCCGCGGCGCCGAGTGCGATCGCCATCACCGCGAAGGAGACGACGGTGGTGACCGTACCCAGCGCATAGATGGCGGGGGTGGTAACGGTCGAAGTCAGGCCCTGCAGTTCCAGCGGCAAGGTGTTGACGTCGCCGATGGCCTGCGAGGTGCGCGCGATCTCGTCCCAGCTGAGCGTGAAGCCGAACATGCCGATGCCGACGATCGACGGCCCGATCAGCGGCAGCACCACATGCCTGAAGCTCTGCCAGGGCGTGGCGCCGAGGTCGCGCGCGGCCTCCTCGTAGGCCGGATTGAAGCGGTTGAAGACCGCGAACATGATCAGCAGGCCGAAGGGCAGCGTCCAGGTGAGGTGCGCTCCCAGCGCGGAGCTGAGCAGGCCCAGCGCGGTGCCGTAGTTCTCGAGCGCGCCGTTGGCCTCGAGCGCCGTGAGCGCGCCCTTGATGCCGCTGTCGAGCAGGCGGAACTGCAGGCCGATGCCCAGCGACACGATGATGGAGGGCATGACCAGGCTGGCCACCGTGACGAAGAAGAGCGCGTTGCCGCCCGAAAGCTTCTTGCGGAAGGCCAGGCCCGCGAGCACCGAGAGCGCGACGGTGAAGAGCATGACCACCGTGCCCAGCAGCAGCGAGCGCCGGAAGGCCGCTGCGATGTCCACCGTGCCGAGGCCTTCGGCGAGCTTGTGGAACCAGTGCAGCGAGACGCCCCGCAGCGGAAAGGTCAGGCCGCCTTCCGGGCCCTGGAAGCTCAGCACGAAGATCGTGATCATCGGCCCGTAGAGGAAGAGCACGAAGAGCGCGAACACGATCGCAAGCGGCCAGAAGCCTGGGCCGCGCTGTTCGCCGAGCGGGGCGCTGCGCATCAGAGTTCCTTCCGGATGTCCACGAGCCGCGTCAGGCCCCAGATGATCATCAGCACCACCGCCAGCAGGATCATGGCGTTGGCGGCTGCCAGCGGGAACTGGAGGTAGGAGGTCTGGACCTGGATGATCTTGCCGACCGAGGCGATCTGCTGGCCGCCCATCACGCCGATGGTGACGAAGTCGCCCATCACGATGGTGACGACGAAGATCGAGCCGATGAGGATGCCGGTGCGCGAGAGCGGCACGACCACGTTCCACAGCGTCTGCCAGCCGGAGGCGCCGGCGTCGCTGGCGGCTTCGAGCAGCGAGCGGTCGATGCGCATCATCGAGTTGAAGATCGGCACGATCATGAACATCGTGTAGAGGTGCACGAAGGCCAGCACCACCGAGAAGTCCGAGAACAGCAGCCATTCGACGGGTGCGTCGACCAGGCCCAGCCCCACCAGGCCCTGGTTGACGAGCCCGTTGCGCCCGAGCAGGGGGACCCACGAGATCATGCGGATCACGTTCGAGGTCCAGAAGGGCACGGTGCACAACACGAACAGCAGGGTCTGCATGCCGGGCGAGCGCACGTGGAAGGCGAGGAAGTAGGCCACGGCGAAGCCGACGGCCAGCGTGATCGCCCAGACCAGCAGGCAGAACTTGAGCGTGCTCAGGTAGGTGGAGAGCGTGACGCAGAAGTCGCCGTCGTCGGTGAGATGCGAGCAGCCTTCGAAGATGCTCGCGTAGTTGCGCAGCGTGAGCGCCGGGATCAGCTCGTACTCGTTGAAGTTCCAGAGGCTGACCATCGCGATCAGCGCCAGCGGGATCAGGAAGAAGAGCAGGAAGACCGCGGCGAAGGGCGCGGCCTGCCACCAGGGCTTGATGGCGTGCACGGGCATGGTGGCGGTGTGCGCGCTGCCGGGAGAACTCATGATCTAACGAGAGGCGGCTTTTTCGGGGAACACCGCGGAACCGGCTTTGCCGGGCCGCTGGTGTCGCCCCCGGTGGGGGGTGGGCGTCGCGACAAGAAGTGCGCAGCGACCTGGGGGCGAGCCAAAGTCACGCTGCGACGAACTCGTTCCACTTGCGCACCATGTACTCGTTCTCGTCCATCACGGCGTTCCAGCAGGCGATGGCACCCATGCGCTGCTCGTAGCTGCCGCCGTCGCGCACCGCGCCGGTCTTGGCCAGCAGCTCGCCGTTGGGGCTCTTGATGTCCTGCGTCGCGGCCTTGCCCTCCATCCAGTAGGCCCACTCGTAGGGCTCCATCTTCGCCTTCGCGGTTTCCAGCACCGCGCTGTAGTAGCCCTGGCGGTTGAGGTAGGCGCCGGGCCAGCCGTCGAGGAACCAGTTGATGAACTCGTAGGCCCCGTCGAGCTTCCTGCCCGAGAGCGTGGCCGGCAAACCGAAGCCGGCGGCCCAGGCGCGGTAGCCTTCCTTCAGCGGCTGGAAGTTGCAGGAGATGCCCTTGGTGCGCACCGCTGTCACGGCGGGGGACCACATCGACTGGATCACCACCTCGCCCGACGCCATCAGGTTGACCGACTCGTTGAAGTCCTTCCACAGCGCGCGGAACTGGCCGGCCTTCTTGGCCTCGATCAGCGTCTTGATCGTGAGGTCGATCTCGGCCTTGGTCATGTTGCCCTTGTCGGCGTACCTGTGGATGCCCTTGGCCTCCACCACCATCGCCGCATCCATGATGCCGATGGAGGGGATGTTGAGGATCGCGGTCTTGCCCTTGAACTCGGGGTTGAGCAGCTCGGCCCAGGTGTCGATCGGCCGCTTGATCAGGTCGGGCCGGATGCCCAGCGTGTCGGCGTTGTAGACGGTCGGGATCAAGGACATGAACTGGGTCGGCGACTTGGCGAAGACCTTGCTCTTCTCGCCCTCGAGGAACATCACCTTCTTCGGCGCGGTGCCCTGGTCGCCCACCTTCTTGCCGCCCACCTCGCCCTTGGTGAAGAGCGAGGTGATCTTGTCGGCGTTCTTGATCTTCTTCGCGTCGATGCCCTTGAGGTTGCCGGTGGGGACGATCTTCTTCAGCGAGAAGTACTCGGTGTCGATCAGGTCGAAGCTGTTGGGCGCGGTCACCGCGCGCTTGGTGACGTCGTCGGTGGTGACGGCCACGTACTGGATCTCGATGCCGGTGTCGGCCTTGAACTTCTCGGCGATCGCCTTGTCCTGGTTGACCGCGGTGCCGAGGTAGCGCAGCACGATCTTCTCCTGCGCGTGGATGGCGGGGAACACGCCGGCGGCAAGGATGCCCGCGGTGCCCTGAAGCAGGGTGCGGCGCTGCACGCCTTTGCCGGTGGTCGAGTCGATGGGTTCGGACATGGTTTGGCTCCTGATGGCGCGGTGATGAATTGGATGAATAGGGGGTCAGGCCGCCATTGCCGCGAGCGCGGACAAAGGCGCCGGCCGCGACAACGGCCCTGCTGGCGGTTCGCCCTGGGGGCGGACGGCGCCACGGCCAAGCGCACGCGCATCGGCCGGCGACCACGAGAGGCGCACGCCGTCGCCGGCTGCGTAGGGATGCGTGCCGAAGGCCTTCTCCGGCAGCAGCACCGAAACCCCGCTGCGCTCGGGCGCCGCGTCCGCGAGCTGCAGGCCGATCAGCACGTAGGTGCCCTGGTATTCCACGTCGGTGACGCGCGCCGCGTGGCCGGGCTCGCTGCCCTCGGGCGCGATGCGCATGTGGTCGTTGCGCACCGCGATCAGCCCGCCGGGCGTCTCCAGCACGTTGTGCCCGCCCATGAAGCGCGCGACGAATTCGCTGGCCGGGTGGTTGTAGACCGCGTGCGGCGTGCCCACCTGCTCGATCAGCCCGTGGTTCATCACCACCATGGTGTCGGCCAGCGCCATCGCCTCTTCCTGCGAGTGCGTGACGTGGATGAAGGTCAGGCCCAGCTCCTTCTGCCAACGCCGCAGCTCGGCGCGCATCTGGATGCGCAGAAAGGGATCGAGCGCGGACAGGGGCTCGTCGAGCAGCAGCACGCGCGGCTGGGTGATCAGCGCGCGGGCCAGCGCCACGCGCTGCTGCTGCCCGCCCGAGAGCTCGCCCGGCTTGCGCTGCGCCAGGTGTCCCATCGCGACGCGCTCCAGCAGCTGGCCGGCGCGCCGGTGGCGCTCGGCTTTCGAGACGCCCTTCATCTTGAGGCTGAAGGCCACGTTGTCGAGCGCGCAGAGATGCGGGAAGAGGGCGAAGCTCTGGAACATCATGGCCGTGCCGCGGGCCGCGGCCGGCAGGTGGGTGATGTTGCGGTTGTCCAGCAGGATGTCGCCGCTGGTCACCGACTCGTGGCCCGCCACCATGCGCAGCGTGGTGCTCTTGCCGCAGCCGGAGGGGCCGAGCAGGCAGCAATAGCTGCCGCTGGCAATGCGCAGGTCGATCTGGTCGACCGCGGGCGGCGTGCCGGCGGCGTAGCGCTTGCTGAGCGCCACGATCTCGACGGCCGCGGGCGGGAGGGCGGTGACAGCATCCATCGGTACCGGCATCGCAAGATGAATGCCAGCGCCCGCCGAGCTGGGGCGCGTGCGGCTGCGCCGACTTGGTGCGGGCGGTGCCCGCTTCAGGGCGGCGGTGCGAAGCGGGCCGCGGCGATGTTCCTCTGCAGCGACTCGCGCTGGGTGCGGGTGATTCCGCGCAGGCCCTCGACCACCCACTTGGCGCGCTCGCCGTCGATGCGCCCGTCGCGCTGCCATTTCTCGAGCGCAGCGCCCGGGTTGTTCAGCATCGCGGCCAGCCAGACCGCCTGGGCCGGCTCCAGGTTGCGGGCACTGCGCTTGAAGTAGCGGCGCGCCGCAGCCTCCGCGCCGCACAGGCCGTCCGGGCCCCAAGGCGCGTTGTCGAGGTAGAGCTGAAGGATGCGGGGCTTGCCCAGCGTCTGCTCCATCTCCACCGCGTAGAGCAGCTCGCGCAGCTTGCGCTCGGCGCTGCGCTCGCTGCCGGTCACGATCAGCCGGGCCAGCTGCTGGCTGAGGGTGCTGCCGCCGCGCTCGACCTGGGCGGCCTTCTGGTTGGCATCGAGGGCGGCCGTGAGTTCGACCAGGTCGTAGCCGGGATGGCTGAAGAAGCGCTGGTCCTCGGCCGCGATCACCGCGCGCGCGAGCCAGCTGTCGGGCGTCAGCCGGCTCGGCGGGCCGCAGCTGCTGCGGGCGCCGAGCAGGGCTTCGGTGCCCAGGCCCTCGACGCTGAACTGCTCGATGCGCGGATGCAGCGCGAGATGGTGTCCCGGCAGGTCGAGCTGGGCGCGCAGCGCCAGCGTGCCGCCAATGCGCGCCCGCTGCAGCTCGGGGATGGCGGGCGCCAGCACGCTGTACCAGCGGGCGATCGGCGCCTCCGGCGCATCGATGTGGATCTGCAGGGACTTCTGCGTGAGCCTGCCTTCCCAGCGCGCGCGCAGCACGTTGTCGCCCGCGACGCTGGACACGGTGGTCGCGGCCGGCGTGGCTTCGAGCACGCCGTTGAGCGAGCCGGCATCGCGGCGCGCGGTGAAGCGCAGGTTGTCCAGGCGCAGGGGCGTGTTGCCAAGCGCCGGCACGCGGGCGCTGCAGGGCGCGCAGTCCAGCTCGAGGGTGCTGGTGGCCTCGTTCCAGCCGACATGCACCGGGCCGTGCTCGGTCTTGAAGCTGCGGCCCGCCAGCCAGGGCGCGAACCAGGAGGAGGTGGCGAGCCGGATCGCGGTGGGGACGCCGACCTCGAGCGCGAAAGGCCCCGCCTTGATGCGCGTCGGCCACTCGCCCGGACCGGGCGCCAGCGCCAGCTTCACGACCAGGTACATGGCGACCGCGGCAGTCAGCACGAGGGCCAGCAACCCGAATAGCAGGAAGAGCAGCGCTTTCTTCAAAAAAATGTCTCTCAGTCCTCGAACGCGATCGGCCTTGCCAGGGTGACGGCCTGCCACGGCCCCTTGGACCGGCCACCTGCGGCCGCCCAGTACCAGGCTGAAGTGTCGGTGAAAGCCGTGCCCGCGGCATCGACGATGCGCTCGCAGACCCGCAACTTTCGTCCGTCGGGGCCCTGGGTGACGAAACAACGCCACAGTCGGTCCTGCGGATCGCGTTCCAGCCGGGTCTCGCCGATGCGGAAACCCAGCGCCCGGTAGCAATCGGCAGCCGGGTGCAGCATGCGCGTGGGCGCATTCACCTGGCGCAGCACCACGGTCTGGCGGCCGTCGGTCAGGCGGGCGATGGCGCCGGGGAAGCGCTCGGCAAAGCGCTGCTCGACCGCGCCCAGCGCCATCGGCCGCAGCGCGGCGCCATCCCAGTGGCTCGGCCATTCGTGAAAGCTGGCGACCGGCGGCGGCTCCGGAGGCGGGCGCAGCGCCGAGGCGGCGGACCACAGCAGGCACAGCGTCATCGCCAACGCGAACGCTGCCTTGTGCGCGATGCGGTTGAGGAAGCGGTTGCCGAAGCAGCGCTCAAGATAAAGCGGTATCGACACGGCGGGCTCCGGGGGCGGTGATCAGGCCGGGAATGGCGGTGGGACTGAAGGAGGACGCGCGGCGCGCCGGCGCCATCAGTTGCGCGATGGCGCCGCAGACCAGCGCCAGCACGGCCAGGCCCACGGCCTCGTGCATCCAGGGCGCGAGCGCATGGCCCGCGCCTTCGAACGCGACGAGCACGCTGTTGCGCAGGATGTTGCCGCCCAGCACCAGCAGGCCCACTGCCGGCAGCCGGGCGAGGAAGCGCCGGTCGCCATGCCGCGCCCAGAGCGCCACCGCGCACGCCGTGAAATAGCCGAGCCAGGCCATCTGCACGCCCGAGCAGGGCGCATCGACGATGACCAGCCGGCCATCGACCAGCAGGCTGCTGCCCTCGCGCAGCACCGAGAAGCCCGGCGCCAGCAGCCAGCGGCTGGCCTCGGCCGTGATCACGCGCAGCGGGTAGCCGGCGTAGAACTGCAGCGAGGAGAGCAGGGGCAGGGCCAGCACCGCGAGGCCGATGACGGGGAGCCTGGCCACCTGGCGCGGCAGGAAGGCGAGCAGGCCCGCGGCGAGCGCCAGCACGGCGACCAGGCCGGCCGCGAGCGGCGGCAATGCCGACAGGGGGCCGATGCCGGTGCGCAG
This sequence comes from Variovorax stachyos, assembly GCF_051400855.1. Taxonomy (NCBI): domain Bacteria; kingdom Pseudomonadati; phylum Pseudomonadota; class Betaproteobacteria; order Burkholderiales; family Comamonadaceae; genus Variovorax; species Variovorax stachyos. Next base: position 122,978 of record NZ_JBLFFN010000011.1, on the reverse strand, counting down.
CAGCGTGGCCGCCACTGTGCCGGCGGCGGCGAGGGCGAGCCAGCCCAGGCGCGGCGCTGCGCGCAGCGACCGGCGCTTCGACCACGCGAAGAGGCCCAGCGCGCCGAGCGCCAGCAGGCCGAGCGGATCGTCGGCGCCGTCCTGCAGCCGGCGCGCCATCCACAGCCAGGTCGGCAGCAGCGCGGCGGCCTGCAGTGCGAGCCAGGCCGCGGCAGGCGCGCGGTCGAGGCGAATGCCCCAGTCGAACAGGCGGGGGTGCGTGCGGGCGAGTTGGTCGAGCGTCATGCGTGCGTCCTCCTCATGCGGTGAAGCGGCGCGGATCGTGGCGGCGCGCGCGGCGGCGCAGCATGGCCAGCATCGACAGCAGCAGGGCGATGGCGCCCCAGGTCTCGGGCTCCGGCGTGCTCGGCACTTCGGCGCCCAGCGTCTGGCCCTGGCCCAGGGCCAGTTCGCTCACCCCCTTGGGCAGCGGCTGCGGCTGGTCGACCGAGGTGCTCGCCTGCGGTGCCGGATTGCGCACCACTTTGTCGACCGCGATGAAGCTGGTGTACTGCGTGAGCAGGCCATAGCGCAGGCCCAGCTCGGTGATGCGCTGCCTGAAGGCATCGCCGCCTTCCAGCGCCTCCTGGTCGCTCAGGCTCGCGATGCGGTGCCGCGCCCAGAGGCTGCGCAGCGCGGCGGCGTCCTGGCGCGTCGTCCCATCGATCAGCAGGTCCTGCCGGTACGGGCCTTCCGCACCCTGGCCCTGGATCACGACACGGCCCTTGGGCTCGCCGCGCCACTTGCCGAACACGATCACCGGGCGCTCGCCCAGCACGTCGGGCAAGGCCTGCGGTTCCACGTCGTATACATCGAGGCCGCCGAAGCTGGCCTTCACGTTGGTGAGCACCGGCGACTCGACCATGCGCTTGAAGCGTGCGGCCTGCTCGGGCGCCTGGACCGGGTCGGTGATGATGAAGGGCTCGCCCATGCCGGCACGCGCCAGGCCTTCCATCAGGTGCCGGTTGACCGAGCTGCCGATGCCGAAGGCGAAGACATTGGCCTTCGACAGGTTCCTGCGCACCAGCTCGAAGGCTTCGCGCTCCACGGTCACGTAGCCGTCGGTCACGACCACCACGGTGCGCGACACCTCTTCGGGCTTGGGCTCGGCATAAACGCGCTTGAGTGCCGGGATGAGCTCGGTGCTGCCGCCGCCGCTGTAGTTCCTGATGGTGGAAAGCGCCTGCTCGATGTTGGCGCGTGTCGCAGGCACAGACTGCGGCGACAGCATCTTGCTGCTGCCCGAGAACAGCAGCACGTTGAAGGTGTCGCTGGGCCGCAGGCCGCCGATCAGCCGCTCCAGCAGCACCTTGGCCGTCTCCAGCGGAAAGCCGTGCATCGAACCCGAGATGTCGACCACGAAGATGTAGTCGCGCGGCGAGATTGCGTTGGCGGCGACGGACTTGGGCGGCTCGACCATCGCGAGGAAGAAGTTCTCGGCATTCTCCCCTTGCCCCCTGTAGAGCATCAGCCCCGATTCGATCTTCTCGCCGGCCAGGCGCCAGTCGAGCACGAAGTCGCGGTTGTTGGCGGACTCGCCGGTGCGCGCCAACGTGATGTCGGCCTGCTGGTCGTTGTCGCGCTTGCCGACATCGATGGCATGGGTGGCGGAGCGCACTTCCTTGATGCCCAGCGGTGTGTCGAGCGCGACCTTCATCTTGAAGCTCGTGTTCGGCGCCACGCCGGCTCGCAGCGCAGGCTGCGCCACCCACCTGGCGTTCCTGTTCTCCGACTGCGGACTGTTGTAGCGCGGTCCCACCACCGTCGGAAACACGAACTGGTAGTTGCCGGCCTGCGGCACCAGCAATTCGGTGTAGCGCAGCTCCACCTTGACGTCGTCGCCGGGCAGGATGTTGGCGACGTTCATCTGGAACACGTTGGGCAGGTGCTGCTCCAGCAGCGCGGCAGTCCGGCCTTCCTTCTTCGCGGCGTCGTAGTCGATGCGCGCCTGCTGCTTCTCGCGGATCTGCGCGGCGATCAGCCGGTCGCCCAGCCGCACGTTGAGTCCGCTGACGGCGGCCCGTGTCGAACCCGGGAACACGTACCGGGCCTCGATGGCGCGCGTGCCCTCGTTGCGGTAGGTCTGCGTGACGGTGACGTCGGCGATCACGCCCGAGACCTTGACGTCGACCTCGGTGGCCTTGAGCGGCAGCGCATCGACGGCCGGGTCGTCGCTCTTGACGAAGAAGTACGGGCTTTCGGTCTTCAGGCGCGGGCCCGGTGCTTCCTGCGCGTGCAGGGGCCGCGCGACGAGCAGCGCGAAGCCCGCGCTCGCGAGGCCGATGGTCGCGAGCCAGAGCCAGCGGCCGGGGCGTGTGGTGGTGGCTTCCATGGCGATGGTCCTTTTCCCTCGATGAATGCGTGCAACGGCGCACGGGGCCCACTGTCGAGAGGGAAGGCGAAGGGAGTTGGAAGCCTTCTTGAAGCGCGCGGTCTTGTGTGAAGTCCGTGTGAAGTCCCATGTCGTGCGCACTTCACATGCGCTTCGGGTCGCGCCGCCAGCATCGGCCCATCGTCATCGATGAGGAGAACTTCCATGCTTGCGCGGCTTCGACATTCCGTGCTCATCAAGGTCCTGGGCCTGCTGGTCCTGACCGTGCTGCTGTGCATCCCGCTGGCCCAGATCGAGGGCCTGACCCGCGAACGCGGCAACAGCCAGCGCGAGGCGGCCGCCGAGCTGGCTTCCACCTACACCGGCGCGCAGACCTTGATCGGGCCCTTCCTGGTGCAGCCCTACGTGGAGCGCTGGATGGAGCCGCAGCGCGATGCGCAGGGCCGGGTCGTGGGCCAGGAGGCGCGCAGCAAGGAAATGGCGCACCTGGTCTTCCCCGACAAGCTGCACATCGAGGGCAGCCTGACGCCACAGGAGCGCTACCGCGGCATCTTCCGCATTCCCTTCTACACGCTGGGCGCAACGCTGGAAGGCGCGTTCTCAGCCTTCGACGCGGCTGCGATGCCGCACAGCGAGAAGGACTCCACCCTCGAGCTCAAGCCGCCCTACGTGGCGCTGCACCTGAGCGACCTGCGCGGCCTCGACGGCTCGCCGGCGTTGCGGCTGGCGGACGAGACGCTGCGCTTCCAGCAACGCCTGCCGGGCGTGGCCGAGGACGCGGCGCTGGCGGGCGGCATCCATGCGCCCCTGGCCGGCACCGCCCTGGCGGCGTGGCAGGCGGGCCGGCCCCTGGATTTCACGCTCAAGCTCGGCGTCGTCGGCCAGGAGCGGCTTGCGATGGTGCCGATCGGCGAAGAGACCACGGCGCACCTGGTCTCGCCCTGGGCCCATCCGAGCTTCGGCGGGCGCTTCCTCGCTTCCGAGCGCAGCGTGACGGCGCAGGGCTTCGACGCGCGCTGGCGCGTGTCCTCGCTGGTGACCACGGCGCGCGAGCAGGTGCGCGAAGGGCTGCGCGGCGGGCGTGATGGCCGGCCTGCTGGTGCGGGCAGCGCGGCCATGCAGAGCTTCGACGTTTCGCTGGCCCAGCCGCTCAACGTCTATGCGATGTCAACGCGCGCGACCAAGTACGGCGTGCTCTTCATCGGGTTGGTGCTGATGGCTGCGTTCATGTTCGAGCTGTTCCGGCGGCTGCCGCTGCACCCGGTGCAGTACGGGCTGGTGGGCCTCTCGATCGCGGTCTTCTTCCTGTTGCTGCTCGCGCTGTCGGAAAAGCTGGCCTTCTGGCTGGCCTATGCCTGCGCCGCGAGCGCCAGCGTGCTGCTGCTGGTGGTCTACTTCAGCGCGGTGCTGCGCGGCTGGCGGCGCGGCGCTTCCTTCGGGGCCTACGTGGCCCTGCTCTATGGCGCGCTCTACGGCTTGCTGGCGTCGGAAAGCAACGCGCTGCTGCTGGGCGCGCTGCTGGTCTTCGGCATGCTCGCGGTGCTGATGCTGGCGACGCGAAAAGTCGACTGGTATGCCTTGTCGATGGGCGATGCCGCCGCCTCCGGTGCGGGAGCGCAATCATGAAGGCCGGCGCGAAGCGCGTGCTGCTGTGGGGCATTGCCGCGATGGCGGTCGGCGCAGGTGCGGCGCTGTGCGCGGGCGGTGTGGCGATCGCGGTGCTGGCCCCGCAGCTGCCCGATGTGTCCGAGCTCTCCGACTACCGGCCCAAGCTGCCGCTGCGCGTCTACACCGCGGATGGCGTGCTGATCGGCGAGTTCGGCGAGGAGCGGCGCGAGCTGGTGCCCATCGCCGAGATGCCGAAGCAGCTCAAGGACGCGGTGGTGGCGGTGGAGGATGCCCGCTTCTACGAGCATCCGGGCATCGATCCAAAGGGCCTGTTGCGCGCGGTGCTCGCCAACCTGCGGCATGGCGTGCACCAGGGCGCCTCCACCATCACGCAGCAGGTGGCGCGCAACGTCTACCTGAGCGCCGAGCGGACGCTGTCGCGCAAGATGCTGGAGGCGCTGCTGGCCTTCCGGCTCGAGCAGCACCTGAGCAAGGACCAGATCCTAGAGATCTACCTGAACCAGATCTTCCTCGGCCATCGCGCCTACGGCTTCGCCTCGGCCTCGGAGCGCTACTTCGGCAAGCCGCTGCGGGAGATCACGCTGGCGGAGGCCGCCATGCTCGCCGGCCTGCCCAAGGCGCCGGGCACCAACGACCCGGTGAGCAATCCGCGCCGTGCACGCGCCCGGCAGCTTTATGTGCTGGACCGCATGGTGGCGACCGGCGCCATCAGCGCGGCACAGGCGGCCGAGGCGAAGCTGGAACCGCTGCGCCTGCGCGACCCTTCCGAGCCGAAGCGCCTGCATGCGGAGCACGCGGCCGAGACCGTGCGCCAGCTGATGGTCGCGCAGTACGGGGCGAGCACCTACACGCGCGGCTTCAAGGTCTTCACCTCGCTGGTGGCGAGCGAGCAGGCGGCAGCCTGGCAGGCTTTGCGCAAGGGCATCCTCGACTACGAACGGCGGCAGCCCTGGCGCGGGCCGGAGCGCTTCGTCGAGCTGCCTGCCGACCCGGCCGGTCAGGCAGCGCTGGACGACGCGGTCGACGAAGCGCTGGCCGAGCACCCCGACAGCGGCGACGTGCTGGCTGCCGTGGTGCTGCAGGCCGATGCGAAGGAGGTGGTGGCGGTGCGCGGCAATGGGGAGCGCGTGCGGATCGCGGGCGAGGGCTTGCGCACGGCCCAGGCCGGCCTGTCGCCGCGGTCCGCGCCGAACCTGCGCGTGCGCCGCGGCGCGGTGATCCGGGTGGCGAAGACGCCCAAGGGTGCCTGGGAGATCACGCAGCCGCCCGAGGTCGAAGGCGCCTTCGTGTCGCTCGACCCGCGCGACGGTGCAATCCGCGCGCTGGTGGGCGGCTTCGACTTCGGCAGGAACAAGTTCAACCATGTGACCCAGGCCTGGCGCCAGCCGGGCTCGAGCTTCAAGCCCTTCATCTATTCGGCGGCGCTCGAGAAGGGCTTCACGCCGGGCACCCTGGTCGACGACGCACCGCTGTTCCTCGATGCCGCGACCACGGGCGGCTCGCCGTGGCAGCCCCGGAACTACGACGGCCGCTTCGAAGGCCCGATGAGCTTGCGCCGCGCGCTCGAGCAGTCGAAGAACATGGTCACCATCCGCGTGCTGCAGTCGATCGGGCCGCGCTATGCGCAGGACTGGATCGGCCGCTTCGGCTTCGAGCGCGCGAAGCACCCGGCCTACCTGCCGATGGCGCTGGGCGCCGGCTCGGTCACGCCGATGCAGATGGCGGCGGCATACGCGGTCTTCGCCAACGGCGGCTATCGCGTGAGCCCCGCTTTGGTGACGCGCATCACCGATCACAAGGGGCAGGTGCTGGTCGAGGCGCCGCCGCCGGTGCGCGACGAGACCACGCGCGCCATCCCCGAGCGCAACGCCTTCGTCGTGAGCTCGCTGCTGCAGAGCGTGGTGCGGCACGGCACCGGCTTCAAGGCGTGGCAGGCGCTGCAGCGCGAGGACCTGCACGGCAAGACCGGCACCACCAACGATTCGATCGACACCTGGTTCGCGGGCTTTGCCTCGACGCGCGTGGGCGTGGCCTGGATCGGCTACGACACGCCGCGCCAGCTCGGCGTGCGAGGCGAGACCGGCGGCAGCATGAGCCTGCCGATCTGGACCGGCTACATGCAGGCGGCCCTGCAGGGCGTGCCGGTTGCGCCCGTGCCGGCGCCGGCGGGCGTCGTGCAGGTGGAGGGCGAGTGGTACTACGACGACTACGCGCCGGGCCGCGGCATCGCGAGCCTGGGGGTGGATGCGGACGCGGGTGCGGGCGCGGTGCCGCCGGCCGAGACGCTGGCCGGCGTGCCCGTCAGCGAGATGCCGACGCCGGAAGAACGCAGCAGCATCCTCGATCTGTTCCGCTGAGCCACGGCCAGGTCAGCCGGGCGAGGCCAGCGGCAGCGTGAGCGTGGCCAGCGCGCCGCCGCGGGGCGCGTTCGCGAGCTCGATGCGCCCGCGGTGCAGCGCCGCGATCTCCTTCACGAAGGCGAGCCCGAGGCCGGTGCTCTTCTTCTGGCTGTGCGGGCGCGCCAGCGAATAGAACTTCTCGAAGACCTTGTCCTTGGCATAGTCGGGAATGCCGCCGCCATGGTCGCGCACCGTGATGCGGGCCTCGCGCGCGCCGGCATGCAGCGCCAGCGCGACCTCGGCGCCTGCGGGCGAGAAGTCGATGGCGTTGTCGAGCAGGTTGCTGAGCGCGCGCCGCAGCAGAAAGGGGTCGCCCTCGACGTGCGCCTCGGTCTCGATGGCCAGGTGCAGGCGGATCTCGCGCGCCGCCGCCGCGCCCTGCGCGCTGGCCGCCACCTCCCGCAGCAGCGGCGCGAGCGCGAGGGTCTCGCTGCGGTCCAGCGCGCGCTGGGTCTCCAGCGCGGTCAGCTCCATCATGCGGTCGACGATTTCCTGGATGCGCTGGGTCTCGCGCGTGATGTTGGCGAGGAAGCGTTCGCGCTCGGCCTGCGGCATCGAGGGTTCCTGCACCAGCTCGGCGGCGCCGCGGATTGCCGACAGCGGGCTCTTGATCTCGTGCGTGAAGGTCTGCACGTAGTCGGCGACGTAGCTGCGTCCGGTGAACGCATCGCGCATTTCGCCGAAGCCGCTGCGCAGCGTGTCCACCGCGCGGCGCAGCATGCGAGACAGGCTCCAGCTGCGCTGGTTGCGCAGCCAGCGCCAGTAGTCCGAGATCAGGCCGAAGGGCCGCACCAGCCAGACGGAGAAGATCAGCGCCCCCACCAGCAGCGCAAGGGCCGAGCCCACGCCCACCCACAGCGTGCGGGCGCGCGCGTCCTCGACGAACTGGCCGAAGCTCTGCACCGGCTTGCCCACGCTGACCACGCCGACGATCTCGTTGTTCCAGCGCACCGGGGCGGCGGCGTACATCACCGAGGTCAGCGGGTCGCCCTCGATGTCGCGCGAGGTGCGCGCGCCGTAGAGGCCGGCCAGGGTGCGGCTGACGTCGCTCCACTTCGAGAAGTCGGCGCCGGTGTTGCGGCCCAGCGAATCGAAGAGCACGCGGCCGCTGCGATCGGTGACGTAGACGCGCAGCTCCACTCGGCTCTTGTGCAGGTTGTAGATCTGGGCCGAGAACCGGCGCGCGTAGACCGAGCGGAACAGCGGCTCCAGCCGCGCGGTGTTGATGGCGCCGGCGATCACGTCCTGCTCGACCAGGCTGGCCATCAACTGGGAGGCCTCGACCAGCGATTCCTCGGCCGACTCGCGGTAGCGCGGGTCGATGTCGGCGACAACGCGGTAGAGCAGGAAGGCGATGCCCGCCGTGTAGACCAGCAGGATGCCGATGAAGATGCGGGTTCTTCTACTCATGTGGCCCCCACGCTCCGCACTTCGTGTCGTCGCTGGACGAGTCGCCGCGAGACGCGGCGGCTCTTCGGCCCGGCGCCGGCCTGACACGCTTCATCGCGAGGGAAGCTCTTCGTTGAGCGCGTAGCCCGTGCCACGCAAGGTGCGGATCGCCTCGACCTCGGGCGCGACGGCGCGCAGCTTGGCGCGCAGGGTCTTGATGTGGGCATCGACCGTGCGGTCGAAGCTCTCGCTGGCGTCGTCCCACACCAGCTCCAGCAGCTCGTCGCGCGTGAACACGCGGCCCGGCCGCTGCACCAGCAGCTTGAGCAGCCCGTACTCGTAGCGCGAGAGCTCGAGCAGGCGGCCGTAGTAGCGGATCTGCATGCGCTCGGCATCGAGCGCGAAGGGGGAAGCCGGCGCGCTGCTCGCTGGAGCGGCTGGGGCCGCCGGCGCAGGGCTCGCCACCGAATGGCCGTTGCCACGTCCGCTGCGCCGCAGGATGGTGCGCACGCGCGCCACCAGCTCCCGCGGCGAGAAGGGCTTGGCCACGTAGTCGTCGGCGCCCAGTTCGAGGCCGACGACGCGATCGATCTCGTCGCTGCGGGCCGTGAGGAAGAGCATCGGCACCTCGGCGCCGCCCTGCTCGCGGTTGAGCGCCTGAAGCCGCTTGAAGAGCTCGAAGCCGTTCATGTCGGGCAGCCCCACGTCCAGGATGGCGAGCGCCGGCGGCTCGGCCGCGAACTGGGCGATGGCCTCCTCGGCGGTGGCGCACCAGACGGGCACGAAGCCGTCGGTCCTGAGCACGTACTGCAGGGTGTCGGCGATGCCGGACTCGTCTTCGGCGATCAGGATCCGCGGATGGGAGAGCATGGGGCGGATGGTAGCGGCCCGGAACCTTTGCGCGGCGCGGCGAACGAACAGGGCCTTTCCATTTCCGGAGACCCCGACCGTGACCCCATCCGAAACCCGGGCCATCGTGAGCCTGAGCCTGCTGGCGGCCTTCGTCGACGGCGAGAAGCACGAGCGCGAGCGCGCCGAGATCAAGCGGATTGCCGAGGGCCTCTCGCAGGCCGACGGCGTGCAGCTGCCCACCCTCTACCAGGACGTGCTGATGAAGCGCGTGTCGCTGGCCTCGGTGGCCGGCGAGCTGAAGAGCCCCGAGGCGCGGCAACTGGCCTACGAGATGGCCGTGTGCGTGTGCGACGCCGACGGCTCGCAGTCGCAGGCCGAGCGCCTGTTCCTCGCCGATGCCCGCACGGCGCTCGCGCTGGATACGGCGGTGGCGACGCAGTTCGCGCAGCAGGCCGAGGAGATCGCATCCGTGCCGCTGGCGCCGGCCGCGGCGGCGGCTCCTGCCGTGGACGGTGCCGCGCTGGACCAGGCCATCCTCAACGCCGCGATCCTGAACGGCGCGCTGGAGTTGCTGCCCGAGACGCTCTCGACGATGGCCATCATCCCGCTGCAGATGAAGCTGGTGTATCGCATCGGCAAGGCTCACGGCTACGAGCTCGACAGCGGCCATGTGAAGGACTTCCTCGCCACCGTCGGCGTCGGCCTGACCTCGCAGTACCTCGAGCAGGCCGGCCGCAAGCTGCTGGGCGGGCTGCTCGGCAGGGTGGGTGGTGGACTGCTGGGCGGCCTGGGCAAGCAAGCGGTGAGCTCGGGCATGAGCTTCGCGAGCACCTACGCGCTGGGCCACGTGGCGAAGCGCTACTACGCGGGCGGACGCACGCTGTCGACGCAGATGCTGAAGGAGGCCTTCGCGAACGTGACGCAGGAGGCCCAGGGCCTGCAGACGCGCTACCTGCCGCAGATCCAGGAGAAGGCCCGCACGCTCGACACGGGCAAGGTGCTGGCGATGGTGCGCGGCGCCTGACATGCGGGCGGACGCGCCGCTGCGCCGGCGGCGCCCGCCCGGGCTTCAGGCCTGGTGGAGGTCGAAGCAGCAGCCCGCGTAGTAGGGCTTGTCGCCGCCGTCCACGAACGGCACCTCGATCGCTTTGCCTTCGTTGCGCCAGGCGTCGCGCCGCTTGTAGCCGGACGCGGCCAGGTCGGCCAGCAACTGGTCATGGTGCTGGATGCGGTAGGGGCAGACAGCGAAGCCGATGCTGTTGAGCGTGTAGAGCGTGCGCTCCGGGTGCACGGCGGTGGTGTTGAGCACGATGCGCCGCGGCTTCACCGGCAGCGCGGCGATGATCTCGGAGATGCGTTGCGGCAGGTACTGCAGGCTGCCCGAGGCGTAGAGCACGTCGTAGCCGCTCGCGTCCCGGAAGTCGGTGCTGAAGCTCAGCTGCGCGGTGGCCTCGCGCTGCACCGCAAGCTCGCGGCCGGTCTTGACCACGGCGGGCACGTCGCAGACCGTCCAGCGCAGATCGGCCGGGTAGTTCAGCATGCGGCGAAAGGCGTAGTACTTGATGCCGACGTGGCCGCCCAGGTCGAAGATGCTGCGCATGCCGTCGTCCAGCGCGCGGCCGATCCAGAACAGGCCGGGATAGTCGTAGGGCGCGACCTGGTGGCTGTAGAAGGCATCGGCGGGGGCGTTGTCGTAGCCGACGGCCTTGGTCGGCGGCGCACCGGCCTCGGCAGCGGCGAAGCTCTCGAAGGAACCCATGAAGAGGTTCTCCTCGCGGTTCTCCAGGAACTTGCGGCGGTAGGCAGCTTCGCGGACCGACGCGGGGAGGAGACTCGTAAGCATGGGTGCTCTTTGCCTTTGTGTTGAATGCAATTGCAGCGCGCATTTTGCACTTTGAAACAAAGGTATTCAACCTCGAACTGCACTGGGCGCAGCCCCAGCCGGTGGGGCGCCGGCTACTCGACCCGGTAGCCCGCGTTCTCGATCGCCAGCACGATGTCCTGGCGCGGCTGCGTGCTCAGCACGTCGACATGGCCCGTTTCGAGGTCCACCGTGACCTGCGCCTTGGGATCGATCGCCTGCACCGCGTTCTGGACCGCGGTGACGCAGTGGTTGCAGCTCATGCCCGACACCTGGAATTTCTGGCTCATCGTTGCTCCTTCATGGGGGTTGAAGCGACAGTGTCGACTTTGCCACGGTGTCAATGTCAAGGTCGACGACATCGCATGTTTGCCGAAGGGGTGATGGCCCTCCGCGAGGAACCGCGGCACATGCCGTGCTGTCGTATCCTCGTGCGCGTTCGTCGCGCCGCCGGCGCGCCACGGACCGGGTCTCCCGGCTTTCCGCCCTTTTTCTCGTTCACCCATGCGAATCCTCCTGGTCGAAGACGATGCCGTGCTGCGCGGCGTGATGTTGCGCAGCTTCGGCGACGCCGGGCACCGCGTCGACGTGGCGGCCAACGCCGAGGACGCGGACCACCTGTGGCGGGTGCAGCTCTTCGATGCCGTGCTGCTCGACCTCAGCCTGCCGGCCACCGCGAGTGCGACCAGCGGGCTCGGAAGCGGGCTGACCGTGCTGCGCCATGCGCGTGCGCGCGGCGACCGCACGCCGGTGCTGGTGCTGACGGCACGCGGCCGGACCGAAGAGCGCATCGCCGGTCTGGATGCCGGCGCCGACGACTACCTGGGCAAGCCCTTCGACCTGGCCGAGGTCGAGGCGCGGCTGCGTGCGCTGGTGCGGCGCGCGCAGGGCACCGAGGACATCTCCCTCCTGGGGCAGCTGAAGCTCGATCGCAAGGCACGCCGCTTCACGGTGGCCGGCGCGCCGCTGGACCTGCCGGCGCGCGAATTCGAGGTGCTGTGGGAGCTGATGAGTCCGCCGGGCCGTACCGTCAGCAAGCGCGCGCTGTCCGACAAGCTCTCGACCTTCGACGATGCGCTGGGCGACAACGCGCTCGAGGCCTTCATCTCGCGACTGCGCAAGAAGTTGACTGGCAGCGGCGCGGCCATCCGCACGCTGCGCGGCATCGGCTATCTGCTGGAAGCGGCTGCGTGACCTGGCCAGGGGCCCCCGCCAAGGTGGGCGCGCCTTCGCTCACCGCACGCGTGCTGCGGCGGGTGCTGCTGCCACTGGCCCTGACCTGGCTGGCGGGCACGGCGGTCGCCGTGGCGGTGGCCAGCCATTTCACCGAGCAGGCTTTCGACCGCTCGCTGCTCGACGATGCCTACGCGGTCTCGGCCAACGTCGAAGCGGGCGAGCGCGACATCCACCTGCGGCTGACGCCGCGCGAGGTCACGAGCGTGCTCTTCGACCAGACCGAGACCATCTACTTCGCGGTGCTGCGGCCGGACGGCTCCCTGCTGGCGGGCCGCGCAGGCCTGCAGGCGCCGCCACCGAAGGAGGGAGCGCGCTACCGCTTCTCCGACATCGAGCACGAGGGCCAGCCGCTGCGCGCGGTCGTGCTGGACCACGAATCGCCCAACGCCTTCCGCGTGGTGATCGCGCAGACGACGCTGGCGCGCAGTGCGCTGGTGGAGCGATTGCTGGGCTACGCGCTGGCGCCGCAGCTGCTGTTGCTGGCGCTGCTCGCGGCCTGGCTGTGGCGTGGCATCGAGCGCGAGCTGCGGCCCCTGGGCGAGTTGCGGCGGACGCTGGACCAGCGCGATGCGCGCGACCTGGCGCCGGTGCCGGTGGCGCACAGCTCGCGCGAGCTGGAGCGCCTGGGGGAAACGCTCAACGCGCTGCTCGAGCGCCTCGGGCACAGCGTGCGCGCGCAGCGGGAGTTCGCGGGCAACGTGGCGCACGAGCTGCGCACGCCGCTGGCGGGCATCCGCGCGCTGGCCGAGTACGGGCTGGCGCAGCACGCCCCGGCGGTCTGGCGCGAGCAGCTGCAGCAGATCGCCGCCAGCCAGTCGCGCGCCAGCCGCCTGGTCGACCAGCTGCTCGGGCTGGCGCTGGCCGACGAGGGACGCACGGGCCTGCAGCGCGAGCCGCTGCGGCTCGACGTGCTGGTGGAACAGGCGGTGCTGCGCCACCTGGCGCGCGCCGACGCGCAGGGCGTGGACCTGGGCGCGCTGGGCTTGGAGGCGCCGGTGACGGTGCAGGCCAACGCCGCGCTGGTAGAAGGCATCCTCGACAACCTGATCGACAACGCACTGCGCTATGGAGGCCGCACCATCACCATCGAGCTGGCCGGGAGCACCCTGGCGGTGATCGACGACGGGCCGGGCATCGCGCCCGAGCTGCAGCGTGTGCTGATGCAGCGCTGGTCGCAGGGCCACGAAGGCATGAAGCTGGGCCAGGGCGCCGGCCTCGGGCTGGCGATCGTGGCGGGCTATGCCGCGCTGCTCGACGCGGAACTGGGCTTCGAGAAAGCCGGCGAGGCCGGCGGGCTGCGAGTCAGCGTGGCCTTCGGCGCGCCGCCTGCCGCCGAGCTTCAGGCCAGCGCCGGGTAGTCGATGTAGCCCTGCTCGCCGCCGCCGTAGAAGGTGCTCTTGTCCCAGGGATTGAGGGGCGCGTCTTCGCGCAGCCTGCGCACCAGGTCGGGGTTGGAGATGAAGGGCTTGCCGAAGGCCACCAGGTCGTCACCTTCCTTCAAGGCGGTTTCGGCCAGCGGCTTGTCGTAGCCGTTGTTCACCATCCAGGCGGCCCGGCCGCCGGCCTTGCGGTAGGCGGCCTTGAGCGCTTCGTAGTCGAAAGGCCGGTCCTCCAGCTCGCGCGGCCCGCCGGTGGCGCCTTCGATGACGTGGACGTAGGCCAGGCCAAGGGGCGCAAGCTGTTTCACGACGTATTCGAAAAGCGCCTGCGGATCCGCGTCGTGCACGTCGTTGGCGGGCGTGACGGGCGACAGCCGGATGCCGGTGATGCCGCCACCGACCGCGTCGACCACCGCCCTTGCCACCTCGAGCAGCAGGCGCGCGCGGTTCTCGATGCTGCCGCCGTAGTCGTCGGTGCGATGGTTGCTGCCGGTCTTGAGAAACTGGTCGAGCAAATAGCCGTTGGCCCCATGGATCTCGACGCCGTCGAAGCCGGCGGTTTGCACCGCATTGCGGGCGGCCGCCGCATAGTCGTGGACGATGCCCGGCAGCTCGCTCGCATCGAGGGCGCGAGGCTCGGAGGTCTCGACGAAGGTCGGCACGCCCTTCTTGATCAGCACCGTCTTGGTCTTGGCCGCGATGGCCGACGGAGCGACCGGCTTGCCGCCGCCGGGCTGCAGCTCGTTGTGCGAGACCCGGCCGACGTGCCACAGCTGCACGACGATCTTGCCGCCCTCGGCATGGACGGCGTCGGTGACGCGCTTCCAGGCCTGGAGCTGCTCCTCGGTGTAGAGGCCGGGTACGTCGGCATAGCCTTGGCCCTGGTGGCTGATGGCTGTGGCTTCGGTGATCAGCAGGCCGGCGCCGGCGCGCTGCGCGTAGTAGGTCGCGGCGATCGGGGGCGGCACCGCCTTGGGCGAACGGTTGCGCGTGAGCGGCGCCATGACGATGCGGTTGGCGAGCTTCAGGTCGCCGGCCTGGATCGGATCGAAAAGAGAAGGCATCCTTTTTTCCTTTTGTTGTGAAGGGAACGCCGCACGGTAATGCGATGCGCACGGCCGCGCTGGCGCGGGGTTGTCGTTTTGCTGGTAGTGCATGCCGCAGAATGGCCGTCCCCGATGACGACCCTTGCCGCCACGCTCACGCCCGCCCGAGCCCTGCGCCTTGCACTCGCACTGTCCCTGGGAGCGGCGGTGTCGCTGGGCATCACGCGCTTTTCCTATGGCCTGCTGTTGCCGCCGATGCGCGCCGACCTCGGCTGGAGCTACACACTGGCAGGCGGCATGAACACCGCCAACGCCGCCGGCTACCTGCTGGGTGCGCTGATGACGCCGGCCTTGATAAGACGTTACGGGCCGTTGCGGCTGCTGGTCGGCGGCGCGGTGTGGGCCAGCATCTTCATGGCGGCCAGCGGCTTCTTCACCTCCGCGCCGGCGTTGCTGGCGCAACGGCTGCTGGCCGGCGTCGCGAGCGCCTGGGTCTTCGTGGCCGGCGGCCTGCTGGCCGTGCGCCTCGGTGCGCTGCAGCCTGAACGCGCCGGCCTGCTGCTGGGGCTCTACTACGGAGGCACGGGCTTCGGCATCACCCTGTCGGCGCTGCTGGTGCCGCCGGTGCTGCGGGTCGCGGAGGGCCAGGCGCATGGCTGGGCCTGGGCCTGGTGGGCGCTGGCGCTGGCGTGTATGGCGGCGACGGCGGTGCTCGGCCTCGCGGCGCGCGCCATGCCGGCCGATGCGCTCCAGGGCGCCTCCGCGGCGCCTGCGGCCGGCGCGGTGCCGCGCGCGGGCGTGTATCGCCTCGGCTGGGCGCTGGGAGGCTACGTCATGTTCGGAGTGGGCTACATCGGCTACATGACCTTCGTGATCGCGCTGCTGCGCGAGCAGGGCGCGAGCGCAGAGGGCATCACGGCCTTTTACGCACTGCTCGGCGTGGCCTGCGTGGCATCGGCAAGGCTGTGGGCCGGGTTGCTGGATCGCTTCCGCGGTGGCGGGCCGCAGGCCATCCTCAATGCATTGCTGGGGCTGGCGACGCTGCTGCCGGTGCTCAGCGCAGCCTGGCCTGTGGCCTTGCTGTCGGGAGTGCTGTTCGGGGCGGTATTCCTGTCCGTCGTGGCCTCCACCACGGCGCTCGTGCGGCACAACCTGCCGGACGCGCAATGGGCGGCCGGCATCAGCGCCTTCACCATCGTCTTCGCGTTGGGACAGATCGTGGGGCCGACCGTGACGGGCTGGATCTCCGACGGCACGGGCGGCCTGGCGCGCGGCCTCGTGGCTTCGGCCGCGGCGCTTTGGATCGGCGCCGCGCTGGCGTGGCGACAGCGGCCGCTGGGCCGCTGAGGACGCCTCGCGCCTTGCTTACTTGCTCAGGCCTTCGGCCTGGAGCGCCTCCTTCACATGCGGCCGGGCGCCGACACGGGCATGCCAGGCCTGCACGTTGGGGTAGGGCGACAGGTCGATGCCGACCGGCTTGGCCCAGTTGGTGACGGTGAACAGGTAGCCGTCGGCGACGGTGAAGTGGTCGCCCATCAGGTACTCCTTGCCCGCGAGTTCGCGGTTGAGCCACTCGTAGCGAGACTCCAGCTTGCTCTTGAAGACGGCTTTCGCCTCGTCGGGCATGGCGGGGTTGAAGAAGGGCGAGTAGGTCTTGTGGATCTCGGTGCCGATGAAGGTGAGCCACTCCTGCAGCCGATAGCGCGACAGCGTGCCGGCCGCCGGCGCGAGGTTCTTGGTGGGAGCGAGATCGGCGATGTACTGCACGATGGCCGGGCCTTCTCGCAGGCGCGTGCCGTCGTCGAGCTCGAGCATCGGCACGTAGCCGAGCGGGTTGATGCCGTAGTAGTCGGTGCCGTCCTTCAGCTTGTGGCTCTTGGTGCTGGCGAGCACGGGTTCGAAGGCGATGCCGGCTTCGCGCAACGCGATATGCGGCGAGAGCGAGCAGGCGCCCGGCGAGTAATACAGCTTCATGCAGAGACTCCAATGGAAGGTTGAGGAACGATCTCGAAAGCAGAGGATGCTAGCGGTTTCGCGCCGCGTTTTTGTCCTACGGTGCCTCGGGTGGGCCGACTATCGGGGGCGGGAGGCAGGTTTCCTATCCTGCGATGCGCCGCGGCGGGGGCCGCGATCGAAGGAGCTCCTCCATGTTGAAGTACGCCATCATTTTTGCGATCGTCGCGTTGATTGCGGGCGCGCTCGGCTTCGGCGGCATTGCCGCGGGCGCGGCGGGCATTGCCAAGCTGCTCTTCGGCCTGTTCCTGATCCTGGCCGTGGTCTTCCTGGTGCTGGCAGCGCTGGGCATCGGCGCCGCGAAAAAAGCCTTGGACTGACGGCCCCGCGGCCCTGGGGAGGAACATGCATGCGTCGAACCTGGAAGCCGTGCTCGACTACGAGATCGAGGCGCCTTCGCACCTGGTGTTCAACATCGAGGCGGCGCGCGGTGGCGCACAGGTCGTGATCAGCGAGGAGCTGGAGATCGAGCCTGCCGTGCAGCGCGAGGCCTTCTGCGACGAGGTCAGCGGCAACCGCTTCGTGCGTTTCGATGCGCCGGCGGGGCCGCTGAAGATCCGCTATCGGGCCCATGTCCAGCGCGCCCACGTGCTGGTGCCGGCCGAGCTCGCGGAGCTGCCGGTAAACCAGGTGCCGCACGAGTTCCTCCACTACCTGATGCCGAGCCGCTATTGCGAGTCGGACCTGATGTCGCGTTGCGCGCAGCAACTCTTCGGTGACCTGCCACCGGGGATCGGGCGCGTGCAGGCGATCGCCGACTGGATCCACGACAGCATCACCTACGAGCCGGGCAGCAGCAATTCGACCACCACCGCGCGCGAGGTGTTCGTCGAGCGCGCGGGCGTGTGCCGCGACTTCGCGCACCTGGGCATCACCTTCTGCCGCGCGCTCAATATCCCGGCGCGGCTGGTGGTGGGCTATGTCTGGTTCGACGAGCCGCCACAGGACTTTCACGCGCTGTTTGAGGCCTGGCTCGGCGGGCAGTGGGTGCTCTTCGATGCGACACGCATGGCGCCGCCGGACCGGCTGGTGCGCGTGGGCACCGGACGCGATGCGAAGGATGTGGCCTTCTGCACCTTCTTCGGACCCGTTCGCATGACGGGCAAGGCGCTGAGCGTGCACGAGGTGCAGGACGAGCGCCTCGTCGTCGCTGCCGGGCCGGTGCCGAGCGGGCAACTGGTGGGCATCGAGAAGCCGGTGCCCGTGGCCGCGGCCTCGGTGCCGCTGCTGCATACGCCCGCCGCTACGCAGTTGCTATAAAAAAGATAGCAGCGGTGCGCGCCAACAGGCGCTTTCGAGGGAAAGCAGCACTCCGCACACCTTGCCCCTGCGAGCCTATGGGCGCCCTGCGCGATTAAAATCGACGCCCCCTTTCCGCAAGCGCACGCGCAAGTGCGCCCTCCCCAATGCTGTATCCCGAAGAATTCGATGTGATCGTCGTCGGCGGTGGCCATGCCGGCACCGAGGCTGCGCTCGCTTCCGCGCGCATGGGCGCCCGCACCCTGCTGCTCACCCACAACATTGAGACGCTGGGCCAGATGAGCTGCAACCCCTCGATCGGCGGCATCGGCAAGGGGCACCTGGTCAAGGAGGTCGATGCGCTCGGGGGCGCGATGGCGATCGCGACGGACGAGGCAGGCATCCAGTTCCGCATCCTCAACTCGAGCAAGGGCCCGGCGGTGCGCGCAACGCGCGCTCAGGCCGACCGGGTGCTCTACAAGGCGGCGATCCGTCGGCGGTTGGAGAACCAGCCGAATCTTTCGCTCTTCCAGCAGGCAGTCGACGACTTGATGATCGAGGGCGACCGGGTGGTGGGCGCGGTGACGCAGGTAGGCATCGCCTTCCGGGCGCGTGCCGTGGTCCTGACGGCCGGCACTTTTCTCGATGGCCGCATTCATGTGGGCCTGGACAACTACCAGGCCGGGCGGGCGGGCGACCCGCCGGCGGTCAGTCTGTCGGCTCGGCTCAAGGAGCTGAAGCTGCCGCAGGGCCGGCTCAAGACCGGCACGCCGCCGCGGCTGGATGGCCGCAGCATCGATTTCTCCAGGTGCGTCGAGCAGCCCGGGGACGGCATGCCGGGCGGGGCAGGGCCGATGCCGGTCTTCAGCTTCATGGGCCGGACGGATATGCATCCGGCGCAGATGCCTTGCTGGATCACCAACACCAATGCCAGGACGCACGACATCATCCGGTCCGGCTTTGACCGCAGCCCGATGTTCACCGGCAAGATCGATGGGGTGGGGCCGCGCTACTGCCCGAGCGTGGAAGACAAGATCAATCGCTTCGCCGACAAGGAAAGTCACCAGATCTTTCTCGAGCCCGAAGGGCTGACGACCAACGAGTACTACCCGAACGGGATCTCGACCAGCCTGCCATTCGACATTCAGTACCAGCTGGTCCGCTCGATGGCGGGGCTGGAGAACGCGCATATCTTGCGGCCCGGCTATGCGATCGAGTACGACTACTTCGATCCTCGCGAGCTCAAGACGAGTTTCGAGACGCGCGCCATCCAAGGGTTGTTCTTTGCCGGGCAGATCAATGGCACCACCGGTTATGAAGAGGCGGCGGCCCAGGGGCTCTTCGCCGGGATCAACGCGGCGCTGTTGTGCCGCGGCGAGGCGGCTTGGCTGCCGCGCCGGGACGAGGCCTACCTGGGTGTCCTGGTCGATGACCTGATCACCAAGGGCGTGACCGAGCCCTACCGCATGTTCACCAGCCGCGCCGAGTTCCGGCTGCAGCTGCGGGAGGACAACGCCGACATGCGCCTCACGGAGGCCGGCCGCAAGCTGGGGTTGGTGGACGATGCCCGCTGGGACGCGTTCTCGCGCAAGCGGGATCTTGTTTCACGTGAAACAGAGCGGCTGCGTTCGATCTGGGTGAATCCGCGGAACCTGCCGGCCAGCGAGTCGGAGCGCGTTCTCGGCAAAGCCATCGAGCGCGAGTACAACCTCGGCGACCTCCTGCGGCGGCCGAATGTGGACTATGCATCGCTGATGTCGTTGGACGGCGGCAAGTACGCGTCGGCACAGCCGCTGGGCGAATCCGAGATCGAGCAGATCGAGATCGCCGCGAAATACGCCGGCTACATCGATCGACAGCACGACGAGGTCGAGCGGGCTGCGCATTTGGAGAACCTCAAGCTCCCACCCGATCTGGACTACGGCCAAGTCAAGGCGCTGAGTTTCGAAGTACGGCAGAAGCTGGCCAAACATCGCCCCGAAACCCTGGGACTCGCGTCGCGCATCTCGGGCGTGACGCCGGCGGCCATCTCGCTTTTGATGATCCACCTGCGCAAGGGCGGGCACCGCGCCTTCGCACGGAGCGCGGCTGCCGAGTCGCAGCAAGTCGGCGAATGAGTTCCGATGGGGAGTTGCGGGAGGGCGCAGCGACGCTCGGGCTGAGCCTGGATGATCGGCAATGCGAACAGCTTCTGGCCTACGGCGCGCTGATCCTGAAGTGGAACAAGGTGTACAACCTGACCGCACTGCGCGATCCGTCAAGCGTCCTGACCCATCACCTGCTTGATAGCCTGTCGGTCATCCGCCCCTTGGCGCGCGAGTGGCCGGGGAGGGCGGCGCTGCTCGATGTCGGTGCCGGTGCAGGCCTGCCGGGCGTGGTGATCGCGATCCTGCGCGGAGACATTGCTGTCACGTGCCTGGACGCAGTGGCCAAGAAAGCGGCTTTCGTCCAGCAAGCGGCGGCGGAACTCGGCTTGCCGAACCTGCGCGGCTTGCATGCCCGGGTGGAGTCGCTAACCGGCAGCTTCGAGTTGATCAGTTCTCGCGCCTTCGCCTCCTTGCCCGATTTTTTCGAGGGATCGAAGCATCTGCTTGCGCCCGAAGGCCGTTGGTTGGCCATGAAGGGCAAGGTGCCAAGTGAAGAACTGGCCCAGGTCCCGGCCGGGATCGAGGTGTTTCACGTGGAACAACTGCGTGTTCCCGGCCTGGAAGCTGACCGCTGCATCGTCTGGGCGCGAAAACAGGCGGCTTGACCGGCATCCGGCGATCGACCTCGCTTAGACTCGAAGCCTCCCCCTTCCGAGGCAAATCCATGTTCGGCATCGCTGACTACGGCGCGTTCGTCGTCGCCATCATCATCTTTCTGGCGATTCCCGGGCCGGGCAACTTGGCCATCATCACCTCCACCGGCAAGGGCGGCATCCGCGGCGGGCTGGCAGCCGCCTTGGGCCTGATCGTCGGCGACCAGATCCTGATGTGGGCAGCCGTCGCCGGCGTTGCCGCGCTGCTGAGCGCCTATCCGCCGGCTTTCAAGGCGGTGCAGTGGCTGGGAGCTGCCTACCTGGCTTGGCTGGGCTTCCGAATGTTGACCGCCAAGCCGGGCGCGGCGCCGGTGCTCAACATCCGACCGCGTCAGTACTTCCGTCAGGCGATGATGATCACGCTGCTGAATCCGAAGGCGATCGTCTTCTACATGGCGTTTTTTCCGCTCTTCGTTGACCCGGCCCGCCACCAGGGGCTGCTGACCTTCGGCGTGATGGCGCTGACGATCGCGGCATTGACCTTCGCCTATTGCCTCGGCGCCACGCTGCTCACGCACTTCCTGGCAGAGCGCCTGCGCGCCAATCCTCGCGTCAAGGCGCTGCTGGAAAAGCTTGCCGGCGTCTTCCTGATCGGCTTCGGCGTGAAGTTGGCGGCCTCTCAGTAGCATGGCGAAGATCTTCTGCATCGCGAACCAGAAGGGGGGCGTGGGGAAGACCACGACCGCCGTCAATCTTGCGGCCGGCCTGGCCAAGGTAGGCCAGCGGGTCCTGATGATCGATCTGGACCCGCAAGGCAACGCCACCATGGGCTCCGGCATCGACAAGCGCCGGTTGGAAACCACGGTCTATGACGTGCTGCTCGAGTCGGCCTCGGTGGCCGAGGCGCGGGTGAAATCCGAAAAGTGCGGCTACGACGTGCTGGGTGCCAACCGCGAACTGGCTGGCGCCGAGGTCGAGATGGTGACGCTCGACCGCCGCGAGAAGCGGCTGCGCACCGCGCTGGCTGCCGTCGGCGCCGAGTACGACTTCATCCTCATCGACTGCCCGCCCAGCCTCAGCCTGCTGACGCTCAACGGCCTGTGCTCCGCGCACGGCGTGATCGTGCCCATGCAGTGCGAGTACTTCGCGCTCGAAGGGCTGACCGACCTGGTGAACACCATCAAGCAGGTGCATGCCAATCTCAACAAGAACCTGCAGATCATCGGCCTGCTGCGGGTGATGTTCGACCCCCGCATCACGCTGCAGCAGCAGGTCAGCGAGCAGCTCAAGGCGCATTTCGGCGAAAAGGTGTTCGATACGGTGATCCCGCGCAACGTGCGACTGGCGGAGGCGCCCAGTTACGGCTTGCCCGGCGTGATCTTCGATCCGGCGGCGCGCGGCAGCCAGGCCTTTGTCGCCTTCGCGGAGGAACTGGTGCGGAAAATGCCGCCAGCGAGTGCGCTGGCCAGCGCCGCGCCCGCGCCTGTGCCCATGGAAGCCCCGCCCGTCGCGGTTCAGGACCCGAACGGCGCCTGAGCACAAGCCAACGTTTTGCTATCAATTTTGCAGCAGATGCCCGAGCCCACCATCCTGTTGCTGCCTGGTTGGCAGAACAGCGATCCACCGCATTGGCAAAGCCGCTGGGAGGCGGTGCACGGCGACCGACGTGTCGAGCAGCACGAATGGATGCGGCCCCTGCGAGGTGACTGGTCGGCCCGCCTCGAGGAAGAGGTGCTGGCCGCCCCCGGACCCGTGGCCCTGGTCGCACACAGCCTGGGCTGCATCCTCGTGGCCGCATGGGCCGCTCATTCCCGCAACACGCACAAGGTGCAGGCTGCGCTCCTGGTTGCCCCGGGCGATCTGGAGCGCGACGATCTGCGCCAGATGATCCCCGGCTGGGCGCCGATCGTGCGCGAGCGCCTGCCTTTCCGGGCCCTGATGATCGCCGCCAACGACGATCCCTACTGCAGCGCCGAACGCTCCCGCGAGATGGCGCGCGATTGGGGCGCCCGCTACTTCGACGCCGGGCCCGGCGGCCACCTCAACGGCGAATCCGGCCTGGGCGACTGGCCCGAGGGCCGCCAACTGCTGAACGAACTCCTGAAAGACGAATGACCTCGATGGCCACCAAGAAACCCAAGGGCCTCGGCCGCGGACTCGAAGCCCTGCTCGGGCCCACCTTCACCGGCCCCGACAGCTCGGCCAACGACGATGCCGCACCGCCCAACCCGACCACCCTGAACCTGGACCAGATGGTCCCCGGCGTCTACCAGCCGCGCACCCGGATGGACGAGGGCGCGCTCTACGAGCTGGCGGAGAGCATCAAGGCGCAGGGGATCATGCAGCCCATTCTGGTGCGGCGCCTCGATGGCGACGCCTCGCGCGCCAAGAACGCCGAGTTCGAGATCATCGCGGGCGAGCGGCGCTTCCGGGCCGCCAGGCTGGCCGGCCTCGACAGCGTGCCCGTGCTCGTGCGCGACGTGCCGAACGAGGCCGCGGCGGCCATGTCGCTGATCGAGAACATCCAGCGGGAAGACCTCAACCCGCTGGAAGAGGCCCAAGGCCTGCAACGCCTGGTCTCCGAGTTTGGGCTCACTCACGAGTCCGCCGCGCAGGCCGTCGGCCGTTCGCGCAGCGCCGCCAGCAACCTGCTGCGCCTGCTGAACCTGGCCGAACCAGCCCAGGCCATGCTGATGGCGGGCGACCTCGACATGGGCCATGCGCGCGCACTCCTGTCGCTCGACAAGGCCACGCAGATCACGGCGGCCAACCAGATCGCCGCGAAGAAGCTCTCGGTGCGAGAGACTGAGGCACTGGTCAAGAAGCTGAGCGCCGAATTCAGCCTGCGGCCCCCGGTGCGGCGCGGCGCGGCGGACAAGTCGCGCGACCTGCAGCGTGTGGAGGAGGAGCTCGCGGACCTGCTCGCAGCCGAGGTCGAGGTGCGTATCAAGAAGCGCAGCAAGCGCGGCGGCCGGGTGGAGCAGAGCGGCGAGCTCGCCATCCACTTCGGCTCGCTCGAGGCCCTCAATGGCCTGATCGACCGCATCCGCCAAACGGCCTAACTTCAAAGTTGGGAAGTCCTAGCTTCCGGACGGTTGTCCGGGTGCTTCATTCCGCCTATGCTCTCCCGGTTACTTTTCTTAACCTAATAACCTGAAAGTACTCCGAGGGGTCTCGACCATGAACATTGCCCGTCTCTCGCTCGTCACCGTCGCCGTGGCCACGCTTTTCCTGACCGGTTGCCAGACCACCGACATGCAGATGGGCAGCCAGAGCGCGAAGACCGTGGCTACCGGCAGTGCCGCCGGCAGCGCCTCGGCCAACACCAGCAGCACGCTCGAGCGCTGCGCGTCGCCGCTCGGCACCGTCTCGTTGATCGAGAACCAGTCGGCCGGCTGGTACACCGTCCTGCGCAACGAATACCGCCTGCCGCCCACGGCCAACCTGCTGCGCCTGCTGGTGCAGCAGTCCAACTGCTTCGTGATCGTGGAGCGCGGCGCGGCCGGCATGAATGCCATGTCGCGCGAGCGTGAGCTGATGGCTTCCGGCGAAATGCGCCAGGGCAGCAACTTCGGCCGCGGGCAGATGGTGGCATCGGACTACGGCCTGTCGCCCGAGATCGTCTTCAGCAACAGCAATGCCGGCGGCATGGGCGGTTCGCTCGGCGGCCTGGTCGGCGGGCGCTACAGCGGCGTGCTCGCCGCCGTGGGCGGCAACCTCCAGACCAAGGAAGCCAGTGCGCTGCTGACCTTGATCGACAACCGCTCGGGCGTGCAGGTCGCAGCGTCCGAGGGCAGCGCCTCCAAGACCGACTTCGGTGCTTTCGGCTCGGTCTTCGGCAGCGGCGGCGCAGGCGGCCTGGGCGGCTACACCAACACGGCACAGGGCAAGGTGATCAGCGCTGCCTTCATGGACGCCTTCAACCAGATGGTCGTCTCGCTGCGCAACTACAAGGCGCAGACGGTGCAGGGCCAGGGCCTCGGTGGCGGCGGCCGGCTGGGTGTCGACGGCGGCGTGGCGCCGTCGCAGACCTCGGCGCCGGCTGAACGGGAACCCGCGCGGGCACCGGCGCGTCGCAAGTAATTCGGGAGAGAGCGCCGAGTTCGCTCGGCGCACAAGAAAGCCCGGCCTCCCTGCGAGCGCCGGGCTTTTTCTTGGCCGCCTCAGAGGCTGAAGATCTTGCCCGGGTTCATGATGTTCTTGGGATCGAGCGCGCGCTTGATGGTCCGCATCATGTCGATGGCCCCGACGCCCGCCTCGTTCACCAGGAACTCCATCTTGTGCAGCCCGACGCCATGCTCGCCGGTACAGGTGCCTTCGAGTGCCAGCGCGCGCGAGACCAGCGCGTGGTTGAGCTTCTCGGCGGTCACGCGCTCCTCGGGCGCATTCGGGTCGAGCAGATAGCCGAAGTGGAAATTGCCGTCGCCCACGTGGCCGACGAGGAAGTAGGGGATGCCGCTCGCATCGGCCTCGGCCACGGATTCGAGCAGGCAGTCCGCCAGCCGCGAGATCGGCACGCAGGTGTCGGTGGAGATCACGCGGCAACCCGGCCGCGACTGCACCGCCGCGAAGTAGCTGTTGTGCCGCGCGGTCCACAGCCGTGTGCGCTCCTCCGGCGTGCTGGCCCACTCGAAGGCGTTGCCGCCGTGGCCGCTGGCCAGCTCCTGCACCGTCTCGGCCTGCTCCTTGACGCCGGCCGGCGAGCCGTGAAACTCCATCAGCAGCATCGGCTCTTCGCGCAGCGCCAGCTTGGAGTACGCATTCACCATGCGCACCGTGTTCACGTCGATCAGTTCCACGCGCGCGATCGGCACGCCCAGCTGGATGATCTCGATGGTGGTGCGCACCGCAGCCTCGATGCTCGGGAAGGAGCAGATGGCGGCCGACACCGCCTCGGGCAGCGGGTAGAGGCGCAGGGTGATCTCCGTCACCACGCCCAGCGTCCCCTCGCTGCCGACGAAGAGGCGCGTGAGGTCGTAGCCCGCCGATGACTTCTTCGCGCGGGTGCCGGTGCGGATCACCTCCCCGCTGGCGGTGACGACCTCGAGCGCGAGCACGTTCTCGCGCATCGTGCCGTAGCGCACCGCGTTCGTGCCGCTGGCGCGCGTGGCGGTCATGCCGCCGATCGACGCATCGGCGCCGGGGTCGATGGGGAAGAACAGGCCCGTGCTCTTGATCTCCTCGTTGAGCTGCTTGCGCGTGACGCCGGGCTCCACCGTGACGGTGAGGTCCTCGGCATTGACCGAGAGCACGCGGTTCATGCGGCTCACGTCGATGCTGATGCCGCCCTGCACCGCGAGCAGGTGGCCTTCCAGCGAGGAGCCGACGCCGAAGGGGATCACCGGCACGCTGTACCCACCGGCGAGCTTCACCGCGTCGGCCACGTCCTGCGTGCTCTCGGCGAAGACCACGGCCGCGGGCGGCGGCGCATCGAAGGACGATTCGTCGCGGCCGTGCTGCGTGCGCACCGCCAGGGCGGTCGAGCACTGCTCGCCGAAGCGCGCCTTCAGCGCCTGGATCAATGCGTCCGGCACGTCGCGCAGCGCAATGGCGGGGGTGAGATGGGCGAGGGCGGTGGGCGCGTTCATCGGCGGGTCTCCAGAGGGGGCTACCATTCTACGAACCACCTTCCACGAAGACAGCGACATGGGCAACCGACTCACGCAGATCGCCACGCGCACCGGCGACGACGGGACCACCGGCCTCGGCGACAACACGCGCGTCCCCAAGGACCACCGGCGCGTGCACGCGATGGGCGACGTGGACGAGCTCAACTCGCACATCGGCCTGCTCCTGTGCGAGCCGATGCCGGTGGCGCTGCGCGAGCTGCTGGTCGACGTGCAGCACCAGCTCTTCAACCTGGGCGGCGAGCTGTCGATGCCCGGCTTCACGCTGCTGAAGGCCGATGCGCTGCTGCAGCTCGACAACGCCCTCGCCGAACACAATGCGGCGCTGCCGCGGCTGGCCGAGTTCATCCTGCCGGCGGGCACCCGCGCCGCCGCGCAGGCGCATGTGTGCCGCACCGTCGCACGGCGTGCGGAGCGCGCGGTCGTCGCGCTCGGCGCCGAAGTGGAGCTCAACGAGGCGCCGCGGCAGTACCTCAATCGCTTGAGCGACCTGCTGTTCGTGCTCGCGCGCGTGCTCAATCGCGTGGATGGCGGCGATGACGTGTACTGGAAGAGCGAGCGGCTGGCGCGCGCCTCCAACGCCGACGCCGACGAATGAAAGACCCGACCCCGGGAGACCGACTCATGTCCATCAAGCCCCTCTCCTGCGCCCGCGCCGCCGCGCTCGCGGCCTGGCTCGCGCTGCCGATGGCTGCATCCGCGCAGAACGCCAACGATCCACCGACCGCGCAGCGCGCGCATACGCTCAAGGCGCCGCCGCAGAACGGCAAGGTCCTGGGCGGCATCCAGCGCGGCTCCGATGCCGCGGGCCGCAGCATCGACCACGCCGACTCGGCCACGCGCCGGGGCATCGGCAACGCCTCCGAGCGCGCCAGCCGGCCGATTCGCAACTTCGGTGAATCGCTGGGCCGCAAGCTGCCCGGGGGGCAGGGCCGCAGGGCGCAGCCGGCGGTCGGCCCGCAAGGCAACGCGCCCTGAAACTGTTCAGAGGGTCTTTACCCGCGCTTACACCCTTCATGCCGGGCACACCGGTGGCGCGTCGCAGCGATACGTGGGCTTTCCATACTGCACCCATGTTCCAACGCACTGAAGGAGTTGCAATGAACAACAAGCGCATCAGGACCCGTACCAGCATCGTCGCCGCCGTGCTGGCGCTCGGCATGGCCGGCAGCGCAATGGCGCACGACGACGGCTACGGGCATCGCGACCGTCGTGACGACGACCGCCCGCGCCATTCGCAACGCTTCGATCGCGACCACGACCGCCGCGGGCATTGGGAAGCACGGGACTACGACCATCGCCGCTGGGACGACCGCCGCAACTGGCGTCGCGGCGGCTACCTGCCGCCGACCTACCGCGGCCACTACCACGAGGTCAGCGACTGGCGTGCCCATCGGTTGCAGGCACCGCCCAGCGGCTATCACTGGGTGAGCGCGGACGGCAACATGGTGCTGGCGGCGATCGCGACCGGGCTGATCGCCCAGATCATCGCGTCGCACTAAGCCGGGATCAGGCGGTGGCTGCGACCGTCTGGGCGCACACGTTGTGCCCCGTGATGGTGAGGCGCAGCCCGCCCCCATGCCACTCGAGCCAGTTGAGGGCCACGTAGGCCTCGATGTCCGCGTCGGCGATCTGGTCGGCCTGACGCTGCTTCAACAGGTTGACCGTGGCCGGCAGGGCCTGCCGCAGCCTTTCCCTCGCCGTGGCCCGGTCGGCCGCCGCGGGGGAAAGGTTGCGCGTGGGAAGAGAAGTCGATGCCTTGGCCAAAATCGCTCCGATCGCAGACGAAAGAGACCAATGTACGCTTCCTGCGGGCGCCGTCACGGACCTTTTTCGCAAAATCCGCCGGCGGGCGTGCGCCGCCCGGCAGCGGCGGCAGCTTACTTGCGGGGCGTCTTCAGCAGCTTGCTGACTTCGTCCACGTTGTCGCGGATGCGCTGGCTCACGATGTCGAAGGCCTCGGCCTGCGACTTGGCCGCCAGCTCCGAAAGCTCCCGGATGTCGTCGAGCGCCTGCTTGAAGGCCGCCTTGCCCATGGCGTCGAGCTTGGCGAGGTTCTCGCGCGGCTCCGCGGGCGACATGCCCTTCACCGCAGCTTGCCAATCCTCGATCGAGTTCTTCAGCATTTCGGTCTGGCGTGCCACCACCGCCTGCAGCCCTTGGTAGGACTTCTGGTTCGCCTCCATCAGCGCCTGCAGGTCCTTGCGCCCGCTCTCGACGATGGTGCCGGCCGCGCCGGCCAGCGGAAGGTTCTGCAAGCGCTCGGCCATGCCCTTGAGCGGCTTGATGAAGGCGTCCTGGACATCCTCCGCGGCCGTGGGCCCCGCTTTCCTGGCGCCCGCCGTGCTGCGCGTCTTGCTGCTGGTTGCCATGCTTGTCTCCGGTTTGTGTTGGAGACGCCACGATACCCCCACACCCCGGCTGGATGGAAGCCGCAAACGCCCCATTTCTTTCGTCTCGCAATTTCGCACATGTGTGCTAAATTTACCGAATGGATGCCAAGACCCAGAAGAGCGAGCTGACCCGCACCGCCATCATCGGCACGGCGATGGATCTTGCCTCGGCGGAGGGCCTGGACGCCATCACCCTCCAGGCGGTGGCCACGCGGCTGGGCCTGTCCAAGAGCGGGGTGTTCTCAAGGGTGGGCTCGCGCGAGGCGCTGCAGAAGGCGGTGATCGAGGAATACGGCCGGCGTTTCCTGGCCGACGTGTTCGTGCCCGCGATGCAGAAGCCCAAGGGACTCGCACGGCTGGACGAAATCGTCTCACGCTGGATCGTGCGCACCCGTGACGTCGAGACCGAGACCGGCTGCATCTACACGGCCGGCGCCTTCGAGTTCGACGACCGCGAGGGCGAGTTGCGCAATGTGCTCGTGGAGGAGGTCACGCGCTGGCGCGCCGCCCTGCGCCGCACCGTGCTCCAGGCCATCGAGACCGGAGAGCTGCGGCCCGATACCGATCCCGCGCAGCTCGTCAGCGAGATCAATGGACTGATCATGTCCCTGCTGCACGACGCGCGCTTCCTGCGCGACACGCGCGCCGCAGACCGCGCCCAGCTCACCTGGCAGCGCTTGATTGCCAGTTACCGGGCGTGAGTTCCATGCCTGCCGCCACCCATGACCTTCGTTTGCTTACATTTCGCACGATCGTGCGATAAAAGGAGAAAACCATGTTAATCGCCCTTTTGTTCCTGGGTGCCTGCCTGCTGGGGCTGGGCATGCGCACGGTGCTCGACACCGTTCGCAGCCTGCCGCAAAGCAACGACGACTGGGTCTGGTACTGAAGAACCTGGAATCCACGATGCCGACCGCTACGTCCTCCACCTCCACTGCCGCCGCACCCTCGGCTGCGACCTCCAACTACTACGGCGCCAGCCCCTGGATGCGCGCCTTGCGCCTGGCCTTGGCCGCATCGCAGCGCGTCTGGCCCACGCTCGGCGTGCGCGGCGCCTACCGCCTCTTCGGCACCCCGCTGCCGCTCAAGTGGCTCAACCGCCGCCACGGCCCCGGCGCCGGATGGCAACGCGAGGCCTGGGCTTTCGAAAATGCGAGCCTCGGCCTCTACACGCCCGATGTCGCCTCGCCCGAGGCCCCGCGCGTGCTGCTCGTCCATGGCTGGGGCGGCCACGCGGGCCAGATGCTCCCGCTGGCGCAGGCCCTGATCGCCGCCGGCCTTACCCCGCTGCTGCTGGAAATGCCGGCCCACGGCCGCAGCCCCGGCACGGTCAGCAACCTGCCGCAGTTCGCGCGAGCGATCGACTACGTGGCGGCCCGGCTGGCGCTGGAGGGCACGGCGCTCAAGGCCATCGCGGCGCACTCGCTGGGCGCGAACGCGTTGGCCTACGCGGCCAGCCGCGGCCTGCGCGCCGAACGCCTGGTCCTGTTGGCGCCGCCCGCGTCACCGCATGCCTTCACCCGCTATTTCGCGCATGTGTTCGGCCTGAGCGAGCGCACGCGCGCCGCCATGCAGCACCGGATCGAGGCGCGCGAGGGCATCCTGATGCCGCTGCTGGAGCCCGCCGCCGTCGGCCCGCGCATCGCACAGCCCACGCTGGTGGTGCATGACCGCGACGACCGCGTCAACCGCTTCGCCGACGGCGTGGCCTACCGCGACGCCATTGCCGGCGCGCAGCTCATCGCAACAGAGGGGCTGGGCCACCGCCGCATCCTGCGGGAGCCCTCGGTGCTGCAGCAGGTGGCCGACTTCGTCTCGAAGGCGTGAGAGGAGCGCGCGCTCAGCGCGCGGCCAGCGCAGCCCCGTCCGGCAGCTCGATTTTGACCTCGAGCACCTCGAGGTCGTCCTGCTTCTCGAGGTGGACCTTGATGTCCTCGGCCTTGATCGACACGTACTTCGAGATCACCGCGATCAGCTCGCGCTGCAGCTCCGGCAGGTAGTCGGGCCGCCGCTTGCCGCTCAGGCTGCTGCGTTCGTGCGCCAGGATGATCTGCAGGCGCTCCTTCGCGACGCTCGCCGTCTTCTTCTTTTCGCCCAGCAGGAACGAGAAAAAGGACATGCTTACCTCCCCCCGAAGAAGCGCTTGAAGAAGCTGGGCTTCTCGGCCTCGACGAAGCGCATCGGCCTGTCTTCGCCGAGGAAGCGCGCCACCACGTCGCTGTAGGCCTGTGCCACTTCGGTCTCCTTGTCGTGGATTGCCGGGATGCCCTGGTTGGACGCCTGCAGCACGCTCTCGGACTCCGGGATCACGCCGATCAGCTTGATGCGCAGGATGTCCTGGATGTCCTCCAGCGACAGCATCTGCCCGCCCGCCACCCGGTTGGGGTTGTAGCGCGTGATCAGCAGGTGCTCCTTGATCGGCTCGCCGCCTTCCTTGGCCCGCTTGGTCTTGGAGCCGAGCATGCCGAGGATGCGGTCGGAATCGCGCACCGAGGAGACCTCGGGGTTGGTCACGATCAGCGCCTCGTCGGCGAAGTGCATCGCCATCAGCGCGCCGGTCTCGATGCCCGCAGGCGAGTCGCAGACGATGTAGTCGAAGCCCTGCTCGCTCAGCTCGTTGAGGATCTTCTCGACGCCCTCCTGCTTGAGCGCATCCTTGTCGCGCGTCTGCGAGGCGGCCAGCACGAACAGGTTGTCGCACTGCTTGTCCTTGATCAGCGCCTGGCTCAGGTTGGCCTCGCCCTGGATCACGTTGATCAGGTCGTAGACCACGCGCCGCTCGCAGCCCATGATCAGGTCCAGGTTGCGCAGGCCGACGTCGAAGTCGATCACGGCCGTCTTCTTGCCCGCCAGTGCGAGGCCCGATGCAAAGCTCGCGCTCGTGGTCGTCTTGCCGACGCCGCCCTTGCCCGAGGTCACCACCACAATCTTGGCCATTCGAATCCTTCTCTTCTGTTTCGTTTGTTCAGGTGTGCGCATGCGCGCGGATGGTCGCTTCATTCGATAGCGCTCATCACGATCTTCTTTCCATCCAGCGAGATCTGCGCCGCCTTGCCCGCCACTTCCGCCGGCAGTGCGACCTCCGCGGTGCGGTAGATGCCCGCGATCGCGACCAGCTGCGCTTCCATGCAGGTGGTGAAGATGCGGGCCTCGGTGTTCCCGCGCGCACCCGCGATCGCCTTGCCGCGCAGCGGCGCGTAGACGTGCACGTTGCCGTCG
The DNA here is from genome assembly GCF_051400855.1 of Variovorax stachyos. NCBI lineage: Bacteria > Pseudomonadati > Pseudomonadota > Betaproteobacteria > Burkholderiales > Comamonadaceae > Variovorax > Variovorax stachyos. Next base: position 91,585 of record NZ_JBLFFN010000011.1, on the reverse strand, counting down.
GCGATCACCTCGGCGCCGAAGCTGACCACCGCGGTCACCACCACGTCGCCGCCGCGCGCATACACCTGCTGGCCCGAACGCAGCGGCTTGTCGATCACCAGCGTGCCGTTGGCCGGCACCGGCACCTCGCGCACGATCTGGGGCTGGGGTGCCTCGGCCGGCGGCGGGGCGGGCCGCGGGCTCGGTGCAGGGGGCACCGGCATCGCGGTCACCGACAGGCCGGCCGCGCGCGCCGCGGCGTTCTGCGCATCGCTGCCGCCGCGCACCGCGATCGGCTGGGTCTGGTGGCGCGCGAGCAGCGCGCGCAGTGCGGGGAAGTCGAGGCCAGCCGCTGCATCGCTCTGCTCCAGCTGCGAGAGATCGATGACGACCGGCTCCTGGTCGAAGAAATCGGGGGAATCGGCGAGTTGGGCGTCCAGCGCCTCGGCCAGCACGCCCAGGTCCGCGGTCTTGAGGATCACGGCGATCAGCGGAAGCGTCGCGCTCTTGAATTCGAAAACCGCTCGGGTGCGCGCGGCGGATGCATCTGCCATGGAAAACGTGGGTGCGAAAAGCGTTGGAGTCTAACGGGGAGTGGCGGGCAACCTGTCGATGCTTCCCGGAAAGCTGACCGGGCACAACACTTCTTGCACGGGGTTTCACATTGAATCACGCACACAACACCGGCACCAACGCGCGCTTGACTCCTACAAGCACGCAAGCGTTCTTTTCAGAGACTCACGCGCTTCGGCCCCGCGTGGGCTGCTCGTCCCCATCCTATGCAACCCATCCTCGACATTCGCTCGGTGCGGCCGGATCTCTACACCTACAGCCTCGGCGCCGCTCCGGCTGCCGAGCTCCAGTGCGGCGATTTCTTCGACACGGCCGAACATTGCCTGTTCGACGCGGGGCGTGGGCTGTACCGCTATTTCGACAGCGCTCAGATCCGTTTCGCCGGCTTCGCGCTCGGCAGCTACCCGGTCGCGCGCATGGTGGAAGACCCGCTGGGCCTGTGCCAGGAGCTCATGGTGCGCGCCCTTCGCATCTGCCGGACGCACACGCACGCGCTGCCGCGCCGGTGGAGCCCGCCTCAGGTGGCGCGCGAGCGGTTGAGCAGGGCGTAGAGCAGGATCGCGCCGAAGGTGGCGGTGCCGATGCCGCCCAACGCGAACTGCCCGAACTTGAGCGTGAAGTCGCCGGTGCCCAGGATCAGCGTGATGGCCGCCACGATCAGGTTGCGGTTCTGCGAGAAGTCCACGCGGTTGTCGACCCAGATCTTGGCCCCCGCAACCGCGATCAGGCCGAAGACCACGATGCTCACGCCGCCCATCACCGGCAGCGGAATCGCCTGGATCAGCGCGCCGAACTTCGGGCTGAAGCCCAGCAGCAGCGCGATCAGCGCCGCCACCACGAAGATCGCCGTGGAATAGATCTTGGTGGCCGCCATCACACCGATGTTCTCGGCATAGGTGGTGACCCCGGTGCCGCCTGCCGCCCCGCTCACCATCGTGGCGATGCCGTCGCCGATGAAGGCACGGCCCAGATACGGATTGAGGTCGCGCCCCGTCATCGCGCTCACGGCCTTGATGTGGCCCAGGTTCTCGGCCACCAGGATCACCGCCACCGGCGCGATCAGCAGCATGGCGTTCACCTCGAACACCGGCGCCGCGAACTTCGGCAGGCCGAACCATGGCGCCGCTGCCAGCGGGCCGAGGTCGATCGGTTTGCCGAGGCCCAGGCCGTTGGTCAGCACGGCGTAGATCAGGCTGGCCGCGATCAGCCCCATGAGGATCAGCAGGCGTTGCACCATGCCGCGCGTGTAGACCGCGATCAGGCCCACACACAGGAAGGTGAGCGCCTGCATCCAGGTGTCGAAGCCGGTCGGCGCCATGTTCTTGATCGGCACGCTCGCGAGGTTGAGCCCGATCACCGCCACCACCGCGCCCGTCACCACCGGCGGCATCAGCCGCTCGATCCAGTGCACCGCGACGTCCTGCTCGATCTCCTCCACCTCGACGCCGCGGATCGGCGCCGACTTGTGGTGCCGCTCGTTGGTGAGCGCGACCAGCACGCCGATCAGCACGTAAATGGCGCCGCAGGCGATGATCCCGCCCAGCGCCACGCCGAGGTTGGCGTTCGGCCCCTGGCCGGCATAGCCGGTGGCCGCGATCACCACGCCGATGAAGGCGAAGCTGGAGCCCAGGTAGCTCGGCACCCGGCCGCCGGTGACCAGGAAGAAGATCAGCGTGCCGACGCCGCTCATCAGGATCGCGATGTTGGGGTTGAAGCCCATGAGGATGGGCGCCAGCACGGTCGCGCCGAACATCGCGATCACGTGCTGCACCCCCATTGCGGTGGTCTGCGCCCAGGGCAGGCGCTCATCGGGCGCCACCACGGCGGCGCTGCCGGCGGCGACCTTGCGCCAGCGGGGAAGGTAGGAATCGCTCATGGGTCTTTTCTCCTCGGTTGTTGTTCTTGGGCGCCCCGGCGGGCGCGCTCGCGCCTTCTCAGGCTTGCGGGATCAGCACCGCCATCGTCAGCCGCGAGACGCAGGTCAGCTCGCCCGCGTCGTTCGTGAGGTCGATCTGCCAGACCTGCGTGCTGCGCCCGCGGTGCACCGGGCGCGCAATGCCCGTGACCCAGCCCGAGGTCGTGGCCCTGATGTGGTTGGCATTGATGTCCAGCCCCACCGCGCGGTGGCCCTCGGGCGCCGAGTAGTGCGCGCCGCAGGAGCCCAGGGTCTCGGCTAGCACCACCGACACGCCGCCGTGCAGGATGCCGTAGGGCTGGCGCGTGCGCTCGTCCACCGGCACGCGGCCGCGGATGAAGTCGGGGCCGATCTCCAGGAACTCCACGCCCAGCGTCGCGACCGCCGTGTTCACGTGGCTGCGGGTGAGTTCCTCGATCGAGATCTCTTTCTTCCAGATGGACATTCGCTTTCTCCGGTTCGGTTGGGTGTGGCCAAAACTATAGCGACTGGTCCTGACACGGCCACGGGCCCGCGGCCGATGCGGGCGCCGGGCGATGGATCTAAGCTCGCGCCATGAAGCTGACGCCTGCCCGGCGATGGGTCATCGGCTCGCTGGTCGTGCTGCTCCTGCTGCTGGGCGGCGGGGCATGGTTCGCCTGGCGGCTGCTGCCGAGCGACGAAGAGCTCGCCGCCCGCGTCAGCGAGGGTTTCGAGCGCGCGAGCGGCATCGGCCTGCGCGTGGGCAGTGCGAGCTGGTCGCTGCGCCCGGCGCCGGTCGTGGTGCTGCGCGAGCTCGCGACCGAGCAGCCGCGGCCGATCACCGTGGGCCGGGTCGTCCTTCGGCCGCGGCTCGATGCGCTGTGGCGCCGCACCATCGCGATCGAGGCCGTCGAAGTCGAAGGCGCCGTACTGCCGCGGGCTTCGGTGCGCGCCTTTCGCGGCCGCTGGAAGAAGGGCGAGCTCTCCGGCTTGATGGCCGGCGCCTGGTCCATGGCCGAGACCCCGATCGAGCGCCTGCAGCTGCGCGACATCACGTGGATCAACCGCCGCGACATCGCCCTTGCGTACGACGCCGAGGTGCGCTTCGACCCCGGCTGGCGCCCGCGGGAGGCGGAAGTGCGGCGCCCCGGCGTCTCGCCGACCACGCGGCTGCGTCTCGCGCGCCAGGGCGAGGAAGACCGCTGGCGCGTCGACATCGATGCGGGGGGCGGCACCTGGAACGGCCAGGCCGAGCTGCAGGCGCCGGACAAGGGCCCCCTGCGCCTCAGCGCCCAGCTGGAGCCCCGGGGCGTGGACGTCGGCGAACTCGTGAGCGCCTTCGGGCGCCGCCAGGCGGTCGACGGCCGCTTCGACGGCCGCACCGAAGTGCGCAGCGAAGGCGACGGTGTCGGCGAGCTGATCCGCCACCTGAACACCCGCACCCGCTTCGTCATGCGGCCGGCGACCGTCAAGGGCTTCGACCTGTCGAAGGTGGTCGGCGCGCCGGACGCCGCGCGCGGCGGCCAGACGGTGCTCGACGAGCTCACCGGCACCCTCGAGACGCAGAACACCGAGGACGGCGTCCTGCTGCGCTACATCGGCCTGCAGGCGCGCTCCGGCGTGCTCAGCGCCAGCGGCAGCGCGAGCGTGCTCAATCGCCGCCTGAACGGCGAAATGGCGATCGACCTGGTCGACGGCGTCGTCGGCGTGCCGCTCAAGCTGGCCGGCACGCTCGACAACCCTCAGCTGTCGATGACCGGCGGGGCGCTGGCCGGCGCCGCGGTGGGCACGGCGGTGCTGCCGGGCGTGGGTACCGCCATCGGCGCGCGCATCGGCCAGCAGGTGGAAAAACTGTTCGGCGGCGAGGACGAGAAGAAGAAAAAGCCGCAGCGCCCCGCGCCGTCCAGGGCGCGCTGAGCCGGCGCTCTTTCATCGCTGCGCGGGCCTGAATCCGGGCAGCGCATGCATGCGCTGCTTCAATGCCTCGATGAATGCCGTCACCCGCGCCGGTCGGTACAGCCCCGGCGGCAGCGCCACGTGGATGCCGATCGGCTCCAGCCACCACCGCGGCAGCACCCGCTTGAGCCGGCCGGCCTGGATGTCCGCGTGGCACATCCACGGCGCTGCGGCGCCGATGCCGGCGCCGTTGAGGATCGCGCGGTAGCTCGACAGCAGGCTGTCGGTCTTGATCGGCGTGTCCAGCCGCACCATGCGCGAGCGCCCCGACCGGTCGAGCAGCCGCACGCTGCCCTCCACATAGGGCACCAGGCCCACGCAGGGCAGCGAGGGCAGCCGCGCCAGCGTGACCGGGCCGGTGCGCTTGAGCAGCGCCGGCGTGGCGATCAGCACGCGCTCCATCGCGCCCAGGTGGCGGCTGACCAGGCCCGGGTCGCGCACCTCGCCCACGCAGACCCAGCACTCCGCGCCCGAGGCCGCGAGGTCGACCACGCGATCGGTCAGCGTCAGCTCGATGCGCAAGCCGGGGTGCGCGGCCCGCAGGTCCGTCACCGCGTCGGTCAGGAAGCCGGTGCCGTAGCCCGAGGGACCGATCACGCGCAAGGTGCCCTCGGGCCGACTCTGGCCGCCCGACAGCCGGTGCGACAGGCCCGACCATCGATCGGTCAGGTCGTGCGCCTCGGCCAGCAGCGAGCGGCCTTCGTCGGTCAGCGAGAAGCTCGCCGTCGTGCGCAGCGCCAGCTTGCAGCCCAGCAGCCGCTCGAGCTCCAGCAGGCGCCGGCTCACGGTGGGCTGCGTGGTGTCGAGCAGCCGCGCTGCCTTGCTGAGCGATCCGCTCTCGCCGATGCGGATGAAGGTGGCGAGCAGGTCCAGGCGGTCGTGGGCGTACTTCATGCGCATGACGTATAGCACTTCATCGCTCGATACGTCTACCCGCCGGTGCGCTCTGTTCGTATCGTGCGCGGCATGAACAACCCCATCGTTCGCACCGTCGGCGACACGCCCAAGGGCGGCACCGTCCTCGGCTTCTATGCGCCCAAGGGCGCGCCGCGCCCGCCGCGCATCGCACGCGGCGAAGGCATCTTCCTGTGGGACGCCGACGGCCGGCGCTACCTGGACGCGACCGCCGGCGCGGTGGTGGCAAACATCGGCCACGGCAACCCGCGCGTGCTCGCCGCGATGACCGAGCAGGCCGCCAAGGTCAGCTTCGCCTACCCGCGCTTCTTCGAGAGCGAGCACAACATCGCGCTGGCCGATCGCGTCTGCGCGCTGGCGGGCGAGGGCTTCGACCGCGCCTTCTTCGTCTCGGGCGGCTCGGAGGCCAACGAGTCGGCCATCAAGCTGGCGCGGCAGTACGCGGTGGTCACGGGCCAGGGCTGCCGCAGCAAGGTGATCTCGCGCGACCCCAGCTACCACGGCTCCACGCTCGGCGCGCTCGCGGTCACCGGCGATGCCAACACGCTGAAGCTCTACGGACCGATGATCCGTTCGATGCCCAAGGTGCCGGCGCCGCTGTCCTATCGCGTGCCGGAGGGCCACTCGGCGGCCTCCCACGAGATGGCCTGCGCCGACGAACTCGAGCAGACCATCCTGCGCGAAGGCCCCGAGACCGTGCTCGCCTTCATCCTCGAGCCCATCGGCGGCCTCTCGACCGGCGCGGTCGTCTCGTCGGCCGGGTACTTCGAGCGCGTGCGGCAGATCTGCGACCGCCATGGCGTGCTCGTCATCTACGACGAGATCATGAGCGGCGCCGGCCGCACCGGCGCCTTCCTCGCCGCGCACCACTGGCCCGCCGCGCGGCCCGACCTGGTCACGCTCGCCAAGGGCCTGGCCGCCGGCTACACCCCGCTGGGCTGCCTGCTGGCGCCGGACCGCATCGTCGACGCGGTGGCCGGCAGCGGCGGCTTCGTGCATGGCCACACCTACTTCACCAATCCGCTCTCGTGCGCGGTCGCGCATGCGGTGGTCGACGAGGTGATCCGCCAGGACCTGGTCACGCGCGCGCACGAGCGGGGCGAGCTGCTGATGGCGCGGCTGCGCGAGATTGCCGCGCGTTCGCCCATCGTCGGCGACGTGCGCGGCAAGGGCCTGCTGACGGCGATCGAGATCGTGGCCGACAAGTCCACCAAGCGGCAGCTGCCCACGTCCTTCAACGCGCCGGCGCGGCTCACCGAACATGGGCTGAAGCGCGGCATTGCGCTCTACAACCGGCGCGCCAACCTCGGCGCCTACGGCGACTTCCAGATGATCACGCCGCCGCTCACCATCAGCGAGGCCGAGATCGACACGCTGGCCGAGCTGCTCGAGACATCGCTGACGGACCTCGCCGACGAGATCGCGCGCAAGGGCCTCGCGGCCTGACCCTTTCTCATCCTTCAAAGGCTCACCATGATCCACCGTCTTCTGCAGACCGCGCTGGCCTGCGCCAGCCTCGCCTTCGCCGCTGCCGCGCCCGCGCAGATCGCCACCGACAAGGGCCCCGTCAAGCTGATCGTCGGCTACCCGGCCGGCGGCTCGGCCGATGTGCAGGCCCGCACCCTGTCCGACAAGCTCGCGGCCGAGCTCGGCACCACCGTGGTGGTCGACAACCGCACCGGCGCCGGCGGCCAGATCGCGGCCGACTACGTGCGCAACGCCGCGCCCGACGGCCTCACCGTGCTGCTGGCCAACATGCACATGATGGTCATGCTGCCGCTGACCTCGAAGTCGGTGCGTTACGACCCGGTGACGGACTTCAAGGCCGTGGGCCGCGTCGCCAGCTTCTACGAAGGCATCGCCGTGCCCGCCGCGCTGCCGGCCAAGGACGTGAAGCAATGGCTGGACATCGCGCGCACCGATCCGCAGAAGGCCAGCTACGGCGTGCCCGCGCCGGGCAGCGTCGCGCAGTTTATGGGCTACCGGCTCGGTGCCGAAGCCAAGGTCAACCTGGTGGCGGCGCCGTACCGCGGCGCCGCGCCGCTGGTGCAGGACCTGCTGGGCGGCCAGATCGCGGCCGGCATCACGCCCATCGCCGACCTCGTGGCCCACCAGCAGAGCGGCAAGCTCAGGGTGCTGGCGGTCAACGGCGCGAAGCGCGCCGCTCTGCTGCCCGACGTGCCCACGCTGAAGGAGCTGGGCCAGCCGCATTTCGACAACCTCGAATGGACCGGCCTGTTCGTGCCGGCCGGAACGCCCAAGCCCGTCGTCGACCAGCTCCACGCGGCACTGGGCAAGGCGCTGGCCAACAAGGAGGTGCAGGAGCGCCTGCTCAAGCTCAGCAGCGACCCGCACCCGAGCAGCGGGGAAGAGCTCCGCCGGCTCATCGAAGACGACCTCAAGCGCTGGGGCCCCGTGGTCAAGGCCTCGGGCTTCACCTCCGAATGAGCAGCATTCCCCCGCACAAGCCTCTTCATCTTCCCGGCGTCCACGGCTATGCCGACCACAAGAGCGTGGCGGCCGGGGAGCTGCTGCGCTTCCACGTCAGCAGCGACCGGGCCTATCGGCTTTCCGTCTGCAGGCTGGGCAGCGACGTGGAAGGGCGCAGCGACGACGTGGTGCTGCATCGCTTCGCGCCCTCCAGCGCGCGGGTGCAGCCCATCCATCCGGGCTCCTATGTGCATGTCGACAAGGGCTTGCCCGCCGCACTGCCCCTGCGCGGCCTGACCGTGGAATGCTGGGTCAAGCCGTGGCGCATCGACGCGCGGCAGGGCCTCATCGGCCAGTACGACTTCCCGGCGCATTGCGGCTGGGGCCTCTTCATCGAGGAGGGTGGGGCGCTGGGCTTCCATCTCGGCAATGGCAGCGCCTCCCACGCCGATGCGCTGCAGGCGCGGGGCCGCCTGGCTGCGCGGCGTTGGCAGCATGTGGTCGCCACGTGGAACGGCCGGGTCGCCGCGTTGTGGATCGATGGCGTGCAGGCCGGGCAATGGGAGGCCGCGCAGGAGGTGCGGCCCGGCCCCGCGCCGCTGCGCCTGGGCGCCGGCGCCATCGACGGCCTGGCCGACCTCTTCCTCGACGCCGACCTGGCGATGCCCGTGCTCTACGACCGCGCGCTCGGAGCGCAGGAGATCGCGCAGCGCTTCGCGGAACGCGGCCTGGTCGTCCCCACCGGCCGCTCGGTGCTGGCCTGCTGGCCGCTGCGCGAGGAACGCGGCGCGCAGGTCGCCGATGCGAGCGGCCATCAGCGCACCGGCCGCATCGTCAACCACGGCACCTGGATGATCGTCGGCCCGGCCTTCGAGCCGGCCAAGGTCGGCGCCTGCGAAGACGCCGCATCGACCTACGACCCCTTCAGCGATCCGACGCGCGGCCATGGCCTGCGGCTGGCGAGCGACGACCTCTACGACTGCCGCTGGGAGGCCACGCACGAGTTCCGCGTGCTGGAGGACGCAAGGCCCGGCCTCTACGTCGGCCGCCTGCGCTTCGAGCTCGACGGCCGCGACGCCGACTACGACATCACGTTCATCGTCCGCAAGCCCGCGCATGCGGCGCCCGCGCCGGTCCTCGTGCTGTGCGCCGTCAGCAGCTGGCTCGCTTATGCGAGCACGCCGTTTGCGAAGAACGTGGTGGACGATCCGGTGTGGCCGCGCCGCTCGGCGGGCCTGGAGAGCTGCCACCCGCAGGCCCCCGCCTATTGCAGCTACACCTACCACCGCGCCGGCCAGCCCTGCTACCAGGTCGGCCTGCGCATGCCGTGGCCCAACGCGAACCCCAATGCGCTGTACGACCCCGAAGGCAGCGGCTTCAGCCAGTGGGCGCGGCTCGAACGCCGCCTCCACGTGTGGCTGGAGCGCGAGGGCTACGACTTCGATGTGATCGGCGACATCGACCTGCACCGCGACCCATCGCTGCTCTCGCGCTATCGAACCGTCATCGTCAACGGCCACAGCGAGTACTGGTCGACCCCCGCGGTTGATGGCCTGGACGACTACCTGCGCCGCGGCGGCAGCGCGATCGTGCTGTCGGGCAACACCATGTACCTGCGCGTGAGCTACGACGAGGACATGACGGTCATGGAGCAGCGCAAGGTCGACGGCCCCGGCCATGACGAGACCGTGCCGCCGGTCGGCCCGCCCGCCGGCCCCTTCGGCGAGCAGTACCACAGCCAGGATTGGGCGCTCGGCGGCCGCCTCAAGGCCTCGGGCCGGGCGGCTGCCGACATCGTCGGCCTGGAGACCGCGGGCTGGGCCTTCGCCGACAGCGAGGACTTCGGCGTCTACCACGTGACGCAGCCGCGGCATGCCCTGTTCAACGAGCCGCACCCGCTGGGCCTCGCCGAGGGCCAGACCTTCGGCCATGCGCCGGGCGGCGGGCTGCCGCGCGCGATCGGCCATGAATGGGACCTCACCATCGCCACGCTCGCGCGCATGACGAAGCAGGTCCCGCCCGGCGCATCGCTGCCTGTGCCGCAGCAGGGCATCGAGGTCATCGCCCACGGCATCCGCCGCGTGCCCGGCCGGCTCGACGCGTATCTGGACTGCTTCTCGAAGCTCACCGAATCCATCGACGGCCTCTCGGCCGAGATGATCTATTGGGAGCGCCCCCAGGGCGGCCGTGTGTTCCACGCCGGCGCCGTGGGTGCGGCCTGGGTGCTGGGCAGCGATCCGGTCTTCGGCCGCTTGCTGCGCAACGTGCTGTACCGCTTCGGGGTGCAGCCCAGGGAGTGAAGCTCAGCCCGCCAGCAACGCGCCCAGGCGCTCCACGTCGATATTGCCGCCGCTGATCAGCACGCCCACGCGCAGCCCACGCAGCTGCGCCTTCATCTCGCGCGCGGCCGCGAAGCCCAGGCAGCCGGTGGGCTCGACCACCAGCTTCATGCGCGTGGCGAAGAAGCGCATGGCCTCGACCAGTTGGGCATCGCTGGCGGTCAGCACGTCGTCGACATCGCGGCGGATGACGGGGAAGGTGTGCTGCCCCAGGTGCTGCGTCTGCGCGCCGTCGGCGATGGTCTTGGGCGTGTCGATGTGGACGATGCTGCCACTGCGAAAGGACTGCTGCCCGTCGTTGCCCGCCTCGGGCTCCACGCCGTAGAGCTTGCACTGCGGCGACAGCGCCCGCGTGGCCAGTGCCGAGCCGGAGAGCAGCCCGCCGCCGCCCAGCGGCACGAACAGCGCATCGAGCGGGCCCACTTCCTCGAACAACTCCTTCGCCGCCGTGCCCTGCCCGGCCATCACGTCCGGATGGTCGTAGGGCGGGATCAGCGTCATGCCGTGCTTCTGCGCCAGCTCGCGCCCGATCTGTTCGCGGTCGTCCTTGTAGCGGTCGTAGATCACCACCTGCCCGCCGTAGCCCCGGGTGGCCGCCACCTTCGCGGCCGGCGCGTCGTGCGGCATCACGATGGTGGCCGGCATGCCGAGGATGCGCGCCGCCAGCGCAATGGCCTGCGCATGGTTGCCGGACGAGAAGGCCACCACGCCGCCGCGCCGCTGCGCCTGGTCGAACTGCGCGAGCGCGTTGAAGGCGCCGCGGAACTTGAAGGCGCCCATGCGCTGCAGGTTCTCGCACTTGAAGAAGAGCTGCGCGCCCAGTTCCTCGTCCGCCGTGCGCGAGCGCAGCACCGGCGTGCGATGGGCATGGCCTTCGATGCGCCGCGCGGCGGCGGCCACATCGTCGTACGTGGGGAGCTTCAGGGTGTCTGGCATGGAGGTATTTCCTGTGTCTTGGACGGATTGTTCATGTCCGGGCGAATCGTCAAAGCGCATCGAACCAGCGGTCCGCCCACTGGTTGAGCGGCTTCAGGCGCTTGACGAGTTCCACGCCCGATTCGGTGAGCACATAGCCCAGCTCGGCCAGTTCGACGATATGCAACGCACGCAGCTCCTTGAGCCGGTCGTTCAGCACCGAGGGCGACATCTCGCCCGCATTCGCCTGCAGCACACGGAAGCTCTGCGGCGCGCCGTCGCGCAGCTCCCAGAGGATGCGCAGCGTGCCCTTGCGGCCCAGCTGCTCGAGCAGCGCCATGATGGGCCGGCGGGCGGTGAGATGGGCGGCGTCGGTGGCAGCGGAAGGCATGGCGTGGCGATTGTCGTGGGGCTGCTTGCGCTACGAAATCCGTAGCGATAGACTGCGTCGATCGCTACGGATTTCGTAGCGATTTACGAATCACCGGCCATTCTAGTCAGGAGCCGCCCATGACCATCCAGCCCCCGCCACGCATCGCGCCGCTCGCGCCGCCTTATCCGGAGGAGCTCGGTGCGCTGCTGAGGAAGATGACGCCACCCGAAGCGCCGGAGATCCTGTCGCTGTTCCGCGTCCTGGCCGTCAATCCCGCGCTGGCCGAGCGGTCCATCCCCTGGGGTGGCTATCTGCTGGGCCGCAAGGCCAGTCTTCCGCTGCGCGAGCGCGAGATCGTGATCCTGCGTGTGTGCGCACGCTGCGGCGCGGAGTACGAGTGGGGCGTGCACTGGGCCGCGTTTGCGCACGCCGCGGGTCTGGGCGAGCGTGAGCGCGAGGCCATCGTCTCGGCCGATGCCGCTCTCGATGGCCTTGCGCCGCGCGATCGCCTGCTGGTCGAGCTGGTCGACGCGCTGCACGAGCGGGCCGAAGTCGACGATGCGCTGTGGCAGGCACTTGCTGCGCAGTGGAGCCCGCCGCAGCTCGTCGAGCTGTTGATGCTGGCGGGCTGGTATCACGCGATCAGCTATGTGTGCAACGTGGCGCGCGTGCCGCTGGAATCGTGGGCGGCGCGTTGGTGAACCTGTCCGGGAGGAAGCAGGAGTAGGCCCCTCCCCGGCGGCGCACGTCCTTTTTTCCGTCAATGCCCCTGTTGGCCGGCCCCTGGCCTGCCGATAGACAGGCATGAGCACGTCGAAGACGCCGGCCGGAGGCGCGCCGAACTACCGAATCCTGCAGCGCGAAGGCTGCACGATCGTGTACGGCCACATGCCGCTGGGTGCCTGGCTGCGCCTGCTGCGCCAGGCCAGCGACCTGCATGTGCTGCATGCCGACGTGGCGCGCATGCTGGGTGCCACCGCCGCCATCGGCCCGCCCGAGGGCCTCGCGCTCATCCGCGAGCAGGAGGCCGCGGCTGCCACCGGGCGGGTGCGCGCGCAGCTGGGCCGCGCGGCGCGCCGACTGGACGCGCAGGCCGTGCGCTGGCTGGCCGCCGGCGAGCAGGGCCTGTCGAGCCTGGCGCTCTTCACCTTGCTGACCGGCGTGCGCCCGCCTCACTACGGCGGCACCGCGCTGGACCTGCCGCGCGACGCCCAGGACTTCCGGCGCTGCCGCCTGCTGGTGGAACAGGTGCCGTCGCTGCAGCGTGCACTCCATCGGCTCGCGCGCCAGGTGGCCGACCCCGAACTGGTGTCCTGGGCGGCCCTGGCCGAGACCTGGAAGGACCTCTGCGCCCAGATGGACCACGAGTGGCCGTCCTGGCGCATACAGGCCGGCCGGGCGCCGGGCGTGAACGCGATGCTGGCCTGCTTCCACGAGGTCGAGACCGACCGCGCCGTGCTCCAGGCCAGCCGCACGACCGCGTCGCTGCCGCTGCCCTACGGCTTGCCGCACGCGGGCCGCGGCCGCAGCGACACGCGCTGGCTGATCTAGGGAATCCTCAGGCCAGGCGCACGACCTCGGGATCGTGCACGTCCGCGTGCAGCCGCTCGACCTCTGCCGCGCGCCGCAGCAGCACCGCGCGCTGGTTGATGTACCCCTTGTCGGTGATCTCGCCGGCATCGATGTCCGGCGGTGAGCCGAGCACCAGCGCGCGCACCGGGCATCGCGAGGAGCCCGCGCCCTCGTCGCGCAGGGCGCTCATCGTGCGAAGCAGTGCCGCGGCCAGCCCCTCGCGCGGGCGCTGAGCGGCCTGCGCGCTCGGGAAGACCAGCATGCCGACCGCATCGCGGTCGTGGCCGGTGATCACCACGTCCTGCACCAGCGGCGCCAGCCGCGACACCAGCTCCACGCGCAGCGTGCCCACCGACACCCAGGTGCCGCTCGTGAGCTTGAAGTCCTCGGCCACGCGGCCGTTGAACATCACGCCGCATTCGGGCCGTTGCGCATCGACCAGGTAGCCCGCGTCGCCGATCCGGTAGTAGCCCTCTTCGTCGAAGGCCTGCGCGCTTTCGCGCGGCGCGTTGCGGTAGCCGGGGAAGACCGAAACGCCCTTCACCCGCATCTCCAGCTTGTCGCCGCTGGGCACGAACTTCAGCTCCAGCCCCGGCAGCGGCGCGCCGATGCAGCCGGCGCCGTCGAGCTTCCAATGCGCCGAGGTGATGGCCGGCGAGGTCTCGGTTGCGCCCCAGGAAGTGGTGAGCCACAGCGGCGCAGCCGGCCGCGCGCGCTTCGCCACCGCCTCGAGCCGCTGCCAGGTCGAGGGCGCCAGCGCCGCGGCCGCATAGAAGCACAGGCGCAGTCGCGACAGCACGTCGGCGGCGAGCGCTTCGTCGGCCTCGAGGAAGGGCAGCAGCATGTCGTAGCCGCGCGGCACGTTGAAGAGCAGCGTGGGGCGCACCTCGCGCAGGTTGCGCACCGTCTTCTCGATCAGGCCCGGCGCCGGCCGGCCTTCGTCGATGTAGAGCGCCCCGCCATGGCAGAGCACGATGTTGAAGTTGTGGTTAGCGCCGAAGGTGTGGCTCCACGGCAGCCAGTCGACCAGCACCGGCGGCTCCTGGTCCAGGAAGCGCCAGGTCTGCGCGATCATCTGCTGGTTGGCGCACAGCATGCGGTGCGTGTTGATCACCACCTTGGGCCGGCCGGTGGATCCGGAGGTCAGCAGGTACTTGGCATGCGTGTCGGGCAGGATGGCGTCGAAGGCCTGCATCACGGCCGGCGTCTCTTCGGTGGCCAGCAGTGCATCGAAAGAGCGCGCACCCGGATGCGCATCGGCGTTGCGGCTGAACACCGTGATCGCATCGACGCCGCAGCCGGCCAGCACGCCGCCGTAGAGCCTGGCGTCCGAGGCATAGATCAGCGCCGGGTCCAGCGCCTGCAGCATGCCGTGCAGCCGCGACGGGTCCTTGGCCATGCGCGAGTAGGCGCTGGAGAGCGAGCAGGCCGTGCGGCCGATGTGCATGGTGGCCAGCATCAGCACTGCATGGTCGATGGCGTTGTCGGAGAGGATCACCACCGGCCTGTCCTGCGGCACGCCCAGGTCGAGCAGGCCTTGCGCCACCGCGCCGACGGCATGGCGCAGCGCGCGGTAGTCGAGCTTGCGCCAGCCCTCGCCGCTCTCGTCGCGCTCCGCCAATGCGAGTGCATCGGGCGTCTCGCGCGCCCAGCGCTCCAGCCATTCGCCGATGCAGCGGGCGTACGGCCGCAGCGCAACGGGCGATCGCAGCGCGAAGGAGCCGTCGTCGAAGTCGATGCGGATCGTGCGGGGCGGGGCGAGCTGGGTCTCGTCGTCGAAGAAGCCGGTGGCTTTCATCGCTGGTCTCCTGGCGGCCAAAGGCGCGTTGTTATTCGAGTGTGCCGGAGGCCGCTTTCGCGCGAATCAGGTTCAACAGCAGGGTGTCGCGCGTGCGTTCGAGCTCGCTTTCATGGCGCTCGCCGAGCTCTGCGGCAACGCCTTCGGCGACCTGCTGCTTCAGCGCCTGCGTCATGGCGGACGAGCCCAGGTCCTTCCACCAGTCCTCGATAGGCCCGCCGAGATGCGCCAGCACATGCGCGATGCCGCCGGCGCCGCCCGAGAGGTGCAGGTTCATGAAGGGCCCCATCACGGCCCAGCGCAGCCCGGGCCCCTGCGATATCGCGGTGTCGATGTCGGCCACCGAGGCCACGCCCTGCTCGACCAGGTGGAAGGCCTCGCGCCACAGCGCCGCCTGCAGCCGGTTGGCGATGTGACCCTTGACCTCGCGCTTCACGTGGATCGGCCGCTTGCCGATGGCAGCGTAGAAGGCCATCGCGCGCTCGACGGCGTCGGCCGAGGTGCGCTCGCCGCCGATCACTTCCACCAGCGGGATCAGGTGCGGCGGATTGAAGGGATGGCCCAGCACCACGCGCTCCGGATGCGCGCAGCCCGACTGCATGCCGCTGACCGTCAGCCCCGAGGAGCTGGAGGCGAGGATCGCATGCAGCGGCGCGGCGGCGTCCATGCGGCGGAACAGATCGATCTTGAAATCCAGCCGCTCGGGGCCGTTCTCCTGCACGAAGTCCGCTTCGCGCAGGGCGTCTTCCAGCGACGCGTGGAACTGCAGCCGTTCCATGGATGCGCCTTGCGCCAGCCCGAAGCGCTCCAGCGTGGGCCAGTGCTGCGCCACGGCCTCGCGCAGCCGCGCCTCGGCGCCCGGCGACGGGTCGGTGGCATCGAGGTCCAGCCCTTGCGCGAGGAACCAGGCGGCCCAGCTGGCGCCGATCACGCCGGTGCCGACCACCGCGACGCGTGTGATGGGCGTGTCCCTGCGCGCCATGGCTCAGGACTCCGCGGTGAAGCCGACCTTCTTGACCAGCGGCCCCCAGCGCTCGAATTCGGCACGCTGCGAACGAGCCATCTCTTCGACGGTGGAACCCTGCGCGATCAGGCCGACCACCGCCAGGCTGTCGATCACCGCCTTGTCCTTGATCGCGGCGTTGACGGCTGCGTTGGCGGCGTTGATCACCGCGGTGGGCGTTCTGGCGGGTGCATAGAAGCCGAACCACTCCTCCGTCGTGAGCTCGCCGAAGCCCTGCTCGGCCAGCGTCGGCACCTCGGGCGAGAAAGGCGAGCGCGCCTTGCCGGAGGTGGCCAGCAGCCGCAGCTTGCCGGCCTTGTGGTTGGCGATGAAGTCGCCGCTGGGCGTCACCATTGCGGCGATCTGGCCGCCGACCACGTCGGTCACCCCGGGGATGGAGCCGCGGTAGGGCACGTGCTTGAGCTCGACACCGTTGTTGATACCCAGCAGGGCGCCGATGAAGTGCGGGGTGGAGCCGGCCGCCGGGGAGCCGTAGCTGGCCTGGTCGGGGTTGGCCTTGGCCCAGGCCAGGAAGTCCTTGACGTTCCTGACGCTGGCCGGCACCAGCGGGCCGACCGCCAGTCCGTGGTGCATCACCGCCGCGATCGACACCGGCGTGATGTCCTTGACCGGGTCGTAGCTCAGCTTGCTGTAGATGTGCGGGTAGATGGAGGTGCAGGAGAAGGGCGACAGCGCCAGCACGCTGCCGTCGGCCGGCGCGCTCTTGAGCACCTCCAGCGCGATGCGGCCGCCGGCGCCGGGCTTGTTCTCGACCACCGCCGCGTTGCGCGTGTAGGCCGACCCGGCCAGCTTCTCGCCGGCGCGGCGCGCCACGCTGTCGCCGGCGCTGCCGGCCGGGAAGCCGTAGTAGATCTTGACCTGCTCGATGCCCTGGGCCCGGGCGGTCAGCGGTGCGAGCGTGCCGAGGGCGGCAGCCGCGCCCAGGGTGTGAAGGAAGTGGCGGCGATCGGTCATGGTGTGTCTCCTCGTAAATGGTTTTATTTGCAGCGCGTTCGTCACACGGCGAACTCGGGGCGTGGCAGGCCGACCCGCGGCAGGCCCATCATGTCGCGCGCCTCGGCGGGCGTGGCGGGCTCCAGGTCCATCTCGTGCAGGATGCGAACGATGCGCTCGGTCAGCTGCAGGTTGGTCGCGAGCTCGCCGTGCCGGTAGTAGAGGTTGTCCTCCAGCCCCACGCGCGCATGGCCGCCCAGCAGCAGGGCGCTGATGTTGGCCTCCAGCTGCGAGGGCCCGATGCCGCTCACGCCGAAGATCGCGCCCTTGGGCAGCGTGTCCACCATCATCTGCAGGTGGCGCGGCGAGAAGGGCATCGCGTTCTGGAAGTTGCGGTGCACGTTCATCACCAGGTTGATGAAGTAGGGCGGCTCGTCCAGCCCCTCGTTGATCAGCGTGGTCGTGTCCTGCAGGATGTGGGTGGGGCTGAACACCTCCCACTCTGGCTTGATGCCGCGCGCCTTCATGCCGGCGGCGAGCTCGCGGCCCTTGCCGAGCGGCGTGTCCATCAGGATCTCGCGGCCCTCGAAGCTCAGGTTGAGGGTGGTCGCGTCCAGCGTGCACATCTCGGCGCCGGCATCCATGCCCTTCACGCGCTCCTCGAAGGCGATCTCCCAGCGCCCGCCGGGTAGCGGCTTGACCATGTCGCCGTGCACGCCGCCGCCGGTGGAGTTGTTGATCACGATGTCGCAGCCCGCATCGCGGATGCGCTGGTTGATCTCGCGGTACACCGCCGCGTCGCAGGTCGCCCCGTCGTCGGGTCGCCGCGCATGGATCGCGGCCACGCTGGCGCCGGCCTTCCAGCAGCGCACCACGTCGGCGGCGATTTCCGCGGGCTGGGTGGGAAGATGGGGGTTCTGCGATTTGTGCGCCATGCCGCCCGTGGGGGCGATGGTCACGATCACCTTGCGCTTGGACATCGTTGGGTCTCCTTGGATGAGCGCGCTATTATTTTTGCCCCGCGCCGGCCCCACAGTCATTGCGACGACATTTGGAATCAGGGTTTACGCGGCGCAGGAGCGTCGATGCACAACAAGCCGAGCCGGAGACAGGCGGCCTCCCTTTCCATCCCGGAGCTGCTGCAGGGCTCGGGCTGGTTCCCGGCGCTGGACACCGAGGCCCAGGCGCGGGTGCTCGACGAGATCCGCGAGCAGCCCGTGGCGGCCGGCTGCGCGCTGTGCCGGTGCGGCGAGACGCCGCTGCACTGGTACGGCACGCTGGAAGGGCTGCTCAAGTGGTCCGTCACCGCCGACAACGGGCGCTCCGTGACGCTCGGCGGCCTCTCGGTCGGCAGCTGGTTCGGCGAGGGCACGCTGCTGCGGGCGCTGCCGCGCTCGGCCGACATCATCGCGCTGCGCGACAGCCGGGTGGCGCGCCTGCCGGTCGAGACCTTCGAGTGGCTGCACCAGACGCAGCTGAGCTTCAATCACTTCCTGCTGCGCCAGCTCAACGAGCGCCTGCACTGGTTCATGGGCAACTACGCGGCGCACCGGCTGCTCGACGTCGACAGCCAGGTGGCGCGGGCCCTGGCGGGGCTGTTCCATCCCTGGCTGCATCCGGGCAGCGATGTGCACCTGCAGACCTCGCAGGAGGAGATCGCGAACTTGTCGGGGCTGTCGCGCCAGCGCTGCAACGCGGCGCTCAACCGGCTGCGCGAGGCCGGGCTGCTGCACATCGAGTACGGCGGGATCACGGTCGTCGACCTGGAAGGCCTGCGACGCTTCATCGAGTAGCGGCCCACTGTAGGGCGGCCGGTTTTCAGTGCTGTTGTTCCTGCTTCTTGTGCAGGGGCTTGGCGCCGGGGCTTTGGAGCTGTTCGTCTGCGTCGGTGGGGCCCGCGTCCGGGCGGACGCGTCGTGAATCCTCGTCCTCTTCGTCGAGCCGGCGCATGTACTCGTCGCGCCACCGCTCGTAGTCCGCGTCGCGCCGCTGCCGGCGCATCTCCGCACGGCGGGGGACATCGTGTCTTGGCATCGCAGTTCCTTGAGAAGCTACTGCGCTCAAGCTAGCGAACGGGCGGTCCTCCGATGTCAGGAGGCCACGAGATCGGCCGTGGGAGAACTCGCACGCGCCGTATGCGTGGGCCTAGAACTTGTGCGTGAGATGTGGCGGCCCTTCCTCATCGCCCGTGCTCTCGTCGTCCACCGAGGCGAGCTTGAGGCGGGCCGCCTCGTGCCGCACCTTCAGTTCCGCGTAGCGGTCGCGTTGCGCCGGCGCCGCGGGTGTCTGCTGCATGCAGTCAATGAAGAAGCGCGACTCCTCCGCATTCATGCCGAGCAGCACTTCCTGGCCGCGTCCATCGATGGCGAGGGCGCTGCGGGCTTGCAGCTCGGCGCGTTGCGCTTCGGGCATTTCGAGCATGTTCATCGTTCGGCTCCTCGAGGCAAGGCGACAGTCTGCCACCGCTCGGCCGGTCGCGCGACACCCTCGCCCTGAAGCGGCTCAGGACACGCCGTGCGCCTGCAGCAGCGCCTCCCTGAAGGCCAGCGCCGCGCGCGAGGGCGCCGGCGAGCGCCGCATCACGCACACGAAGCCGCAGTCGTAGCGGAACAGCGACTTGCGCACCGGCCGCATGCGCCCGCCGTCCTCGAAGATGCGCCCATAGTGGTTGGGCAGGAAGCCCAGGAAGCGGCCCGAGAGGATCAGCGTCGCGATCGCCTCCTGGTCCAGCCCGGTCGCTGCGCGCTTGAGCCCGGCGCGGTGGCTGGCCTCCATGTTGGGCGAGTGGTACCCCAGCCCCGCGAAGCGATGCGCGCGCAGGCCTTTCCAGTCCAGCCCGGCGTTGCGGCCGTCGAACAGCGGATGGCCGGCGCCGCAGTACAGCAGCATGGTCTCGTCGAACAGCAGGTCGTAGGCCAGGCTTTCGGAACTGCGGTGCGCCGGGATGATGCCCACGTGCAGGCTGCCGTCGATCAGCTGCCGTTCGATGGCGTTGATGGTGCCGATCTGGATCTGCAGCGCCACCTCCGGCGCGCGCTCGACGAAGCCCGCGATGGCTTCGCCGATGCGGGCCTTGGGGTTGGTCGCCGTCTTGTCGAAGAGCCCGATCTCCAGCCGCCCGCCCATGCGCTGGTGAATGTCGTCCACGCCGCTGCGGAAGGCGTCCACCGCGCTCAGCAGGCGCATCGTCTCCTCGTAGATGCGCTGGCCCTCGACCGTCAGCGCGAAGCCCGCGCGCCCGCGCCGGCACAGCGTGAGGCCCAGGCGCGTCTCCAGGTCCTTGATCTGCCGGCTGATGGTGGAGGTGCCGACGTTGAGCTCCAGCTCGGCCGCCGCCATGCCGCCGCAGTCGGCCACGGCCTTGAAGACCTTCAGCATGCGCAGGTCCGATTCGCCGAGCTGGCCCAGGCGGGAAGGGGCGGAAGAGGAGGGCGTCTTTACTTTCATGATGCAGCAAGTGAACGTGGATATTCGTGCATTGGACGAAGTATCCGGCCTCCCCAGAATCACTGCCACCTCCACCCGCCGGCGCGCGCCCCGCGCCTCCTGCCATGACCACCCTTGCCGCCGACACGCCCGCCCCCGCCTCCACGGTCCGCACCGACGCCGCCTGGCTGGACGCCCACTGGATGCCCTTCACCGCCAATCGCCAGTTCAAGGCCGACCCGCGGCTGATCGTCGAGGCCAAGGGCCTGTACTTCACCGACAGCGACGGCCGCAAGATCTTCGACGGGCTGTCGGGCCTCTGGTGTTGCGGCCTGGGCCACGGCCGGCCCGAAATCGTCGAGGCGGTGGGCCGCCAGATTGCCACGCTGGACTACTCGCCGGCCTTCCAGTTCGGCCATCCGTTGTCCTTCGAGCTCGCCAACCGGCTGCGCGAGCTCACGCCGAAGGGCCTGGACTACGTGTTCTTCACCGGCTCCGGCTCCGAAGCGGCCGACACCTCGCTCAAGATGGCGCGCGCGTACTGGCGCACCAAGGGGCAGGCCGGCAAGACCCGGCTCATCGGCCGCGAAAAGGGCTACCACGGCGTCAACTTCGGTGGCATCTCGGTCGGCGGCATCGCCGGCAACCGCAAGACATTCGGCCAGGCCGTGGAGGCGGATCACCTGCCGCACACGCAGCTCGCCGCCAACGCCTTCTCGCGCGGAGAGCCCGAGCAGGGCGCCGAGCTGGCCGACCGCCTGCTGGACCTGATCGCGCTGCACGACGCGAGCAACATCGCCGCCGTGATCGTCGAGCCCTTCGCGGGCTCGGCCGGCGTGGTGATCCCGCCCAAGGGATACCTGAAGCGCCTGCGCGAGATCTGCACCGCGCACAGCATCCTGCTGATCTTCGACGAGGTCATCACCGGCTTCGGCCGCGCCGCCGCCATGACCGGCGCCGAGGCCTTCGGCGTCACGCCGGACATCATGAACGTCGCCAAGCAGGTCACCAACGGCACCCAGCCGCTGGGCGCCGTGATCGCGAGCAAGGAGATCTACGACACCTTCATGGCGGCCGGCGGACCCGACTACATGCTGGAGTTTCCGCACGGCTACACCTACTCGGCCCACCCGGTGGCCTGCGCCGCCGGCATCGCGGCGCTGGACGTGCTGGTGAAGGAAGACATGGTCGGCCGCGTGCAGGCACTCGCGCCGCATTTCGAGGCCGCGGTGCACAGCCTCAAGGGCAGCCGGCACGTGACCGACATCCGCAACTACGGCCTGGCCGCGGGCCTCACGCTGGCCGCACTGCCCGGCGAGCCGGCACGCCGGCCGTACGAGGTCGCGATGGCTTGCTGGAAGAAGGGCTTCTACGTGCGATACGGCGGCGACACCATCCAGCTCGCGCCGCCCTTCGTGGCGGAGAAGGCGGACATCGATCGGCTGGTCAGCGCGCTGGGCGATGCGCTGGCCGAGGCGGCTTGACTCCGACTATCGGGCAGCAGGGGCTCGCCGGGCGTGCTGCATGCCCTCTTGCCAGGCTGCCCTGATCTTCGCAAGGAACTCGGCAGGCACCCGCGGATCGCCTTTGGCGTCTTCGAGCGTTCGGTGCATGGCCTCTGCAATGGCCTCGACCTCACGGGCGGGCTGGCTCACCCCGCAAATCCGTCGACCGAAGTCGTGGAGCTCCTCGGTGGTAGGGTAGGCCTTGCTCCGGTGCCTGCCAGCGAAAAGCTTGAGCGCCAGCGTACGGTCCTCGAGCTCGGGACCTCCCGGGTACTGCGTGTACCGGTAGACCGAAGTCGTCACCACATCGAACATCGGGGCGAGCCACACATCCGCGGAGGAGCGGTACAGCACGCCGAAGTTCTTCAGGTGCGCGTCGCCGTTTCGAACCATGACGGAGAAAGCCACCTGCTGGAAGAAGCGGTGGAGGTTGTCGCTGTGCAACCGCAACTGCCGCAGCAACTCGGCGATTCGCTGGTAGCTGCCCTGGTACTTCCGGTCCGACAGGATCTCGCGCACGCGCAAGCCTGCCAGGGCCGCGACGTCCTCGAAGCCGAGCCGCTCGATGCGCCCATTGGCGTGCTGCACGAGATCGAAACGGTCCAGGATCAGCATCTGCCCGTCGTCGGAGAGGGTGAACGAAGGCACGCTGATGCCGGCGCTGCGCGCAGCGCTCAGGCACAGGTACTCGTTGGCGGCCAGGCTCGGGTAGGCCGCACTGGCCGCCTTCACGATGAGCGAGGGGATGGGGATCGTCGGGCGGTCCGGGACCATGATCTTGGGCTGCATGCCGGCGATGCCGGCGCCCGTGCTCAGATAGGCGGCCACCAGTTCGTCGAAGATCTCCGGCGTGTATCGGGTCTTGAGCAGTTCTTCCTTGCTCAAGGACCGCGGTGCTGCGGCAACCGGATGCTCCGGAAGGCTGTAACCCAGCCGTCCGATCCCGTTGCGGCCGATCAGTGCCAACAGGTGCATGGGCGTCATCGGCTGCTTGGGGAACAGCTCTCGAATCTTCATGAACAGGTCGCCCTCGGGCAGGTTCTGGTCCATGGGCGGGAACAGGTCGCCGTCCTGCCAGGTGAGGCGCTCGTTGGGCGGCATCAGCAAGGCGACGGCGGGCTGCTCGGGGTCGGCATCGAGGTAGCGGAACTCGTAGGTCGACGTCTTTAGCAGCTGGCCAGCATGGTCCGCGTCGCCGATGGAGACCGCGAGGGCGCGGATTTTTTCAGGAAGCATCGTCGTCTTCCTGGAAGCGGCGCGCGACCTCTTCGGCCGTAGGCAGGCCGACACCCTCCAGGCGCATGGCGAGGCCGAGAGCACCCACCACGGCCATCAGGGACGACACGGTGGTGTCTTCCCCAGCCTCGAGGCGGTAGATGACCTCGCGAACCTTCCCGGCCTTTGCGGCGAGCTCGGATTTGCTCATCCCCAGAGCTTCCCGCCGCTCGCGGAGCGCGCGGCCCAGTTCATCGGGTAGTCGAAGGGTGTCAGCCATGGCTGGCAATTATGCCACCCATCCGTCTCTTTGCCAGCTATAACTGGCATAACGCCCCGAACCCTTCGATGAAGCGCAAGTTATGGCTTACAGATGAGGCGGTTGGCGCCGGATTGTCAGCTATAGCTGACAGCGCGCTTACCAAGCCGCGGGCAGCTTCTTCAGAATCACCAACCGCCCCTCCCGCTGCCCGACCGAACGCCGCTGGTCGACCCGGCTGCGCCTGGCACTGCTCTCCAGCGTCATCGATGAGGATCTGCTCTGATCCCTGTACAAGAAGGACGGCGGCTTTGCCCTGACGCATGCCGGCACGGCGCAGTACCATGGCCGCGCCATGGCTTGCCCCGCGTGCGGATACGACGTCGATCGCGAATTCGCCTTCTGCCCGAAGTGCGGGACCCGGCTCGTGGCCGCGCCCCCGCCACCCGCGCCTGATTCCGACCGCCGCATGGTCACCGTGATGTTCGCGGACTTGTCGGGCTTCACCGAGCTGGCCGGGGCGATGGACGCCGAGGACCTGCGCGCGCTGCAGACCGAGCTCTTCGACCTGATGGCCTCCACCATCCGCCGCTTCGACGGCTTCGTCGAGAAGTTCGTCGGCGACGCGGTGATGGCCGTCTTCGGCGCCCCGGTCGCGCACGAGGAAGACCCCGAGCGCGCCCTGCGCGCCGCCCTGCTGCTGCACCGAAGGGCCGCCGCGCTGGGCGAGCGCTGGCGGGCGCGCACCGGCCGGCCACTGGCCCTGCACATCGGCGTCCACACCGGCCCGGTGGTCGCGGGCCATCTGGGCTCGGAAGGCGATGCCGCCTATGCGGTCACCGGCGACACGGTGAACGCCGCGTCGCGCCTCCAGAATGCCGCCGGCCCCGGCCAGACCGTGGTCAGCCATGCGACCTGGCAGCTCACCCGGCATGCCTTCGGCTTCGAGCCCCTGGGCGAGCTCACACTCAAGGGCTTTGCGCAGCCGATGGCCGCCTATCGGCTCGAGTCTGCGCTGCATGCCCCGCAGCCGACCCGCGGCCTGCAGGTGCACGGGCTCACCAGCGTGCTGGTCGGCCGCGAATCGGAAATGCAAGCCCTGCTGCAGGCCTTCGAGCAGATGCGCGCCGGGCAGGGCGGGCTGGTGCGCATCGTCGCCGAGGCCGGCAGCGGCAAGACCCGGCTGCTCTCGGAGTTCCTGGAACGCCTGCGGGCGGAGAACCGGCTGGAGGACGTCGCCCTGCGCCGCGCCGCCTGCTCCCCCCTCGGCGAGCGCGCCTACGGCGTGCCCGCGGCGCTGCTGCGCGACGCCTGGGGCCTGGACGCGCGCGAGACGGACGCGACGGCGCGAGAGAAGATCGACGCGGCGCTCGCCGCCCTCGGCCTGCCCGAAGCCGAGTTGCAGGCCCTGGCCGCCTGCCTGGGCCATGTGCTGGGCCTGGAGGGTGACGACGCGCACACCCGCTACCTGGACCCGGAGCAGCTCAAGCAGCAGATCTTCTTCGCCGTCCACGCCGTGCTCGACCGCCGGCTGCAGCAGACCCCCGTGCTCATGATCGCGGAGGACCTGCACTGGACCGACGCCGCCTCCCTGGAGCTGCTGCGCTTTCTGCTGGAGCGGCTGCAGGACCGGCCCTTCATGCTGCTGGTGACGCAGCGCCCCGCGCCCGCCCTGGAGGCCTGGGCCGCGGGCGCGGCGGCGCAGACCGTGCTGCGGCTCGAGCCGCTCTCGGCGCGCCACAGCGACGCCATGCTCGATTCGCTCTTCGGCGCGCGCACCCTGCCGGGCGCCCTGCGGCAGCGCATCGTCGAGCATGCCGGGGGCAATCCGCTCTTCCTCGAAGAGATGGCGCGCGCGCTCATTGCCGACGGGCTGCTCTCGCGCCGGCAGGGGCGGTGGGTCTACAGCTCCGGCAACGCCACCGTCCAGGTGCCGCAGACCATCAACGGCTTGCTGCTCGGCCGCATCGACCGGCTGCCCGGGCCCGCGCGCGCCGTCCTGCGCGAAGCCGCAGTCATCGGCCCCGAGTTCGACGAGGCCCTGCTGCGCAGCGTGGCGAGCGCGCCCGACGCCGTGCCGCACGCTCTCGACGCCCTGGTCGAGTCGGGCCTGCTGGCCGCCATGCCGGCGGAGGACGGCCGGGAGTTCCGTTTCCGCCAGGGCCTGGTCCAGGAGGTCGCCTACCAGAGCCTGCTGCTGCGCCGCCGCACCGAGCTGCACACCCGCATCGCCGAGGCGCTGGAGCGGCAGTGCTGCGGGGCGCCCCGGCGGCTGGAGGAACTGCAGGCCCTGGCCCACCATTTCCGCCTCGGGTCGGACAAGGCGCGCGGCGCGCACTACCTGAATGCCGCCGGCGACTGGGCGCGCGGCACCTACGCCAACGCCGACGCCATCCGCGACTACACGCTCGCGCTGGAAACCCTGGCTCCCGGCGAGGGCGCGGACGAGCAGCACCTGATCGTGCGCGAGCGCCTGGCCGACGTGCTGGCGCCCGCCGGCCGCATCGCCGAGGCCACCCAGCACCTGGCCGCCGCCCGCGAAGGCCGGGCGCAACGCGGCGACCGCATGGCCGAAGCCCGCCTGCTGGGCAAGATCGCCGCGCTGCGCTGGGAGGCCGGCGAGCGCGCCGAGGCCCGGCAATGCCTGGCCACCGGGCTCGCGCTGGTCGAAGGCGAGGCACCGCACATCGAGCGCGCCTGGCTCTACCAGCGGATGGGCGAGCTGCTCTTCCGCGACGCCGACAACCGAGGCGCCCTCGAATGGACCCAGCGCGCGCTCGCCCACCTGGAGACGCTCCAGGCGGGCCCGGCCATGAACGACGAGGAGCGCCGCAACGCGCGCACCGCCGCCGCGCTCGCGCTCAACACCCAGGGGGTGGCCCTGGCGCGGCTCGACCGGCTCGACGAGGCCGTCACCCGGCTCGAGCAGAGCGTGGCGGTCGCGAGCGAGGCCGACCTGCCGCAGGCCGAATGCCGGGCGCTGTGCAACCTGGGCGTGCTCTACAGCTCCAGCCACCCGCAGCGCGCCATCGAGGCCTGCGAGCGCGGCCTCGAGACCGCCCGGCGCATCGGCGACCTGGGCCTGCAGTCGCGCCTGTCGGCCAACCTCGCCGTCGCCTACTGCACGCTGACCAGCCGCTGCGACGAGCGCGGCGTCGGCGCTGCCCATGCCGCCATCGAGATCGACCGCAGCACCGGCCAGCTCGACCACCTGGCCGTGTCGCTCGTCGTGCTGGCGCAGATCTACCAGTGCCACGGCGAATCGGCCCGCGCGCTGCGGCATTACCAGGAGGCCCTGGCCCTGGCCGAGAAGAGCGCCGAGCCGCAGTTACTCTTTCCTTGCTACGAAGGGCTTGCAACCCTCTACCTCGATGCCGATGATGGTGTGCAGGCCGAGCGCTACATGGCGCTCGCCCGGGACATCTGCGATCGCGCTGGCCTCGATCCCGACGCGCTCGTCGTGCTTCCGTTCCTTTGCTGATCCTCTGCAGGAAGGAGTCACTTCATATGGAATCGACGATGCATCCCGTGGCGCCCGGCGAACCGGCGCCGAACTTTGCCCTCCCGGCCGTCACCGGCTCCGGCATCATCTCGCTCGACGACTACCGCGGCCGCAGCCCGCTTTTCCTGTCCTTGATGCTGGGCCTGTGGTGCCCCTTCTGCCGCCGGCAGCTGGCGCAGCTCGGCACCTTCGAGGACAGGCTCAAGGGAATGGGCGTGGAAAGCCTGGCGGTGGTTGCCACTGCGCCGGAGAACGCGCGGCTGTACTTCAGGTTCAGGCCCACGAAAGTGCCCCTGGCCGCCGACCCGGATCTTTCCACCCACCGCGCCTACGGCCTCCCCAAGCCCGAGCCCACGCCGGCGCTGATGGAAGCGTTGGACACGGTGCGCGTCAATCCCTTCGGCGACCTGCCCGAGCCGCTGCCGATCTCGCAGGCGGGGAAGGTGCTGCAGGAGATGGACGGCTACCAGTGCACGCCGGCCGACCAGCGGGACGTCGAGAAGCAGTGGCCGCAGCTGAAGGGGCTGTTCATGATCGACCGCACGGGGGTCGTGCGCTGGGCTTACGTGGAATGTGCGACCGAAGGGCTGGCGGGGCTCGGGAAGATGCCGTCGGTGGAGGAAATTCTGGAGGCGGCGCGCAGCTGCGCGACCTGACCCCCGCCTTCAGCCAGCGCCGCACGCAAGCCGCCGAAGCGCCGGCGGTACTGCGGCGGCGTCAGGTTGACCTGGCGCCGGAACAACCGGCCGAAGAATGCCGCATCGTCATAGCCCACCTCCTGCGCCACCGCCGCGACCGGCAGGTCGCAGGTCTCGAGCAGGTGCTTCGCCTCCTCGATGCGCATCGTGTGCACGTACTCGAGCGGCGCCATGCCGGTGGCCAGCTTGAAGCGGCGCTGGAAAGAGCGCGGCGGCAGGCCGCTCATCCGGACCATCGCGGCCACCGGCGCAGGGTCGGCGTAGTGGTCGGCGATCCAGGCCTGGCAGCGGCCGATCAGCGCGTCGTCGACCTGCGCCGAGCGTGCGACGCGCGCGAAGGGCTGCTGGCCGACCTGGTGCCAGTCGATCAGGAAGAGCCGCGCCACCTGCATCGCGGCCTCGATGCCGGCGCAGCGCGCAATGACGTAGAGCCCCAGGTCCATCCACGAGGTGCCGCCACCGGCCATCACCAGCCGGTGCCCTTCCCCCGTGACCATCAGCGCGCGCTGGGACTGCACGCGCACCGCGGGATGGCGGCGCTGCATCGTCTCGCAGTAGGCCCAGTGCGTGGTGGCCTCGTGGCCGTCGAGCAGGCCGGCTTCGGCCAGCAGCATGGCGCCGGAGCAAGCCGTGGCCATCAGCGAGCCTTCGGCATGGCAGCGGCGTAGCCAGGCGGCCTCGCGCTGGAACATCCCGGCCTCCCTGTGGTCGATGGCGAGCAGCGATTCGGGCACGCAGACCACGTCCGGCGCGGCGCAGTCCGACATCGGCACGTCGACGCGGATCGGCAGCCCGTTGCAGCCCGTCACATGGCCGGGCTGCGCGGCGACGATGAACGGGTCGAGCACCGACTGGCCGTACTCCCCTTTCAGCACCCAGGGCCAGTCGCGGCCCGCGGACTTGAACATCTCGTACATGCCGTAGACCACCGACGCGGAACTCAGCGGCGTGGCGACGATGGCGATGCGCGGGAGCGGCGCCGCGGCGGTGCTCGTTGGCTGATTCATCAGGCTTGTTGCCGGAATGGCTTCGTGCGTCGGAGTGCGCTGAATTTACGCTTCAGCCGCTATCCGCTCAACCATCAATCCTGAGGAGTTTTCACCATGGCCAACACCTTCCGCGATGCGCACGGCGAAGCGCTTTCCACCACCGACCGGTCCTCGCTCGCCGCCTACGACCGGGCGCTCCAGCTCTTCCACGGCTATCGGCTCGATCCGCTCGCCGTGCTGACGCCGACGCTCGAGCGCGACCCCGGCTTCGTCTCCGGCCACCTGCTGATGGCCGGCCTGGTGCTCGGCGCCATCGATGGCTCACTGCTCGGCATGGCCAAGGCCAGCGTCGATGCCGCAGCGGCCCATGCGGCCGGCGCGAATGCGCGAGAGAAGTCGCTGATCGGCGCACTCGGGGCGTGGAGCGAGGGCGACATGCTGCGCGGCAACCAGCTGCTCGGCCGGCACCTGATCGACTATCCGCGCGACCTCCTCGCGCTGCAGTTGGCGCACGCGAGCGATCTCTTCCTCGGCCATTCGTTCATGCTGCGCGACCGCGTCGCCCGCGTGCTGGGTCGCTGGAGCGTCGAGGACGACGGCTATGGCTACGTGCTCGGCATGCATGCATTCGGACTAGAGGAGTGCAACCAATACGCGCAGGCAGAAGACGCCGGGCGTCGCGCCGTCGAACTGCACCCGCACGACAGCTGGGCGGTGCATGCCGTCGCGCATGTCTGCGAGATGCAGGGCCGCGCGGAGGATGGCATCCGCTGGCTGAAGGCGACGCAACGCGATTGGGCGACCGATTGCGCGATGGCGGTCCACAACCACTGGCACCTGGCGCTCATGCATATGGCGACCGGTGACATGGATGCGGCGCTGGCACTCTATGACGCTGCAGTCACGCCGGCGCCCGAGGCCGTGGCATTGAACCTCAACGACGCGACGGCCCTGCTGTGGCGCCTGACGTTGCGCGGGGTCGATGTGTCGGGCAGATGGCAAGCCCTGGCCGCGCGTCGTCGCGTGCAGGCGGCCTGGGGCCGCAACGCGTTCAACGACATGCACACCGTGATGACGTTGGCTGCGGCCGGCGACGAGCCGGCATCCATCGCGGGGATGGCTGCGATGAGCGAGGCCGTGCGGTATGCGGGCGCGCATGACTGGGACGTGGCGGTGCCGGCCAGCATCGGGCTGCGGGCCTTCGCGGCCGGGCAGTACACGCGCTGCGTCGAGCTGCTGCTGCCCTTGCTCGCGGCAAGCACGCCGCTGGGAGGCAGCCATGCTCAACGCGACCTGCTGCATCTCACGGTCGTCGAGGCCGCGAGCCGGGCCGGGGACCGGGCCCTGGCGCGGGCGTTGGCGGATGAGCGGGCGGCGCGGAAGGTGGGTGCGCGCAGGCGGGTCGAAGAGGCTGTTGCTGCCTGAACGTAGCGCGATGGGCCTTGGGGGGGAGGGGCAGGTATCGCCCAAAGCCGATATGTTGCATATATCGCTTTCAGCCGATATAGTGCATTTATCAGCCAGTGCCGATATTTCCCCCCCCAACAGGCCCACGATGGACTACGCAATCCGGCTCGCCGATCAACTCCGCGCTCACCTGCGCTCCTTGCGCAAGCAGCGCGGGCTGACGCAGGCCCAGCTCGGCCAGCGCTTGGGCATCGGGCAGGCCCGCATCGCAGAAATCGAAGCCAGGCCGGGGCTGATCAGCGTCGACCAGCTCATGCAGCTTCTTTCTGCGCTGGGCGCCACGCTCGTGCTGAGGGACGGCGCAGAAGGTGCGACGGCATTCGCGCCCGTGCTGGCCCGCGAGCCTGACCCCTTGCCTGTCGCACGGCGCGCCAAGGCTGCCCAGCCGTCCCGCGCGAAGCCCCCGGCGACAACCGCCGCGAAGCGCATGTCGAAGCCTCTGCTCGTCATCCCGCCGAAGAAGGGCTCCTGGTGAGCGCTGCCCTCGGCATCTGGATGAACGGCGAGCTTGTCGGCCACTGGAGCGTCGAGCGCGGCACCAGCACCCTGGCCTACGCGAGCGAGTGGCTGCAGTCCGAAAAGCGCCGCTCGTTGTCGCTGTCGCTGCCCATCACCGGCGCGCGCGAGATCCGCGGGCAGGTGGTGGCCAACTATTTCGACAACCTGCTGCCCGACAACCGCACGATTCGCGAGCGCCTGAGCCGACGCTTCAGGACCCGCAATGCCGACGCTTTCACCCTGCTCGAGGCCATCGGCCGGGACTGCGTCGGCGCCGTGCAGCTGCTGCCCGAAGGCAGGGTGCCGCAGGGCTGGGACCGCGTCGACTGCGAGCCATTGAACGACGCGGAGGTGCGCAGGCTGCTGGACGCCGTGCCCTCCGACACCCCGCTGGGCCGAGCCGCGGAGGATGAAGACCTGTTCCGCATCTCGCTCGCGGGTGCGCAGGAGAAAACCGCACTGACCCGCGTCGGAAAGCGATGGTGCCGGCCCCATGGCG
Organism: Variovorax stachyos; assembly: GCF_051400855.1. NCBI lineage: Bacteria > Pseudomonadati > Pseudomonadota > Betaproteobacteria > Burkholderiales > Comamonadaceae > Variovorax > Variovorax stachyos. Next base: position 60,844 of record NZ_JBLFFN010000011.1, on the reverse strand, counting down.
CGACGCCGACCACGCACATCTTCAAGCTGCCGCTGGGGCTGGTCGGCGGATCACGGCGCGTCGACCTGTCCGATTCCGTCGAGAACGAATGGCTCTGCGCGCAGCTGATCTGCGAGCTGGGCCTGCCGGTCGCCAACTGCGAGATCGCGCAGTTCGATGGACGCAAGGTGCTGGTCGTCGAGCGCTTCGACCGCGCCTGGATGGACGGCAACCAGTGGATCGCCCGCCTGCCCCAGGAGGACTTCTGCCAGGCGCTCGGTTGTCCGCCCGAAAAGAAATACGAGAAGGATGGCGGGCCCGGCATGCAGGCCTGCCTGAAGTTGCTGGACGGCAGCGCCGATGCGCAGCTGGATCGCACCGCGTTCCAGCTCACCCAGCTCGCGTTCTGGCTGATGGCGGCCACCGATGGGCATGCGAAGAACTACTCGATATTCCTCGAGCAGGGCGATGCCTACGTGATGACTCCGCTCTACGACGTCATCTCGACCTGGCCTTACATCGGGGACGGTGCCAACCAGTTCCGATGGCCCAGCGCGGGGCTCGCGATGGCGCTGCGCGCGAAGAATGCGCACTACGCGCTTCACACCATTCAGGCCAGGCACTGGCACGGCCTGGCGATGAAGAACGGCGGGCAGGCCGTGTGGGAGGCCATGAATGCGATGGTCGCGGAGGTCGAGCCGGCGATCACGAGGGTCGAGGCGCGGCTTCCGGCTTCTTTTCCGGGGAAGCTCTGGACGCGCATTGCCAAGGGCATGCGATCGCAGGTTCGGCAGTTTGAAAGTGGGTTGACCGCGCTCGTCAGAACGCGTGTCTGATGCCGAAGTCGTACCCGTAGGAACTGCGAGGCTCCATGCCGCCGGTGCTGACATACGCCGGCTGGGGCAGGATGGCCGGCAGGCTCAGCACCAGCGGGGTGACGCCCATCACCGCCGGGTTGTTGTGGCCGTTGCGCACGCGGATGCGCGCGACCGACGCATACAAGGCCGTGCGCTTGGACAGGTTGTGCACATAGCCGAGTGCCAGCTTGTTGACCGAGGCATCGCCGTCCGGCAGGCCGTTGCCGTTCTTGAAGTTCACCCGCGCAAGCGATGCGCGGATGACGCCGGGCCCGACCGGCACGTTCACGCCGGCGACGAGGCCGTCGTAGCGGTCCGTCACCCGGATGGGCAGGGCCACGGTGCCGTCGCGCACGTCGCGCACGCGCGACCACTCGCCCATGACCTTCACCATGCCGAAATCGTAGGAGCCGCCGATGTTCAGGCTCTTGATCGTCTCGCCGCCGGGCACGGTGCTGACCAGGGTGCTTTCGCCATAGCCCAGTGCCACGTCGGCCCTGCCGTCGGTCCAGCCCAGGCGGCCGCCCACGTAGCGCCCGCGCTCGGACGTGCCGGTCGGCGCAGGGCTGACCTTGGTGTTTTCGTGCACCGCGTACTGCACCTGCCCATAGACGCCCGCCAGTCCCGCCGGCAGGAAGTAGCTGATGGCGTTGCTGGTGCGCAGGTAGCTGTCGGTGCCGGCAGACAGCCCGCCGCCCAGCAACCCGCCGGTCGCCAGCGCCCGCGAAGCCGCCAGGTTGCTGTTGACCACTGCGATCAGGTTGGTGCCGACGCCGTTCACGCCGAAGGGGTCGAACACCGCGTCGTTCCAGAACGAGGCCGTGTAGTCGCGACCCAGCCGAACCTCGCCGAAGGGCCCGGACAGGCTCACCGTCGAACGGCGGCCGAAGTTCGCGATGCCGGAGGCGCCCGAGTCGTTGGCCACCGGCGCTTCCAGCCAGAAGCTCGCCGCCAGCCCGCCGCCCAGGTCTTCGGTCCCGCGAAACCCGATCCGGCTGGAGTTGTAGCCCGAGCTCGACAACACCTTCTGGCTTTGCGTCACCTCCCGCGGCAGCGTCGCGCCGAAGGAACGGCTCTTGACGCTGTAGTAGCTGACGCCGGCATCCACCACCCCGAACAGGGTGAGTGACGATTGGGCCGGGGCCGTGCCCGCGGCGGCGAGCGCGCAAAGCGGCAGCACGAGTTGCTTCACGGTCTGTGTCTCCTCATAAGAATAGTTGTCGCACTCTTCAAGCCGAAGCCAGCAAGTGGTCGCGCCAAGCGTCGCGCAGCACGTTCTTCTGCACCTTGCCGGTGCCGCCCAGGGGGATGCTGTCGACGAACACCACGTCGTCCGGTGTCCACCATCTGGCGATCTTTCCTTCGTAGAAGCCGAGCAGTTCGTCGCGCGACAGCGCATGGCCGGGCTTCTTCACCACGATCAGCAGCGGGCGCTCGTCCCACTTCGGGTGGCGCGCGGCAATGCAGGCGGCAGCTGCCACCGCGGGGTGCGCCACTGCAATGTTCTCCAGGTCGATGGAGCCGATCCACTCGCCGCCGGACTTGATCACGTCCTTGCTGCGGTCGGTGATCTGCATGAAGCCCTCGGCGTCGATGGTCGACACGTCGCCGGTCGGGAACCAGCCGTCCACCACCGGGCCGCTGCCTTCGCCGCGGTAGTAGCCCGAGGCGATCCACGGGCCCCGCACCATCAGCTCGCCCGCGGACCGGCCGTCGTGCGGCAGGCGCTCGCCGTCGGCGTCGACGATCTTCATTTCCACGCCGAACACCGCGCGGCCCTGCTTGGCCTGCATGGCCAGCCGCTGCGATGCATCGAGCCGCAGGTGTCGCGGCTGGAGCTTGCACACCGACCCCAGGGGGCTGGTCTCCGTCATGCCCCAGGCGTGCAGCACCTCCACACCATGCCGCTGCTGGAACGACTGGACCATCGCGGGCGGGCAGGCCGAACCGCCGATGATGGTGCGGCGCATGGTGCTGAACTTCAGCCCGTGGGCTTCCACGTGCGCGAGCAGGCCCTGCCACACGGTCGGCACGCCGGCCGACACGGTGACGCCTTCGGCTTCGAACAGTTCGTGCAGCGACGCGCCGTCGAGCCGCGGGCCGGGGAACACCAGCTTGGCGCCGACCATGCACGCGATGTACGGAATGCCCCAGGCGTTCACGTGGAACATCGGCACCACGGGGAGCACGGTGTCGCTGCCGGAGTAGCACAGCGCATCCGGCAGCGCCGCGGCATAGGCGTGCAGCATCGTCGAGCGGTGGCTGTAGAGCACGCCCTTGGGGTTGCCGGTGGTGCCGGACGTGTAGCACAGCGACGAGGCAGAGCGTTCGTCGAGCTCGGGCCAGTCGAATTCGGGCGCGTGGGCTTCGAGCAGGTCCTCGTAGCACAGCAGGTTCGGCACCGTCGTGGCGGCCGGCATGTGTGCCCGGTCGGTCATCGCGACGAAGGTCTTGATCGTGGCCACCCGCGGCGCAATGGCTTCGACCAGCGGCAGGAAGCTGAGGTCGAAGAACAGGACCCGGTCTTCCGCGTGGTCGGCGATCCAGACCACCTGGTCGGCATGCAGCCGTGGGTTGACGGTGTGCAGAACCGCGCCCGAGCCCGACACCGCGTAATACAGCTCCATGTGACTGTGCCCGTTCCAGGCCAGCGTCGCCACGCGCTCACCGGGCCCGATGCCTCGCGCGGCCAGCGCGTTGGCCAGCCGGCGGGCGCGCTGGCCGAGCTCGCGGTAGGTCATGCGGTGCAGGTCGCCCTCGACCCGACGCGACACGATCTCCTGGTCGCCGTGCTGGCTCTCTGCGTGCGTGAGCAGGCTGGAGATCAGCAAGGGCCGATCCATCATCAAACCGTTCATGGGAAGTGCTTTCAGGGGGAAGGAAGATCAGGGCACCAGGACGGTGGACCCGGTGGTCTTGCGCGACTCGAGTGCGCGATGGGCTTCGGCCGCATCCGCGAGCTGGAACACCTGCTGGGGCTCGCTAACGATGCGCCCGGCCAGCACGTGGCCGAACAGCTCGCGTGCCATCTCCAGCATGTGCGTGCGGGGCTGGATGTAGTGCACCATTGCCGGCCGCGTGACCCACAGGGACCCCTTGGCGGCCAGCACCTGGGAGTCGATCACCACCGGCCCCGACGACGTGCCGTTGCTAACCAGCGAGCCGCGCGGCTGCAGGCAGTCCAGCGACGCCTCCAGCGTGTCCTTGCCCACCGAGTCGTAGACGACCGGCACGCCGTTGCCGTCGGTGATCTCCTTGACCCGCTGCACGATGTTCTCGCGCGAGGTGACGATCGTGTGGGCGCAGCCGTTCGCCTTGGCGAGCTCGGCTTTCTCGTCGGTGCTGACGGTGCCGATCATCGTCACCCCCATGGCACGGGCCCACTGGCAGGCGATCAGCCCCACGCCGCCCGCCGCCGCGTGGTAGAGGATGGTCTCGCCGCCCTGCAGCGGGAACACCTGGCGGAACAGGTACTGCGCCGTCATGCCCTTCATCATCAAGGTGGCGGCCGTTCGGTCCGAGACGCCGTCCGGCAGCGGGATCAGCACCTCCGCCGGCATCACCCGCACCTGCGAGTAAGCGCCCTGCGGCCCGATCAGATAACCCACGCGGTCGCCGACCCGGATGTCCGTCACGCCGGGCCCGATGGCCTCGACCACGCCCACCGCGTCCGAGCCCAGCCCGTTGGGCAGCGCGAGCGGATAGCGCCCGGTGCGGAAATAGATGTCGATGAAGTTCAGAGCCACGTAGCTGTGGCGCACGCGCGCCTGGCCGGGGCCGGGGTCGCCGACCTCGACGTCTTCCAGCTTCAATACCTCGGGCGCGCCGGTCTCGTAAAAGCGGATGGCCTTGGCCATGTCTCGTCTCCTTTTCTCTGTCGTCGGAGGTGGGCGCTCAGTTGAGCTTGATGTCGAAGGTCTTGACGATCTCGGCGTTGCGGTCGTATTCCTCCCGCAGCTCGCTCTGGGCCTGCGCCAGCGAGCGCGCGGGCATCGGCTCGAAGCCGGCGCCGATCAGCCGCTCGCGCACGGTCGGGTTGGCCGCGACCTTCTGCAGCGCCGCGTGGATCTTCTCGGCCAGCGGCGCGGGCATCTGCGACGAGGCGATCACGCCCGTCCAGTTGCTGAAGTTCAGCCCCGGGTAGCCCAGCTCCGCCAACGTGGGCGTGTTGGGAAACTCCGGCATGCGGGTCTTGGTCGCGACCGCGAGCAGCCGCACCTTTCCCCCGGCGATCAGGTTCTTGGACGTGACGGCCCCGTCGAACATCAGCGGAACCTGGCCGCCCATCAGCTGCGCCAGCGCCGGCGCCGACCCCGGATACGGCACATGCTGCATGTCCAGGCCCGCCGCCTTGTTCAGGATGGCGCCCGCGTACTGCGATGCCGTTCCGGCGCTGTACGAGGCATAGGACACCTGCCCCGGATGCGCCTTCACGTAGGCGATGGCCTCCTTCGCGTCCTTGGCAGGGAACTGCGGCGAGGCGATGAAGAGCATCGAGGAGAGCGCCATCAGCGACAGCGGCTTGACATCCTTCAGCGGATCGAAGCCGCCCTTGAGCACATGCGGCACCTCGGTGAGCACGTTGCTGGCCGTCACCATCAGCGTCTGCCCATCGGCCGGCTGCGAGAGCAGGTACTTGACCGCGATCGAACCGCCCGCGCCCGGCTTGTTCTCCACCAGCACCGGCTGGCCGATGTCGCGCGAGAGCTGGTCGCTCACGATGCGCGCCATCACGTCGATGGTGCCGCCCGGCGGCGCGGGAACGACCAGCTTGACCGGCCTGTCGGCAAAGGCGAATGCGGGGATTGGCGCCAGCGCCGCGGTGGCGAACGCGGCACACAGGGCGAGGTGGAAAGAGCGCTTCATGGTGCCTCCCGTGCCGCGCTCAGGCGGCCTTGCGCAGGAAGCCTTGCTGGCCGCCATTGCGATTGGGTGCGAAGCCGTTGGCCAGCAGCGTCTCTTCGACCGTGTCGTAGAACACCCCGATCTTGCAGATGTCGCGCGCCTGTTGCGCGGTCGCGATCGGCCGACCGAATTCGCCTGCGATGCGCACCAGCTGCTCGATTTGCGTGACAGTGCCGATCTTCGCGGTGCGCGACTGGTTCCAGAGGTTGTCCTCGGTGCCGCAGCGCACGTGCAGCCCGAGCGCGATGCCGATCATGTTGATCGGCAGCACATTCAATACCGAACTTTCCACCGTCAGCATCGCGCCGTCGGGCACCGCACGCACGAAGTTGGCGAGGTTGTAGATGTTCGGCGCGTCCATGCCGCCCCCGATCGCCACCCAGTTCAAGGCCAGCGGGCCCTTGTAGATGCCGCGGCGCATCAGCCGCTCGACCGACTCGAAGCTGTTGATGTTGTAGCACTGGAAGGCGCTCTGGATGCCCGCTGCCGACAGGCGGCGGATGTGCTCCTCGGCCCAGCCGGGCTGGGCCGGCACCGTCATTTCCTTGTAGGCATTGAAGACGGCCGGGTCTTCCATCGACGTGCCCTGGATGTCCCGCGCGTCGAACTGCTCCAGGATGTTCATCTGCGAGGTGTTGATCGTCACCGTCACCTGGTCGGGCTTCGGGTCGAGCTCGGCCAGCATGTGGCGCGTGTCGTCGCTCAGCCACTTGGCGGCGGCGCCTTCGGTCTCGGGCGCAAAGCTGATGGAGCCGCCCACCTGGATGATCATGTCGGGCACACGCTCGCGCACGCCAGCGATCAGCTCGTTGAACTTGGAAAGGCGCTTGGAGCCCTTGCCGTCCAGCTCGCGCACATGCAGGTGCAGCACGGTGGCGCCGGCCTCGTAGCAGTCCACCGCCTTCTGGATCTGCTCTTCCATCGTCACGGCGATCTCGCCGGGAAAATCCGAGGGCACCCACGAAGGCGCATAGGGTGCGGCCGTGATGACCAGGGGCTGCTGGTTTTCGGGAAACAGGTGACCGTCGAGGAAGTTCATTGAATGCTCCGGGGAATGTGGGGAATGTGAGGAATGTGGGGAAGTCGGGGTGTTCGGCCGCCGGGTCAGAACGTCGGCGTGCCGACGATGCCTGCGCGTTCCATCTTGCGATGGCAGGGTGGGTAGTCCATCACCGCGTAGTGCTGCGTGGCCCGGTTGTCCCAGATCGCCACGCTGTTCGGCTGCCAGCGCCAGCGCACCTGGTACTCGGGGATCGCGGCCTGGCTGATCAGGTATTGCAGCAGCGACGACGCGCCCTGCACGAAGTCCTGCCCGTAGCGCACGTTGGCCGGCGTGTGGAAGTTGGTGAAATGCGTCGTGAAGCTGTTGACGAACAGCACCTTCTCGCCGGTCTCCGGGTGCGTGCGAACCACCGGATGCTCGGCATCGGGGAACTGCGCCTTCAGCATCAGCCGCTTCTCCGCCGGCATGGCCGCGCCGAAGGTCGCCTCGATGCTGTGGCGCGCCCGCAGCGGGGCGATCAGCGTCTTGATGTGCTCGGGCAGCCTCTCGTAGGCCAGCGCCATGTTGGCCCACATGGTGTCGCCGCCCACAGGCGGGCACTCGACGCAGCGCAGCACGCAGCCCATCGGCGGCACCTCGCGCCAGGTCGCGTCGGTGTGCCAGCTGTTCTCGTAGCGGTCGTTGGGCGCGTCGGGCGTCTTGTAGATGCGCACCAGCCCGGGATGCTCGGGGTCGCTGCCGGCAACCGGATGGTCTTCGAGTTCGCCGAAGCGGCGGGCGAAGGCCACGTGCTCCTCGCGGCTGAATGCCTGGTCGCGCAGGAACAGCACCTTGTGCCGCAACAGCGCAGCCTTGATCTCGAAGAACAGCTCGTCATCGTGAATCGCGTCGGCCAGCCGGACGCCCACGAGCTGTGCGCCTATCGCGCAAGTCAGCGCTTCGATCTGCATGTCTTGTCTCCTTCTTGTTGCCCTGAGTCCAGGAGGCTCGGGCGGTGAGTCGACTGTAGGAGTCGCACCATGCCGGCGCTTTGCAATGCATGCCATTCGCTTGACATTTGATGCCAAAATCCACGCACGACTGAACGGCGGAAAGGCTTCACCATGGCGGCCCTGGTGCGCGCAGCCGCGCTGACGAACTTCTCCGAAGTTGCACAGGAGCTCGGGCTCGACCCCGGCGCAGCGCTGCGCCAGGCGGGGCTGCGGACCACGCTGATTCGCCAGCCGGACCAGCTCGTCGAAGCGGATCGGGTTGCGCGCCTCTTCGAAGACGCCGCCCGCAGCACGGGTTGCGAATCGTTCGGCCTGCGCATGGCGGCCCGGCGCCAGCTGTCGAACTTCGGCGTGGTCAGCCTGCTGCTCATGCACCAGGCCACGCTGCGCCAGGTGCTGCTGACGCTCATCGAGCACCTGCATCTGCTCAACGAGCGCTTGGCGATCGAGGTCGAGGACGTCGGCAGCATGGTCGTCCTGCGCGAGGAGCTGGCGCTTTCGGTGGCCGCCCCGCAATCCATCGAACTGGCGATCGGCGTTCTCTACCGCATGGGCGAGGTTCTTCTGCATGACCGCTGGCGGCCGACGAGCGTCAGCTTCACGCACGCAGCGCCGGCTGAGCCGTCGTTTCATCGCCGCTTCTTCAAGTGCCGCATCGAGTTCAACAGTGCCTTCAACGGCCTGGTGTGCCGCGCCGCCGATCTGGACGTGGCCAACCCGGCCGCCGACCCCGTGCTGGCCGAGTACGCCAGGAAGATGATCGCGGATCTCCCCGATGACCGGCAGCGCTCCCTGGACGAGGAGGTCCGCAAGGCGATCTACCTGATGCTGCCGACCGGCCGCGCCACCTGCAAATCCGTCGCGGCAGGCCTGGGCATCAGCATGCGCACCTTGCAACGGGAGCTCGACGGGCGCGAGGTCACCTTCAAGGCGCTGATCAACGAAGTGAGGCAGGAGCTCGCGCGCCGCTACGTGGCCAACACCCACCACAGCCTGGGCGAGGTGGCGGCGATGCTGGGCTACACCACGCACAGCGCCTTCACGCGATGGTTCGGCACGCAGTTCGGGTGCTCGCCGGAAACATGGCGCGCACGGTCGGCGCCGGTGGCGAGCCGTGCCGGTCGCCAGCGGCGCACGACGCATGCAAGGCGAGGCGCCGGATAGGTCGACCTCCACCTATCATGCAAAGCCAGTTTTCTGCATTTATCGTCGCTGGGCGATAAGGAATACTTAGTGGCTTCAGCCGATAAATGAACCAGCTGAAGCAATGCGCTGCGTCTCACCCGCCGGGCTATGATCCGCGCGGCCCAGCGGCCCCACGGCGCTTCCTGCGCCCGCGAGCGCCTCAACCCGAATCAAGGCAAGCCGATGTCGCACAAACCGGTGGGATTGATCTATGGGGTGGACGAGACGCCTCCGCTCGGCGTCAACATCTTCAGCGGCCTGCAGCATGTCGGCCTGATGTCGATCTTCTTGGTGTACCCCGTGCTCGTTGCGCAAGCAGCCGGCAGCACGGCGGAGGTGGCGGCAGCGATGGTCAGCGCCACGCTGATCGCGATGGCCGTCGGCACGGTGCTGCAGGTGATCACCGTCGGGCCCATCGGCTCCGGCTATCTCTGCCAGCCTTCGCCCAGCGTGGTCTACGTCGTTCCTTCGCTCATCGCCGCGCGCAACGGCGATCTGTCGGCGGTGTTCGGCATGACGATCCTGGCGGGCCTTTTCGAAGTGGCCTTGTCGCGCGTGCTGCCGCGCCTGCGTGCGCTCTTCACCCCGGAGATCACCGGCCTGGTCGTGCTGCTGGCCGGCATTTCGGTCGGCGTGGTCGGCTTGCGCACTGCGCTGGGCAGCGCGCAAGCCGACACGGCGCCGGCGCAGGTCGACCTCTTGCTGGGCCTGGGCACACTGGCCTTGATGGTCGCCCTCAACGTCTGGGGCCGTGGCGGCATGCGCGTCTTCAGCGTGCTCATCGGCCTGGGCGCCGGCTGCGTGATCGGCGCGGCCCTCGGCCGGCTCGACACCGACGGCATGGCTCGCGTGGCAACGGCACCGTTGCTGGCCTTGCCCGCCTTGGGACCGGTCGGCTGGTCTTTTGACGCGACGCTGGTGCTGCCCTTCCTCATCGCCGCCGTGGCCGCCGTGCTGAAGGTGATCGGCAACGTCACCACCGCGCAGAAGGCCAGCCAGGCCGGGTGGGTGCGCGCCGACATGCGTTCCATCAGCCGCGGCGTGCTGGCCGACGGGCTGGGCTCGGTCGCGGCCGGGGCGTTGGGCGCGCCTGGCATCAACTCGTCCACCGGCGCGGTGGGCTTGGCGACCGCGACCGGTGTCGTCAGCCGGCGAATCGGCTGGTCGGTCGCGGCGATCCTGCTGCTGTTCGCCTTCATGCCGAAGCTGGGCATGCTGTTCAACCTCATCCCGCGCCCGGTGCTCGGTGCGGCGCTGGTGTTCTCGTCCACCTTCATCGTCATCAACGGCCTGCTGATCATGACCTCGCGGCTGCTCGACGCCCGCAAGACATTGGTGATCGGCCTGGCCATCGTGTTCGGCCTGGCGGTCGAGATCTTCCCGGGGCTGGTGGCCGTCCTGCCGGCGGCCCTGCGGCCTTCGTTCGGCAATTCTCTGGTGCTGGGGACACTGGTGGGACTGGGGTTGAACCTGCTGTTTCGCATTGGGCTTCGGCGGAGTGTTTCGATGACGGTGGCGCCTGGCGCTGTCGATCCGATAGCGCTGGAACGGTTTCTCGACGAGCACGGGGCTGCGTGGGGGGCGCGCAGCGACGTCATCGCGAGGGCCAAGTTCAACCTGGTGCAATCGGTGGAGACCTTGGTGTCCCTTGGCGTTATCTCGGGTCCGCTCGACATTCAAGCCTCGTTCGACGAGTTCAACCTCGACCTGCAGGTGTCGTACGAAGGTGCCGACCTCGAGCTGCCGCACCAACGTCCGACCGTCGATGAAATTGTCGATTCGGAGGACGGCGAGCGGCGGCTTGCGGGCTTCCTTCTGCGGAACTTTGCGGATCGGGTGACTTCTCGGCGTTCGGGGCTGCGGGCATCGGTAGCGTTTCACTTTGATCACTAGCTGCGCAGGTGCACAGCTGCGATGGGTGGCTACGCGCGGGAGCGCTGGAGCAGCAACCAACCCGAGGGGGTGATCTCGGTGACTAGCCCGCCGACCCGTGGACCACGCCAAGTGAATCGACTAACACAGGCAGCCACTCGGCAAACGACCGATCCCCGGTGCCGGCTTTCGCCGCAGCGGGCTCGGTGGGCGGTGGCTTCGGCAGCTTCACGGTTTTGGTTGCCGAAGGGCGGCCACTGTTAGCGCTGCTGGCGTTTGCCAATTCCAGCAGAAGCAGTTCTTCGCCAAACCGTCGATATCGGATCAGTTCGATGTTGCGGTTGATCTGCTGCACGGCATGGCCGTCGTACTTGGTGAAGTCGGCGGCAATGCACACCAGCCGCGGCGCCGTCCAGTCGATAGCATCGGCCGCCGGCTTTCCCAGTTGTCCATCACCAGCAGCTTGAACTCGGCCTGGTGGTCCATCAGCCAGTCCAGGTAGAACAGGCCCTGGTTGATGACGTTCTCGCCGACTGGACGCTTGTATTCCAGGATCACCGGGCAGTTGTTCTCGTCCAGGCCTAACGAGTCGATGCGGCCTGCGTGGGTCTTGCCGGTGGCGGGCTTGGTGATGAAGGTGTTGGCGTTGGCGTAGATCTCCTGGACGGCGCCACGGCCGTGCAGGCCGTAGTCGAGCAGCATTTCCTTGTAGATATCCAGCCGCTCGGGGGCCGAGGCGTTGAGCAGGTCGTCCCAGCGGGTTCCGGGTTGCTCGACTGGCGGCTCGGACTTCTTCGGGCGCTTCCAGACTTTGAGCCGGTCTTCCTGCCCCGTCTCTTTCATCATCTTCAGGAACAGCAGGTAAGTCAGCTCGCTCAGGTACACGCCGGTACTTGGAGACGTAGTCGTCGTAGCCTCGGTAACTGAGTTCGGTGACCGATAACTCGCGGTCTAGCAGGTAGCCGCGGTGGCATTCGTCGACGATGATGCAGTCGTACTGGTCGATGGGCGGCGGTGCCTCACCTTCGGTGTACAGCACCCGTTGCACCATGCCCTGCACTGTGGCCAGGTGGACGGCGGTGTCTGCGTCGGGCAGTTGGTCGTCCAACTCCTTAATATCGAAGATGTCTGCGAAGGTCTGCAGGCGCTCCATCCGCGTGTCCTTGAATGCGTTCGCGGCCTGCTCACCCAGGGCCGAACGGTCGACCAGGAACAAGATGCGGCGGAAGCGCTTGGCCTTGAGCAGGCGGTAGATGTGGGCAATGCAGGTCTTGGTCTTGCCCGTGCCAGTCGCCATAGCCAGCAGGATGGAGCGCTGGCCCTCGCAGATGCTGGCTTCAGTGGCAAGGATGGCCTTCTGTTAGTAGGGGCGCAGTGGGAAGATCCCGCGCCCTTCGGGCACGTAGCCGATACCGCGCCGCGCCATCTTCTCGGGCGCCCAACCGGTCACGTCGTCCCCGTCCAGCTTCACCCGCCCGGAGGCCGGCCGCACATAGCCCGTCGGCGACCGGGCCGGCGACGCCCCGTATGGGCCTCACTGAGCCTTGCGCCCAGCCTCCCTCGCAGCCCGATCGATCACGTCAGCAACCATCTTCGGCTGGGTCATAAAGACCGCATGGCTCGCCTTGACCTCCTGCACCGTGGCGCCGATCCGCTTAGCCATCTTGTGCAGCATCCGCACGTCGAAGGCCTTGTCCTCGGTGGCAATCACAGCCCAGCTGGGCTTGGTTCGCCACGCGGCGTGATTGAGTTTGGTCGCAAACACCGACATGTTGATCGGCACCTGCGAGTCACGCAGGAAGGCGGCGTCCGCATCGCTGGCATCGCCGGCGAAGCCGATCTTGAACTTGTCGAGATTGACGAATCCGTAGCCGTCGGCTTGTGTGTCGATGACGAAGTCAGGGGCTGAAAATCCGGTGTACTGCTCGCTCGTGGTCTCGCCGGCGTCGGGCGAGAGGGCGGAAACATAGACAAGACCAACCACCTTCGGGTCGATACCTGCCTCGGTGATGACCGTGCCGCCCCAGGAGTGACCCACGAGGATGGTGGGCCCGTCGAGGCGCGCGAGCGCCCGCTGGGTCGCCGCCACGTCGTCGGCCAGGGACGTGAGTGGATTCTGGACAATGGTGACTCGATAGCCTCGACTGACCAGCTGGTTGTAGACACCGCGCCAGCCCGAACCATCGGCAAAGGCGCCATGCACCAGCACGACGTTCTTTGCCGGCACCTGTTGAGCGTGGGCGCCGCCACCCGGGCCAATGATGCTGGCGGTGGTGGCAGCGGCGATGAAGAGCTTGCGAATGAGTGAGTTCATTGGGTTGACCGTGAGAGTGTTGGAGAGAGTCGGAACCGAAATGGTAGGAAAGAACGCGTTTACAGGGTTGCAAAGAAGCCCGCTCTTCCGACTCGATACCGAATCCATTGCGCCGATCACGAAATTTCCGCCCGCCTTTTTCGACGGCTGCGCAATAAACGTAATCGCGCTCGAGGAGTCTTGACTGGCAAGCGGCTTCGGGGGCGCTTCAAGCCCTTATGGCTTGGCCGCTTTGCTTTCGAGTACGCATGCGTGCCGTGTTCGACTCGTCTTTCCTAGACCGTAGGAACGGTCCCCCCGTCGATCAGGTGCTCCGACCCGGAAATCGAGCCGGCGCGTGGCGATGCCAGAAAGGTGATCAGATCGGCGACCTCCTGCGGCCTGGCCGGCCGCCCGAGCGGAATACCGCCGAGGGATTGCATGATGATCCGCTTGCCGCCCTCGTAGTCCGTGCCGGCCTGGCCGGCCAGGCGCTCGGCCAGTGCCACGGAGGCTTCGGTCTCGACCCATCCGGGCGACACGCGCAGCACACGCACGCCCTTCGGCGTCACCTCTTTCGACAAGGCCTTGCTGTAGGTGGACAAGGCCGCCTTGGCCGCCGCATAGGCGGTGGTCGCTTCGGGCAATGGCAACAAGCGCTGGATCGAGCTGACGTGGATGATGACGCCGGAGCCCTGCGCGAGCATGGCGGGCAGCAGTGCACGATCGAGCCGGACGGCCGGCATGAGGTTCTGGTTCAGTTCGGCGAACCACTGCGCATCATCCAGGGCGGCAAAGCCGCCGCCCGGCGCGCTGGAGCCGCCGAGTACGTTGACCAGGATGTCGACGCCACCCCATTGGTCGAGCACCGATTGCGCGACCTTGGCGGCGCCCTCGGGCGTCGAGAGATCGGCGGCAACATGGATCACGTCGCCGGTCGACCGCGTCGGCGCAGAGCGCGCCGTCGTCATCACCTGCACGCCGGCATCGCGAAGGCTTTGAACGACAGCGGCGCCCACGCCTTTGGTGCCGCCGGTGACAAGCGCGCGCCGCCCCGCGAGTTGAAGGTCGAAGCTCATGCCGTGATGGTTCAGGGTGCTCATGGAGATGACTCGTTGGTGTTGAAGCCGCCAGGATGCGCCTCCGGTACCAATTAGTGAATCGCCTAGAATCTTCATGGGCTGTGAAGAGAGCAATACACAATGCGCGGATCGGAATATGCCGAGTTGAAAGCCTTTTCCGCCGTGATCGAGCGGGCAAGCTTCGCGCGAGCCGCGGAGCATCTGGGGCTGTCGCCCTCCGCGCTGAGCCAGACCATCCGCCAGCTCGAGGCGCGGCTGGGCACACGGCTGCTGAACCGCACGACGCGCAGCGTGGCGCCGACCGCCACGGGGGCGCAGCTGTACGGGCGCATCGCACCGCTGTTCAGGGAAATGGCCGAGGCCGTGGACGAGGCAAGTGCCGCCGCCGGGCAGACGCGCGGCGCGTTGCGCATCAACACGCTGGGCATGGCGGTCCGGCAGGTGATCGCTCCAAGGCTCGGGCGCTTTCATCGTGCGCACCCCGCAGTCGCACTGGACATCGTTGTCGACGATGGACTGAGCGACATCGTCGCCGGTCGCTTCGATGCCGGCATCCGCGTTGGAGGGCGGCTGGAAAAGGACATGATCGCCGTGCGCCTGACGCCGGACGTGAAGATGGTCGCGGTCGCGTCTGCGGACTACCTGGCGCGCCGTGGCACGCCGCGCACGCCCGCTGATCTGCACAACCACGCCTGCATCAACTGGCGACTCCAGGCCGACGGGCGCGCCTACCGTTGGGAGTTCGAAAAGAAGGGCAAGCGGATCGAAGTGTCAGTCGACGGCCCGCTCGTGACCAACAATTCCGACATCGGCGTGGCTGCGGCACTGCAGGGACTGGGCATCGCCTACGCCTTCGAGCGCACGAGCGTGGATGAGCATCTCGCTCAAGGACAGCTGGTGCAGGTGCTCGGCGACTGGTCGATCACACGGCCGGGGCTGTTTCTCTACCATCCCAGCCGGCGCCATGTCCCGCCCGGGCTGCGTGCATTCATCGAGTGCATGGTGGACAAACATTGAACGGAGACTCGTGGTCGACAGGCGTAACTCCCCGCTGACCCCACCGCGCCACCCACGAAAACAATCTTCTTCGGATAGCTGCACAGCGGCCGCCTCAGCGACTTGCTCGAGTTCGCCACCACCACGTTGTCCGGCGCCACCCCCTTCTCCACCCAATCGGTCAGCGCAGTGAAGAGCTGCCTCTGTGCCGGCAGCGGTGGGTCGGCCTTGGGGCTCGTGCCCGCCAGCCCATCGACCGAGCCGACGCCCGCGCAATGGCCCATCGCCGGGATCGGCAGGTAGCGGTAGAACTTCTGCAGCGCATCCATTCCCCCCATCGCCGTCGCCGCACGCTCGTAGTAGTGCCGCGTTCCCGCGTCCGGAATCAGCTAATCCGCAAGGCCGTGATAGGTCAGCAGCTTGCCGCCGCGGTCGCGGAAGCGCGTGAGGTCGGGGTTGTTGGCATTGATGTTGCCGAAGGCACCCTGCAGCGCCACACCGCGGTCGCTGGCGTTGGCGAGCTGCTCGTAGCTCAGGGCCTGCCAGCGGTTGGCGCCGTTGCCGGTGGCGTTCTTGAAGCCCGGGCCTGCGATGGTCGGGTCCTGCAGGTTGAGCGCGACCTGGTCGACCGCGATGCCGAAGGGCACGGGCACGCCATTCACCGAATCGGCCAAGCCGAAGCCGCGCAGGACGGGATTGCCGAGCGCGGTGCCGCGCGTCTGCCCGTACCAGATCTTGTTGATGGCACGGGCCTGGGCCGTGCTGAGGCAGGCTGTGGTCGCATTGGTGCCGCCGCTGCTGGTGCACAGCACGGACGCATCCTGCGTCGGGTCGTACTTGCACGCCGCGGGGTGGCTGATGAAGCCCTCATGCTGGCCGGTGAGCGCGCTGTCGCAGGCGCTCACCGCGGCGGAGGAGGCCAGCGTCAGCTGCGCCGGCGGAATGGGCGCCCCCAGGTCGCGCTGCATCACGATCTGGGGATAGAGCTCGCTGGTGATGAAGGTGGTCCAGTTGATGGCGCTGTTGCCGGCGAGGATGCCATCGAGGTCCTCGGGGTTGACCTGCGCCTCCATGTGGCCCTGGCGCCCGCCGGTGGAGCAGCCGTCCCAGTACGAGTACTGCGGCGCCTGGCCGTAGAAGCCGGTGGCGAGGGCCTTGGCCTTGACGCTCATCTCGTGGATGCCTCGGCTGGTGAAGTCGTTCCACAAGGTGGTGTTGATGGTGCCGTCCGGCTTCATGGCGAAGGAGCCGTCCATCACGGTGATGGGCGACGACGAGCGGTGGCCGGTGTCGGTGATCGCGCTCACCGAGCCCTCGGTTCCCGCCACGCGGGCCGGCGAATCGACGCCGCTGCCTCTGCCGATGCGGTCGAGCGCGCTGATCGTCGGGTCGCCCTCGAAGCCGCCGCCGCCGAGCACGTGCAGGCGGCTGTTCCAGGCCGTCTTGGCAGGCAGCCAGACCTCGATGCCGATGCCGGGCGAAGTCGATGGCGCATCCGCGGGTCCGGGATTGCCGGGGCCGACATTGAGCTTCACCAGGCAGAGGTCATTGGCGGCCGTGCTGCCCGACGGGGTGCCATTGAGGTTGAGGTCATCGCCCTTCTTGAACTGCCTGACCAGCGTGACGGTGGTGTTCGCGTCGGGCTTGAAGGCGGTCTTCAGCGATTCGTCGCATGCCAATGCAGCGGGCGCAGGCGCGGGTGCGGGCGCCGGCGCAGCCACGAACGGAAGGAACCCCCCGCCCCCACTTCCGCCTCCGCAACCGGCGAGCAGGGCGAAGGAAGCCGCTGCCGCGGCGCGCAAGCGCCTCGGCGATGGCGGGATCATGAGAGGGGAAGGGCATCGCAGCATGGTGTGTGTCTCCTGTGTTGTCATCGCGGCTTCGAGGCCACGGGCGGAGACGATAGGCAGGACGCGGCTGCCGGTCTGTCGAAAAGCTGCGGGGCGCTATCGGGATGCTGCTGCTGCGCTCAGTGGCTGCGCAACCGGCCGGGCGTCGTGCCGGTGTGGCGGCGGAATACTTCGGTGAAATGCGCCTGGCTCGAGAAGCCCAGGCCGAAGGCGATGTCGGCGATGGAACGCTCGCTCGCCGTGCGCAGGAGGCGCAGCGCCTCGTCGACGCGCTGTTGCTGCACGTAGCGATGTGGCGAGAGTTCGAAGGAGGTCTTGAAGGCGCGGGCGAAATGGTAGGGACTCAGTGCCGCCTGCTCGGCGAGGCGTGAAACGCTGAGGTCCTCGCCCAGGTGTGCGGCAATGAAGTCGATCACCCGTGCCCGCTGGGTCGGCGACAGGCCGGTCGGGGGCTGCGGCGATGCAGCACCGCCACCGCCATGGCGCTCTCGCAGGATGCCCAGCATGGCGATCGACAGGCCTTCCACATACAGGGTGCCGGTGCTTGCCGCGCCCAGCCTGGCCTCGCGCAACAGCGCCATGCCAAGGCTCACCACCCGTCGAACACCTCGTGCCGCGTCTCGATGCGCAGATCGGCCGCCTCCCCGTGCAGCAATGCACTGATGGTGGCGGGGGGAAATTGCAGCGCGATGCATTCGCCGCTCACGCCCTCCCACCGCGCATGCTCGATCTCGTAGCCGGTCTCGTAGAGCTCCACCATGCTCGGGCAGGTGGAGAGCATGCGATCGGCGCCGGCGCGGCGATACCAGCGGCGGCCGCGGCCCGAGGTCGCGATCAGCACCGTGGGGTTGTCGGCGTACTTGGGGCCGCTCTCGGCGCGTGCCGGAATCTCCAGCAGCGCGGTCGGAATGCCGCGCCATTCGTCGCGCGTTCGTGCCACCGGCTCGCCGGCCGCGTTGCGCACGAGCGCCACGTCGTCGCAGAAGCTGCGGCGCCGCGGTGCCCGCGCGGCGTCATACACCGAGCAGTTCCTCCAACACCTTCGGCTCTGCAAGCAGGCCCGCCGAAGGCCCCTGCCGCACGATCTTTCCCTTCTCCATCACCACCGCCTGCTCGGTGTGCCCCAGCACCTTCCGCCAGTCCCGATCCACGATCAGCGTCGCGATCCCGGTGGCGCGGATATCCGCAATCACCCGCCAGATCTCCGCCACGATCAGCGGCGCCAGCCCTTCTGTCGCCTCGTCCAGGATCAGCAACCGCGGATTCGTCATCAACGCCCGCCCGATCGACAGCATCTGCTGCTCCCCACCCGACAGCTGCTGCCCGCCATGCGACAGCCGCTCCGTCAGCCGCGGGAACGTGTGCATGACCCGATCGAAGGTCCACTCCCGCTTCCCATCGAGCCCGGCCCGCGCACTCATCACCAGGTTCTCCCGCACCGAGAGGTTCGGAAAGATCCCCCGCCCTTCGGGCACATACCCGATGCCGCGCCGCGCCATCTTCTCCGGCGCCCAGCCGGTGACGTCATCACCATCCAGCTTCACCCGCCCCGAGGCCGGCCGCACATAGCCCATCAAAGACCGGATCAGCGTCGTCTTCCCCATCCCATTGCGCCCCAGCAACCCCATGGAGGTCGCCGAGGGCAGCGAGACATCCACGCCCCGCAGGATGTGGCTGTCGCCGTAGTAGGTGTTGAGCCCTTCGATCTGCAGCATCTCAGTGTTCCTCGCCCAGATAGGCCGTACGCACTTCGGGATTCACGCGAATCGAAGCCGGGTCGCCTGTCGCAATCACGGTCCCGTTGACCATCACCGTGATGCGATCCGCAATGCGGAACACCGCATCCATGTCGTGCTCCACCAGCAGGATGGCGTGCGTGGCCTTGAGGTTGCTCAGAAGGCCCAGCATGCGCTCGGTCTCCTCCGCACCCATGCCCGCCAGCGGCTCGTCGAGCAGCAGCACGCGCGGCTTGGTGGCCAGGCACATCGCGACCTCGAGCTGGCGCTTGGCACCGTGGCTCAGCGTGCCGGCGATGCGGCCGGCCACGGCGCTCAGGCCCGCGGCCTCCAGGGCCTCGCGCGCGGCGCCATTGCTGTAGGCGCAGCTCTCCGACGATTCCCAGATCGCCCACGGCTTCGGCGCTGCGGCCTGCGCCGCGAGGCGGCAGTTCTCCAGCACGGTGAATTCCGGAAAGATCGTGGTGCGCTGGTAGCTGCGGCCCACGCCGGCGAGTGCGCGGCGGAACTGCGCGCGCCTGGTGATTTCCTCCCCGTCGAGCGTGATGCGGCCGTCGGAGGCCTCGATCTCGCCCGAGAGCATGTTGATCAGCGTGGACTTGCCCGCGCCGTTGGTGCCGATCACCGCATGCACTTCGCCGCGGTGCAGGTCCAGCGTCACCTTGTTGACCGCGACCAGGCCGCCGAAGCGGCGCGTCAGCGTCTCGACTTCCAGCAGTTTCGTCATGCTGCAGCCTCCTTCTTCGGCATGACGCGCACACGCAGCCCGACGATGCCCTTGGGCAGTAGGGCGACGAAGGCGATGATGGCCAGGCCCAGCGTCAATTGCCAGTGGTCGGCCAGCGGGCCGACGATGGCGTGGGTGGACAGCAGCTCCTTCAGCAGCGTGAAGGCCACCGCCCCGATGACCGCGCCGCGCAGGTGGCCGAGGCCGCCGAGGATGATCATCAGCAGCACCTCGCCGGAGTTGTGCCAGGCCAGCAGCTCGGGGTTGACCACGCCGTCGCGCGAGGCGACGAGAAAGCCCGCCAAGCCGGCCAGCGCGCCGGCGATGACGAAGGCCGCGAGCTTGTACCCATACACCGGAAAACCCGCCGCGCGCATGCGCTGCTCGTTGACGCGGATGCCGGCCAGCGCGGCACCGAAGCGCGAACGTCGGATCAGCGCCAGCAGCCCGTAGGTGAAGACCAGCGCGCCGAGGACGAAGTAGAACTGCACCTTGCTGTTCTCCATGTCGAGCGGGCCCAGCACCGGGCGGATGTACATGTAGATGCCGTCGCTGCCGCCGCCCACCGGGGTGTCGTGGAAGACGAAGAAGGCCATCTGCGCGAAGGCCAGCGTGACCATGATGAAGTACACGCCGCGCGTGCGCAGGCTCAGCGCGCCGGTCACCAGCGCATAGGCCGCCGCGCAGCCCATGGCCAGCGGCAGCAGCATCGCGATCGATCCGCCCTCCTTGCCCGAACCGAGCACGGTGGCATAGGCGCCGATGCCATAGAACGCCGCGTGGCCCAGGCTCACCAGGCCGGTCATGCCGACCAGCAGTTCGAGGCTGAGCGCGAAGATGGCGAGGATCATCACCTTGACCACCAGGTCGCCAAGATACGGGCCGAGGAAGGGGCCGAGCGCCGCGAGGGCGATGGCGCACAGGAGCGGCAGGTAGTAAGAAAAGCTTTTCATGTCAGGTCTTGCGCCCCATCAGGCCCTCTGGACGCCAGATCAGGATGATCGCCATCAACACATACACGCCGATGCCGCTCAGCTCGGCAAAAAATACCTTGCCGAAGGTATCGACGAAGCCCACCAGCAGCGACGCCACCAGCGCGCCGGTGATGGAGCCGATGCCGCCGATCACCACCACGACGAAGCAGATGATCAGCACGCTCGCACCCATGTTCGGATAGACCGAGGACATGGGCGCCGCGATCATCCCCGCCAGCGCGGCCAGCGCCACGCCGGCCGCAAAGACGATGCGATAGAGCCTGCGGATGTCGATGCCCAGCCCGCGCACCATGTCGCGGTTGCTGGCGCCGGCGCGGATCATCATGCCCAGGCGCGTGCGGTTGACCACGTAGTACAGCCCGATCGCGAGCACGATGCAGGCGGCCGAGGCGAAGAGCCGGTACCACGGGTAGCTCATGAGGTCGCCGAGCGCGAAGCTGCCGCTCAGCCAGGGCGGCACGGGCACGCCGTGCACGTCGTTGCCCACCAGGATCGATCGCAGCTCCTCGAAGACGAGGATCAGGCCGTACGTCATCAGCACCTGCTGCAGGTGATCGCGCTGGTAGAGATAGCTGAAGAAGGCCCACTCCAGCACGTAGCCGAAGAGCGCGGTGAGCACCACGCCCGCCAGCAGCATCACGATGAACTGGTTACCGAAGAGCGGCGCGAGCGCGAACGCCATGTACGCGCCGATCATGTAGAAGCTGCCGTGGGCGAGGTTGATCACGCCCATGATGCCGAAGATCAGCGTCAGTCCGGAGGCCACCAGGAACAACAGAAGCCCGTACTGAACCGAATTCAGGCATTGGACAAGAAAGGTACCGAAGTCCACGACAGGTCATCACTTTCAGTGTTGGAGGAAGCCGATCACATCTTGCAGCCGCGGGCCGGGTCGGCCAGGCCCTTGACGGCGACGTTGACGACCTTGTTCTCCTTGCCGTCGACCTTGCGCAGGTAGATGTCCTGCACCGGGTTGTGCGACTTGCCCATGGTGAAGGCGCCGCGCGGGCTGTCGATCTTCGCCTTCTCGATGGCGGCGGCGAAGTCGGCCTTCTTGGTGAGGTCGCCCTTGGTCGCGTTCAGGCCGATGGCCAGCATCTGCGCGGCGTCGTAGCCCTGCACCGCGTACACGTCGGGCTGCATCTTGAACATCTTGGCGTACTCGGTGCGGAACTTGTTGTCGCGCGGAGTGTTGAGGCCGTCGGCATAGTGCAGCGTGGTCAGCATGCCCTGTGCCGACTCGCCCTGCGCGTCGAGCGTGCCGTCGGTCAGGAAGCCGGGGCCGTAGAGCGGGATGTTCTTGTTCAGGCCCGCGGCCGCATAGTCCTTGACGAACTTGACCGCGCCGCCGCCCGCGAAGAACGAATACACCGCATCGGGCTTGGCCGCCGCGATCTCGGTCAGGAGCGCCTGGAACTCGACGTTGGGGAAGGGCACGGTGAGCTGCTTCAGCACCTTGCCGCCGCCCTTTTCGAAGCCTTCCTTGAAGCCGGCCACCGACTCGTCGCCGGCCGCGTACTTCCAGGTGATGGTCATGGCGGTCTTCTTGCCCTGCTTGGCCGCGACCTCGCCCATCGCGTAGGCCGGCTGCCAGTTCGAGAAGGAGCTGCGGAAGATGTTCTGCGCGCACATCGGGCCGGTCACCGCATCGGCACCGGCGTTGGGCACGATCAGCACGGTGCCGCTTTCCTTGGCGGCCTTGGCCATCGCCATGGCCACGCCGGAGTGCACGGTGCCGACGATGACGTCGACGTTGTCGCGCTTGATCAGCTTGTTGACGTTGTCGGTGGCCTTGGCCGGGTCGGACTCGTCGTCGACCTTGATGTACTCGATCTCGCGGCCGCCGAGCTTGCCGCCGTTCTCCTCGACATGGAGCTTGAAGCCGTTCTCGATGGCCGTGCCGAGCGCGGCGTAGGTGCCGCTGAAGGGCAGCATCAGGCCGACCTTGAGCTTGCCCTGCTGGGCGTGGCCCAGCGTCGCGAGGCAGGCCAGCGCGAGGGCCGTCAACGTGCTGCGGGCCAGACTTGCGGTGGGGGTGGTCATGGTTAACTCCTGTCGTCGTTGATGAATGAAACGGTCGCAACTATCGCTTTTTCGGGCTGGTCGCGATGCGGGGAATGCCCGCAGTCGGGGAGTTCCACCAATGCGGTGCCGGGCACGCGCTGGGCGATACCGCGGATCTGCGCGAGTGTGCCGTACTCGTCGTCGATGCCCTGGATGGCAAGAAGCGGGCAACGGATGCCATCGAGCTCTGCCTCGATGCTCCATTGCCTGAAAGGCGGGTGGAGCCAGATGCGGTTCCAGCCCCAGAAGGCGGAATCGACGTCGTCGTGGTAGCGGCCCAGCTTCTTCGGCAGGTCGGTTTCCAGGTAGGCCTGGCGTGCGAGCTCGATGTTGGCCACGGTCACGTCCTCCACGAAGATGTGCGGCGCCAGCACCACCAGGCCGGCCACGCGTTCGGGGAAGCGCGCCGCGTACAGCAGCGCGATCGAAGCGCCGTCGCTGTGGCCGAAGAGCCAGGGTTTCTCCTGAAGGCCGACGGCTTCGAAGAAGGCCGGCAGCACCTCGTGGGCCTGGCGGTGCATGAAGTCGACGTCCCAGGTTTCGTCCGCTGCGCGCGCCGTGGAGCGCCCGTAGCCGGGGCGCGAGAACACCAGGCCCCGAAAGCCGCCCGCGTCGCACAGGCGCTGCGGGAAGTCCTTCCACATCGCGATCGAGCCCAGGCCCTCGTGCAGGAAGACGAGGAGCGGGGCGTCGGTGCGGTCCGGGGCGATGCGCAGGTATTCGACGCGCACATCCTTCTCCCGCCAGCGGATGGCGGCGAATTCGGAATCCGTGCTCACGCCTTCTGCTCCCGCTCGCGCAGCCGAAAGCGCTGGATCTTGCCCGTGGCGGTCTTCGGCAGCTCTTCCACGAACTCGATGAAGCGCGGGTACTTGTACGGCGCGAGGCGCTCCTTCACGAAGGCCTTGAGCTCCTCTTCGCTCACCGCCTGGCCCGCCTTGCGCACCACGTAGGCCTTGGTCTTGGTCAGCCCGTCCGCGTCTTCCTTGCCGATCACCGCGGCTTCGAGCACGGCCGGGTGCTGCATCAGCGTGGCCTCGACCTCGAAGGGCGAGACGTAGATACCGCTGACCTTGAGCATGTCGTCGCTGCGGCCGGCGTAGGTGTAGTAGCCGTCGGCGTCGCGCGAGTACTTGTCGCCGCTCTTGGTCCACCCGTCGCGGAAGGTCTCGGCGCTCTTCTCGGGGTTGCCCCAGTACATCACCGCCGTGCTCGGGCCCTTGATATAGAGGTCGCCCACCTCGCCCACGCCGACGGGCTTGCCGTCCTCGCCGCGCAGCTCGATCTCATAGCCCTCGACCGGCCGGCCGGTGGTGCCGTAGCGGATGTCGCCGGGCCGGTTGGAAATGAAGATGTGCAGCATCTCGGTGGAACCGATGCCGTCGATGATCTCGCAGCCGAAATGCTGCTTGAAGCGTTGCGCCAGCTCGCCCGGCAGCGCCTCGCCGGCGGAGGAGCACATGCGCAGCGACACCTGCTCGCGGGCGGGCAGGTTGGGGGAAGCGAGCATGCCGGCGAAACCCGTGGGCGCGCCGAAGAACACCGTCGGTTTGTGCTCGCCCGTCCACCGCTTGAAGGTCGCATCGGGCGTCGGGCGCTCCGCCATCAACAGCACCGTGGCCCCCACCGAGAGCGGGAAGGTCAGCGCATTGCCCAGCCCGTAGGCGAAGTAGAGCTTGGCGGCCGAGAAGCAGACGTCGTTCTCCGTCAGCCCCAGCACCGGCTTGCCGTAGAGCTCGGCCGTCCACCACGGGTTGCCGTGCGTGTGCACCGTGCCCTTGGGCTTGCCGGTGGAGCCGGAGGAATAGAGCCAGAAGGCGTGGTCCGTCGGCGCGGTCGCCGCGGGCTCCGGCAGCGGCTCGTGCGCGGCGAGCGCCGCTTCGAATTCCTGTGCGCCTTCGGGCAGCGGGCCGGTCGGCTGGGAGACGAACAGCGCCTTCAGCGCATGCGAGCCCTTGCGCTGCGCATCCTGCAGCACGGACAGCAGCGCGCCGGAAACCAGCGCCGCCTTGGCGTCGCTGTTGGCCAGCATGTAGGCGTAGTCGTCCGAAGTCAGCAGCGTGTTGACGGCCACCGGCACGACACCGGCATAGAGGCAGCCGAGAAAGCTCACCGGCCAGTCGCTGCTGTCGAGCATCAGCAGCAGCACGCGGTCTTCGCGCTTCACGCCGGCGGCGAGCAGCGCGGCGGCGAGCCGGCGTGCGCGCTCCTCCAGCTGGCCGTAGGGCAGGGTGCCGCGGTCGTCGACATAGGCGATCTTCTGCGCGCGGCCGCGGTTGAGGGCGAACAGGTGTTCGGCGAAGTTGAATCGGGCGGGCAGGCTCATCGTGTTCTCTCCGGGTGCGGTGGTCTGGTCTCTTCCTGCGCAGGCTCAGGCCTGGGCTGCCAGGCCCAGCTGCGCCAGCACGCCGGGGCTGGCCTGCACCGCGGCGCGGCGGTGGTAGAAGTCCAGCGCGCGCAGCCCGCCCAGCTCGCCGCCGCCGCCCGCGCGGCCGGGGCCACCGTGCAGCGAGTGCGGCATCACGTTGCCGTGGCCGGTGTGGGCCTGCGCGACATCGGGCGTGATCACATGCACGCGGCCATGGCTGACGGCCAGCTGCACCGCAGCCTGGGCCAGCGCGGCCTCGTCGGCGCCATAGAGCGAGGTGACCAGCGAACCCTGGCCGCGATGCGCGAGCGCGACCGCGTGGTCGAGGTCGCGGTAGGGCAGCAGGGTGGCGACCGGGCCGAAGACCTCCACGTCGTGCACCCGCTGCGCTGCGTCGGCATCGCGCGCGCCCAGCAGCACGGGGCCGATGCAGGCCGCCACGGCGGGGTCGGCGTCGACCAGTTGCGCCTGGCTGCCGTCATGCAGCACTTCGGCCTGCGCCTTGAGTGCCTCCAGGCCCTCGCGAACCGAGTCCAGTTGTCCGCGGCTCACCAGCGAGCCCATGCGCACGCCCTCGTTGCGCGGGTTGCCGACCGTGATGCCCGCGAGCTTGGCGCCGATGGCTTCGGCCGTCGCGTCGTACAGGGCGGCCGGCACGAGGATGCGGCGGATCGCGGTGCACTTCTGGCCCGACTTGACGGTCATCTCCCGTACCACTTCGCGCACCAGCAGCTTGAAAGGCTCGCTGTCGGGCGCGGCGTCGGGCAGCAGCAGGGCCGAGTTGAGGCTGTCCGCCTCGATGTTCACGCGCACGGAGCGCTGCGCCACGGCGGCATGCGAACGGATCACCGCGCCGGTGTCGGCCGAGCCGGTGAAGGAGACCACGTCGAAGCCCTGCAACTGGTCCATCAGCCCGGCGGAACTGCCGCAGACGACCGACAGCGCGCCGGCCGGCAACACGCCGGCCTCGATCACGTCGCGCACCATGCGCTGGGTGAGCCAGGCGGTGGCGGTGGCGGGCTTCACGATCACCGGCACGCCCGAGAGCAGGGCCGGCGCCGCCTTCTCCCAAAGGCCCCAGGAGGGGAAGTTGAAGGCGTTGATGAAGAGCGCCACGCCGCGCGTCGGCAGCTGCAGGTGCTGCGACTGGAACACCGGCTCCTTGCCCAGCTTGACCGCATCGCCGTCGCGCAGCGCATGCACGTCGCCCAATGCGTCGCCCCATTTCGCGTACTGGCCCAGCGTGAAGATCGCGCCGTCGATGTCCACGGCCGAGTCGTTCTTCACCGTGCCGGAGTTGGCGGTGGCGATCTCGTAATAGGCATCGCGGTTGGCCTGCAGCACCTTCACGACCGCGGCCAGCAGCCCGGCGCGCTGCTTGTACGTCAGCGCCCGCAGGGCCGCGCCGCCGGTTTCGCGCGCGAAGCCGAAGGCCTCGGCCAAGTCCAGCCCGCCCGCATCGACGCGAACCAGCTCGGTGCCCAGCACCGGATCGAAGAGCGGCGTGCCGGCGCCGTTGCCCGCCTGCCAGCGGCCGGCGACGTAGTTGGAAAGAAGTTCGGTCATTGGGTGGACTCCGGTTTTGATCGGGGGGGCACCGCGGAACCGGCTTTGCCGGGCCGCTGGTGCCGCCCCCGGTGAGGGGTGGAGGGCTACACGAAGTGAGCCAACCTGGGGGAGAGCGTCATTTGCTGAATTGAATTTGCCCCTCGGGCAGGAGATAGAGCACCAGCGCGCGGCCCCGGGCCACGGTCGGGTGGTGCGCCGACCCGGGCGGATAGACGCACCAGCCCGCCGGCCGGCCGTCGAAGGTCGCGTCGCTTTCCAGCGGCATGATCAGGTCGACCTCGCCGTTCGGATGCGTGTGGTGCGGGCCCTTGATGTCCTTCATGTCCACCACGTCGACCGAGAAGCGGTGCAGCTCGTCGTCGGCCTTGAAGACGCGGCCGTACTTGATGCCGCCGCCCTCGCGCTCGCACAGCCAGCCTTCGGCGACACCGTCGATGCAGGCCTGTTTCAGGCGCTCGTAGCTTTCGCTGCCGACCCCGTGCACGGTGTTGAGCCAGCGGTCGAGCTCGGCATCGAGCGGGCGGCCGGCGATCTGCGAGGTCACGTCGGCGACGATCTGGTGGAAGGATTCCTTGGACATCGTGGTGCGCTCATTCATGGATGGGTGGGAAGAAACGAAACTTGCGGCAAACGGCCACGTGCAGTATCTTGCCTATGAATGAACCATAAGCACCGACACAAAAGGTGTCAAGCAATATAGTGCATATATGGTGTTTACCCGTATACGACAGGACCGCGCAGCGGAAGGAGCGACATGAATGACCGAGCCGAGGCGGTGCTGAGCGCATCCGCCGATGCGGCCCCGCCGGCCGAAGAAGCGAAGAACCCGTTGCTGGTGGCGCTGGGCGAGCGGGTGCGCAACCTGCGCGCGCGCCGGGGCCTCACGCGCAAGGCGGTGGCGCAGGCAGCCGAGGTCTCGGAGCGGCACCTGGCCAATCTCGAGTACGGCATCGGCAATGCCTCCATCCTGGTGCTGCAGCAGGTGGCGACCGCGCTGCACTGTTCGCTGGCCGAGCTGGTGGGCGACGTGACGACCAGCTCGCCCGAGTGGCTGCTGATCCGCGAGCTGCTCGAGCGCCGCGGCGAGGCCGACCTGCGGCGCGCCCGCATCGCACTGGGCGAATTGCTGGGCACCGCCGCCGGCGACCCGGCGCGGCATCGGCGCATCGCGCTGATCGGCCTGCGCGGGGCCGGCAAGTCCACGCTGGGCCAGATGCTGGCGGACGACCTCGACGTGCCCTTCATCGAGCTCAGCCGCGAGATCGAGAAGCTCGCCGGCTGCAGCGTGCGCGAGATCCACGACCTGTACGGCACCAACGCCTACCGCCGCTACGAGCGCCGCGCGCTCGAAGAGGCGATCCAGATCTACAGCGAGGTGGTGATCGCCACGCCGGGCGGCATCGTGTCCGACCCCGCCACCTTCAACGAGCTGCTGTCGCACTGCACCACGGTCTGGCTGCAGGCCGCCCCCGAGGAGCACATGGGCCGCGTCGCGGCCCAGGGCGACACCCGGCCGATGGCTGCCAGCAAGGAAGCCATGGACGACCTGCGCCGCATCCTCGCCGGCCGCGCCGCCTTCTATTCCAAGGCCGACTTGAGCGTTGACACCAGCGGGCGGGACCTGGCGCAGAGCTTCCAGGCGCTTCGGGCGGTGGTGCGGGAGACGATGAGCCGGGGTTGAAGACTGGGGTCGCGACCGCTTTATCGCGTATTTGTAAAAAAGTGGCCCGGCAACTTGACTCGCCCCCGAACATGCATCATGATGCATGTCATAGCACACGCCGAATGCACTATTGTTCATTGAACCAGGCACCCCAGGAGACCGCGACATGACCGAAACCGCTGCCCATCCCGCCCGCGTCGACTACCGCACCGACCCGACCGAATACCGCCACTGGAAGCTCAGCGTCGAGGGCTCCGTGGCCCGGCTGTCGCTGGACATCGCCGAGGACGGCGGCATCCGCCCCGGCTACAAGCTCAAGCTCAACAGCTACGACCTGGGCGTGGACATCGAGCTGCACGACGCGCTCAACCGCGTGCGCTTCGAGCATCCGCAAGTGCGCTCGGTCATCGTCACCAGCGCCAAGGACCGCATCTTCTGCTCCGGTGCCAACATCTTCATGCTGGGCGTCTCCAGCCACGCCTGGAAAGTGAACTTCTGCAAGTTCACCAACGAGACGCGCAACGGCATCGAGGACTCGTCGAAGCACTCGGGCATCAAGTTCCTGGCGGCCGTCAACGGCGCCTGCGCCGGCGGCGGCTACGAGCTGGCGCTGGCTTGCGACGAAATTCTGCTGGTCGACGACCGCTCCTCTTCCGTCTCGCTGCCCGAGGTGCCGCTGCTGGGCGTGCTGCCCGGCACCGGCGGCCTTACCCGCGTCACCGACAAGCGCCATGTGCGCCACGACCTGGCCGACATCTTCTGCACCAGCGTCGAAGGCGTGCGCGGCCAGCGCGCCGTCGAATGGCGCCTGGTCGATGCGATCGCCAAGCCGGCGCAGTTCGGCGCCGCCGTGCAGGAGCGCGCCGCCAAGCTGGCCGAGGGCAGCGACCGCCCGGCCGACGCCAAGGGCGTGACCCTGACGCGCGTCGAGCGCGAGGACGGTCCGGACAGCCTGCGCTACGAGCACGTCACGGTCGAGATCGACCGCGCCCGCCGCACCGCCACGCTCACCGTCAAGGCTCCCGCCGGCGCGCAGCCCACCGACATCGCCGGCATCGAGGCCGCGGGCGCCGCCTGGTGGCCGCTCGCGATGGCGCGCCAGCTCGACGACGCCATCCTCAACCTGCGCACCAACGAGCTCGACATCGGCACCTGGCTGCTCAAGACTGAGGGCGATGCGCAGGCCGTGCTCGCCAGCGACCAGACCCTGCTGGCGAACAAGGACCACTGGCTGGTGCGCGAGACCATCGGCGCGCTGCGCCGCACCCTGGCCCGCCTGGACGTCTCCTCGCGCAGCCTGTTCGCGCTGATCGAGCCCGGCTCCTGCTTCGCCGGCACCCTGGCCGAGCTGGCCTTCGCGGCCGACCGCGCCTACATGCTCGCCCTGCCCGATGCACCCGAGCACGCGCCCAAGCTGGTGCTGGACGAGTTCAACTTCGGCTTCTTCCCGATGGTCAACGACCAGAGCCGCCTGCAGCGTCGCTTCTACGAAGAGGCCGCGCCCCTCGAGGCTGCCCGCGCCGCCGCCGGCACGCCGCTCGATGCCGACCAGGCGCTCAAGCTCGGCCTCGTCACCGCCGCGCCCGACGACATCGACTGGGACGACGAGATCCGCATCGCCATCGAGGAGCGCGCCGCGATGTCGCCCGACGCGCTTACAGGCCTCGAGGCCAACCTGCGCTTCGCCAGCCAGGAGAACATGCTGACCCGCATCTTCGGCCGGCTCACCGCCTGGCAGAACTGGATCTTCAACCGCCCGAACGCCGTCGGCGAAAAGGGCGCTCTCAAGGTCTATGGCACCGGCGAGAAAGCCGGCTTCGACCTCAACCGCGTCTGAACGTCTGAACTTTGCAAGGAACAACGATGAGCACGATCAACTACAGCGAGAAGATCCCCAACAACGTCAACCTGAGCGAAGACCGCACGCTGCAGCGCGCGCTCGAAGGCTGGCAGCCGAACTTTATCAACTGGTGGGACGACGTCGGGCCCGAGGGCTCGACCAACTACGAGGTCTACCTGCGCACGGCCGTCAGCGTCGACCCGCAGGGCTGGGCCCAGTTCGACTACGTGAAGATGCGCGACTACCGCTGGGGCATCTTCCTGAACCCGGGCGACGCCAACCGCGAGATCCACTTCGGCGACCACAAGGGCGAGAAGGCCTGGCAGGACGTGCCCGGCGAGCACCGTGCCAACCTGCGCCGCATCATTGTCACGCAGGGTGACACCGAGCCGGCCTCGGTCGAGCAGCAGCGCCACCTGGGCCTGACCGCGCCCAGCATGTACGACCTGCGCAACCTGTTCCAGATCAACGTGGAAGAGGGCCGCCACCTGTGGGCCATGGTCTACCTGCTGCACAAGCACTTCGGCCGCGACGGCCGCGAGGAGGCCGAGGCCCTGCTGCAGCGCACCTCGGGCGACGAGAACAACCCGCGCATCCTGGGCGCCTTCAACGAGAAGACGCCGGACTGGCTGGCGTTCTTCATGTTCACCTACTTCACCGACCGCGACGGCAAGTTCCAGCTGTCGGCGCTGGCCGAGAGCGCCTTCGACCCGCTGGCGCGCACCACGAAGTTCATGCTGACCGAGGAAGCGCACCACATGTTCGTCGGCGAGAGCGGCGTGTCGCGCGTGCTCGCGCGCACCGCGCAGGTGATGAACGAGCTCAAGACCGACGACCCGCAGAAGGTGCGCGCGGCCGGCGCCATCGACCTCGGCACCATCCAGCGCTACCTGAACTTCCACTACAGCGTCACCATCGACCTGTTCGGCGCCGACCAGTCGAGCAACGCCGCCACCTTCTACAGCTCGGGCCTCAAGGGCCGTTATGAAGAAGGCAAGCGCACCGACGACCACGTGCTCAAGGGCCAGACCTACAAGGTGCTCGAAGTCCAGAACGGCCACCTGGTCGAGAAGGACGTGCCGATGCTCAATGCGCTGAACGAAGTGCTGCGCGACGACTTCATCAAGGACTCGGTGGCTGGCGTGAACCGCTGGAACAAGGTCCTGGAGAAGGCCGGCATCCCGACCCGCCTGACCGTCCCGCACAAGGCCTTCAACCGCCAGATCGGCGCGCTGGCCGGCATCAAGATGTCGCCCGACGGCCGAGTGGTGAACGAGGCCGAGTGGGCCGCGAAGAAGAGCGAGTGGCTGCCCACGCCCGAAGACTTCGCCTTCGTGGCATCGTTGATGGGCCGCGTGGTCGACCCGGGCAAGTTCGCCGGCTGGATCGCGCCGCCGGTGATGGGCATCAACCGGCAACCAGTGGATTTCGAATACGTCCGCTTCGGCTGATGGTCTTTCTCCTTCCCCTTCGGGGGAAGGCAGGGATGGGGGCACCGGACGTACCCACGACACGCACCGCGTGCCCCCACCCAACCCTCCCCCGGAAGGGGAGGGAGTTTAGGAGCACAACATGGACACGGCCACCATCCAAATCGGCGTCATCAAGCAGCACCTGATCGACCCCGAGATCTGCATCCGCTGCAACACCTGCGAGGCCACCTGCCCCGTCAACGCCATCACGCACGACGACCGCAACTACGTGGTGCGTGCCGATGTCTGCAACGGCTGCATGGCCTGTATCTCGCCCTGCCCGACGGGCTCCATCGACAACTGGCGCACCATGCCCGTGGCGCGCGCCTACTCGATCGAGGAGCAGTTCGGCTGGGACGAGCTGCCCGCCGAGCTCACGCCCGAGCAGCTGGAGGCCGAGGGCATCGCCTCGTCCGACGAGGTGGTGGTCCAAACGCAGCCCGCCGCTGCGCCGCAGCCGCCCTCCGCACCCGGCGAGGTGCCTTTCAATTCCGCGCAGTTCGGCGCCACCGTGCCGCCCTGGTCGGCCGCGCACGCCTACACCAACCTGTTCCCGCCGAAGAGCCCGACCACCGCCACCGTGGTCGGCAACTTCAATTGCACCGAGGCCGGCTACGAGAACCAGACGCACCATATCGTGCTGGACTTCGGCGCCATGCCCTTCCCGGTGCTGGAGGGCCAGTCGATCGCCATCATCCCGCCGGGCACCGACGCCAACGGCAAGCCGCACTTCGCGCGCCAGTACTCCATCGCCAGCCCGCGCAACGGCGAGCGCCCCGGCTACAACAACATCTCGCTCACGGTAAAGCGCGTGCTGCAGGACCACCAGGGCAACCCGGTGCGCGGTGTCTGCAGCAACTACGTGTGCGACCTCAAGGTGGGCGACAAGGTGCAGGTCATCGGGCCCTTCGGCACCTCCTTCCTGATGCCCAACCATCCCAAGTCGCACATCGTGATGATCTGCACCGGCACCGGCAGCGCCCCCATGCGCGCGATGACGGAATGGCGCCGGCGCCTGCGCAAGAGCGGCAAGTTCGAGAGCGGCAAGCTCATGCTCTTCTTCGGCGCGCGCACCCAGCAGGAGCTGCCCTACTTCGGTCCGCTGCAGACACTGCCTAAGGACTTCATCGACATCAACTTCGCCTTCTCGCGCACGCCCGGACAGCCCAAGCGCTACGTGCAGGACGTCATGCGCGAGCGCGCCGCCGACCTGGCTGCGTTGCTGAAGGATGGGCAGAGCCACTTCTATGTCTGCGGACTCAAGAGCATGGAAGAGGGAGTGGTGCTCGCCCTGCGCGACGTGGCAGTGGAGGCGGGTCTGGACTGGGACACGATCGGCGCTGCGCTCAAGCGCGAAGGCCGCTTGCACCTCGAGACCTACTGAGCTCGGCGCCATGAAGTTCGCCGAGTTCCACGTGGGGCAGGTCATCGAGGCCGGGCCCTATGTCGTCACCGAGGCCGAGCTGCTGCAGTTCGCGAAGGCGTACGACCCGCAGTGGTTCCACACCGATGGGGATGCGGCCGCCGCGGGTCCTTTCGGTGGACTGATCGCGAGCGGATGGCACACCGGTGGGATTGCGATGCGGCTGGTGACGGATGCGGCATTGGCCGGGTCCGAGTCTTTTGCCTCGCCGGGCTTGGCGTATGTGAAATGGCCTAACCCTGTGCGGCCGGGCGATGCGCTGCGGCTCGTCGCGGATGTGATCGAGGTGCGGCGGTCGGAGAAGCGGCCGACACTGGGCATCCTGCGCTGGCGATGGCGGCTGTTCAATCAGCGGGAGCAGCTGGCGCTGGATCTGGAGGCGACGAGCTTGTTCAAGCTCGAGGTCAGAACAAAGCCTTAACCGCGATCCACCCTGGGCGCGACCTCGATAAGACGTTCATAAGCTGACTAAGTCTCTCCAGGAGCCGGTAAGTGTTACCCCGAGTGCTCGGATTGACGTCGCTTGAACTTTCACCTGCCTGTTGTGTTGTGGCTTGCGTGACTATGATTCGCGCCACCAACCAATGAAGTGTATGCGGCGGCGGGATGCCGTTGCCACCGCAGTCGCTCTCATTGAATCGCCGCTGCGCGTCATGGCGCGCAGCGAGAAGATCAGTGGCCGAGGCCCACGCCGAGACGATCGGCGGCGCCGGGTGGCTGCTGGAGGCCCTCTGACGCCTAAAGCCGAGTAAGAAGACGACGAGAGGCCGAAGAAATGCCAGAGCGCGAGAACCGCCTGCGCTGTAAACCGGTGCGTCGCCCTGCTCTACCTGCGCCGTGCCTTGGCGGGTGGCTCGCCCAGGACGGCCTGATTCGATCGGCGAAGCGAACCGCCCATCCAGGTTGGCGGCAGCGTCTCCTTCACGCCCTCGAACAGCTTGGGCAAGGTGATCTTGAGGCAATAGCAAAGCGAAGCCAGCGTCAGCAGCGAGGGGTTGATGTGCCCGCGCTCGATCTTGGAGATGCGCGAGCGCTCAACCTCCGCATCGAAGGCCAGCTCCAGCTGCGTCATGCCCGCCTCCTCGCGGAAACGTCGCAGGTTCCTGCCGAGCGCAAGCGTGACGGCATTGGGCAGGGCGCCGCGCGCGCTGCCGGACTGCTTCTTGGTTCGCGCGCCTGCTGCCATGAGCACGCAGGCTCTCTAAATGTGCCTGTGGAGGAAACGTCTTTAACGACACATAATGCTGTGCATGTCCTCGAATGGCTTGATGCAGCCCATGTGCAATCCAAACGATCGCCTTCGCAAAAGCCGCCAGCGCCTCGGTGCGATTGGCGGGCGCCCTCGGGGCGGTGCCGTATGAAGCGGCAGGCCGCATCGCCGCTTCCGACGGCCCGGCCCCTGAGGCCGCCAGCATCGGTGCTGCGCCGCCTGCGCAACTCACCCGTGCCGCAGCCGCCTCGCAGCCGGTCAGCTTCGCGCATAGGCAGCCAGGTGCGCGCCCTGCGCGTGGCAGCCGGCGCCTCCGGTGGCGGGCTGGCTCAAAGCTCGGGCATCTCCGCCTCAATGCTCTCGCGCATCGAGCGCGGCCTCGTCTCCCCCTCGGTGGAGACCCTCGACCGCATCGCCGACGGCTTGGGCGTGCCGGTCTCGCGCTTCTTCGGTGACCAGCCCAGCCGCACGGACTTCAGCCACGTGCCCGCGGGTAAGGGCATCCTGGTGGATCGCATCGGCGCGGTGGTCGGCTACCGCTACGAGCTGCTGGGCCACCAGCTCTCGGGGAATCTGTTCGTGGAGCCCTACCTGGTCACGCTGCTGCCCGGGGCCGAGCCCTACGTGACGTTCCAACACCCGGGCGTGAAGTTCCTGTACCTGCTGGCAGGACGGGTCCGCTACCGTTACGGCAACAAGGTGGTGAGCCTGGGCGCGGGCGACTCGCTGCTGTTCGACGCCACGGCGCTGCACGGCATCGAGGCCATCGGCGAGCTGCCCGTGGCGTACCTGTCGGTGGTGTTCACGCTGCGCGACTGAAGCGGGTACAGGGCCGATGCGGGATCCATGGAGTGCGGCTTGCATTTAGCCGGGCCATCACCGGGGTGTCGGCATGCCGAACACCAAGGCCTCGTACGGCGTTGAGGGCAGCCGCGTGACGGCCCTCAGTTGGCGTCGCGCTGGCGGCGCTGGCGGCGGACTTCGCGCACAGTCTCGACGATCTCTTGGTCGATCTCGGGCGTGAGCTCCTCGGGTGCGCGCTCATGCCGCGAGCGCAGGCTCTCCATGGCCTCGCGGCGCAGTGCGCGCGCAGCATCGCCTCCACTTGGGTGCCGAGAACAACCCGGCTTGCCTGGCTTGCTGCGCCAGTGCGTCGGGCGGTTCGATCTGAACGGTAGTCATGGCGGATCTCCTTGGCTGCCCCCGCGAACACCCATGTAAATCCCGACGTGCGGGCCAGCGACTTCAACGGCGGAGCCCTTGTATCCGCCGCTGAAAGGCGAGTCGGAGCAGGAGTCACGAGCAGCCAGCCAACTTGCCGTCACGGGTACGTCCTTGCCTTCAAGGTAGCCGCCATTGACGACGAGTCCTAAGGCCGTCTAGTCACCCCGCCTGTCGGCACCAGCCAGCAATGCTGGGAATTGCTGCACCAAGTCCAGTACGTGCCCATGCTTCGAACCGCGGCCCAGCTCACGCCCACCGAACTCGATCAAGCAATCGGCCGTGACATTGGCTTCATCGAAAGCGTCGAGGCCGGCGACGTCGATCTCGTGGAGTACCCCGTGCAGCTTGCGCTCGACATTGCGCGAAGCACTCGATCTTCCGCCTGTCGACTGCTCAAGGTTCTGGAGCAGGCAAGCTGGCGCTCCTAGTCTGCGTCACGTAGACCTTGTTGGCCGCACCGCTCTCGTCTTCGCCGCCAGCACCAACCCGATCCCCCCGAGAATCGCGACCGAGCAGAGCATCAACCGCGGCGTGATCGCCTCCGACAAAAACAGCACCCCACCGAAGGCCGCAATCAGCGGCACCGACAGCTGCACCGTCGCCGCCCGCATGGCCGAGAGCCCCGGCAGCGCCGCATACCAGATCACATAGCCTATCCCCGAGGTCAGCGCGCCCGAGGCCACCGCGAGCGCGACGCCGGCCGCATCGGCGTGCGCACTGCCGGCGAGCACCAGGCTCAACGCCAATGCCATGGGCGCCGCCCGAACGAAGTTGCGCGCGGTCGCGGCCAGCGGGTCGGCCACGCCGCGCCCGCGCAGCGAATACACGCCCCAGGCCACGCCCGCGACCGCCATCAGCATCGCGCCGAGCAGCGGCGGCGCCGCCACGCCCGGTGAGACCAGGTAGACCAGGCCCGCAACCGCCAGTGCGAAGCCCGTCCACGCGAGCGGCCCGAACATCTCGCCCGCGCGCAGGCCGGCGCCGAGCATCGTCAGCTGCACCGCGCCGAACAGGATCAGCGCGCCCGTGCCGGCCGGCAGGCTGAGGTAGGCGAAGGAGAAGAAGGCGACATACGCGAACAGCATCGCCGCCGCCAGCCAGTCCGCGCGCCCGGCGGGTGCCGCTGCGGAGCGCAGGCGCATGACCAGCGCGAGCGTGAGCGCGCCCGACACCAGCCGGATGCTGCCGAAGCTGGCCGCGTCGATGCCACCTTGCTGCAGCGCCATCCGGCACAGCAGCGAGTTGGCCGCAAAGGCCAGCATCGCGGCGACGGTGAGCGCCACGACCCGCAGGCCGGGCGGGCCGTCGCGCGGCTCAGGCATGGACGACCACCACCACCGCCGCACCGGCGAGCAACGCGACGCCCAGCGGCGCACTGAGGCGCCGGCCCCACCGGAGGTTCTTCTCGACCGCCATCAGCGCCGCCAACAGCAGCATCCAGCCCAGGCTGCCTGTGCCGAGCGCGAACATCAGCAGCATCAGCGCCCAGCAGCAGCCCACGCAGAAGAGGCCGTGGTACGCGCCCAGGGCAAAGGCCTGGCGCGCCGGCGCCGGCCCGCGCCAGTGCGCCATGACGAAGCCCAACGGCGTGCGGCACTTGTCCAGGCACTGGTGCTTGAGCCGGCTGAACTGGAATGCGCCGGCCAGCCCGAGAGTGGCGGCGCCGATCAGCCAACCGTGCCACGCGAGCGTCGGCGAGCGCGCCAGCAGCGCGAGGATGAGCTCGTGCAGCCCGTGCGCCAGCAGCCCGAAGAAGCCCCACACCGCCATGTAGCCCAGGCCGAGCAGCGCCAGCAGGCGCCCGTGGTCCGGCCGCCGCGCCGTCAGGCGGTCGAACACGTCGAACAGGGGCAGGGTGGTGGGCAGCATCATGGCCGCGGTCATGAGGACCCAGGCCAGTGTGTAGAGCAGCGCCGGCACCAGCAGCTCGCCTGCGGGCAGGGCGCGGCAGAGAAATGCCGCGGGCCCCGAAGACAGCCAGTCGCCGTGCTCGAGGTAGCGCCCGTAGGGGCTGCGGGCCCACGCCCACAGCGCCAGCCAGGCGAGCGCGACGAGCCCCACGAACAGCGGCAGGAACACCCGCCGATGACGCACGGCGCCGAGGCGCGGCGGGCTCCGCCGCGCGATGCCCGCAGGGGCGTCCATCGCTTGACCGCTTCAGGCGTCGAAGACGAAGGTGCTCTGCAGCGCGTTGTGGTTCTTGATGTCGAGATCGATGCCCAACGCGGCATTCTTGGAGCGATAGACGGGCGCCTTGCCGACGAAGACCGGCGCGCCCGGCACGGTGGAGAACACGGTGTCCGA
Organism: Variovorax stachyos; assembly: GCF_051400855.1. Classification (NCBI taxonomy): domain Bacteria; kingdom Pseudomonadati; phylum Pseudomonadota; class Betaproteobacteria; order Burkholderiales; family Comamonadaceae; genus Variovorax; species Variovorax stachyos. Next base: position 23,235 of record NZ_JBLFFN010000011.1, on the reverse strand, counting down.
CAGCACCGTCTGCTCGCCGGTTGCGCCGCGGTAGGGCTCGAGCTCGGCGTAGTAGTTGCTCCCGATCTTGAGCGTGCCCTTGCCCTCGTCCACATGAAAGCCGATGGGCGCGCGCTCCACCGACACCACCGTGCCGATCAGTTTGGCCAGGTCGGCGATCGGGCCGCCGGCCTGTCCCGTGTAGACCTTGAGCAGCGCTTCCTCCTGTGCCTTGGAGGCGTTGTCGTCCACGTAGATCGCGGCCGTCCAGTTGCCTTCCAGGATGTTGCCGGGCACGTGGGCCACGGCCGCGATGGTGTTGCCGCCGACGTCGATCCCATCGATCGTTCCGCTGTCGATGCGCCATGCGACGATGGTGTCGCAGGTGCCGTTGTCCGGGTCCTCGCCGATCCAGCAGGGGCACAGCACGTTGCAGTTGCAGACCTCGAGCAGGCGACCTTCCAGGTGATAGCTCATTCCAACCTCCGTTGAAGCTTCACTGACAGGGACCTTGTCGCCGCGGTGGGCGGCAAGAGGGGAGAGCGATGCTACGCCGGGCGGCGGAGCACGTCCATGTGCCGAATGGCCGGGTCGCCGGGCTGTGGAGGCTCAGCGCCTGTCGAGCAGCCGCCTGAGCAGGTCCTCGAGCTGGTCGGCGTCCACCGGCTTGGTCAGGTGCGCGAAGAAGCCGGCGTCGAAGCTCAGCTGGCGGTCGCGCTCCTGCCCGTAGCCGGTGATCGCGATCAGCGGCGGCGGGTTCGCGACCTCGGCGCGCACGCGCTCGGCCACCTGCAGGCCGCTCAGTCCGGGCAGCCCGATGTCGAGCAGCACCAGGTCGGGTGCCAGCCGCTTGATGGCGTCCAGCGCGGTCGGGCCGTCGTGCCGTACCGACGCGCGGCAGCCCAGCACTTCCATCAGCTCGGCCATGGTGTGGGCCGAGTCCTGGTTGTCGTCCACCACCAGCACCATCGGGCGGGTGTCGAGCGGCGCGCCGTCCGCCTGCTCCCGTTCGGCGATGGCCGGCGGCTCCGACAGCGGCAGCCGCACCACGAATTCGCTGCCTTCGCCCGGCACCCCCCTGCTGAAGGCGGCCACGTCCCCGCCATGCAGGCTGACCAGCTGCTGGACCAGGCTCAGCCCGAGGCCCAGCCCGCCCTGCAGCCGCGCGATGTCCTGCTCGCCCTGTTCGAAGAGGTTGAAGATGCGTGCGATGTCCCGCGACGCGATGCCGGGCCCGTCGTCGCGCACGGTGAGCACCGCCCGACCGCCGTCGCGGCGGGCGCTGATCTGCAGATGGCCGTGGGCCGGCGTGAACTTGATGGCGTTGTTCAGCAGGTTGCTCAGCACCTGGATCAGGCGGGCGCGATCGCCGGTGACCCACAGCGGCGCCTCGTCGACGTCGAGCTTCAGCTCCTGCGATTTGTCCTGGGCTCCGGGCGCCGTGGCCTCGATCGCCTCCGCCACCACCTCCTTCAGATCGACCGGCTTCGCCTCCAGCCGGATCTTTCCGCTGGTGATGCGGCCGATGTCCAGCAGGTCGTCGACCAGCCGCACCATCTGCTTGAGCTGTCGCGCGATCGTCTCGTGCGCCAGGCGCAGCGTGCGGCTCTCCAGCTTCTCGCGGGCCATCAGGGCCAGCGCGTTGGAGATCGGCGCGAGCGGGTTGCGCAGCTCGTGGCCGAGCATGGCCAGGAAGGTGCTGATGCGCCGGCCCTCGTCCTCCAGCGAACTGACGCGGCGCTGCTCGGTGAGGTCGCGCGTGAGCTTGGCGAAGCCGCGCAAGGTGCCGGTCTCGTCGTGCACCGCCGTGATCACCACGCCGGCCCAGAAGCGGGTGCCGTCCTTGCGCACGCGCCAGCCTTCGTCCTGGAAGCGCCCGTCCCGGCGCGCGAGGCGCAGCTCCTCGTCGGGCCAGCCGGTGGCCTGCACTTCGGGCGGGTAGAAGGTCGAGAAATGCCGGCCGATGATCTCGTGCGCCTCGTAGCCCTTGAAGCGCCGCGCGCCGATGTTCCAGCTCGCCACGTGGCCGGTGGTGTCGAGCATGAAGATCGCATAGTCCTTCACCCCCTCAACCAGCAGCCGGAAGCGCTCCTCGCTCATGCGCAGCTGCTCTTCCTCGCGGCGGCGTTCCGTGAGATCGCGGGTGATCTTGGAGAAGCCGCGGAACGCGCCGCTGGCGTCGATCAGCCGCGTGATGATGACGTTGGCCCAGAAGCGCGATCCATCCTTGCGCACCCGCCAGCCCTCGTCCTCGAAGCGCCCGGTCTCGCGGGCCATCTTCAGCTCGTACTCGGGCCAGCCGCGCTCGAGCTGCTCGGGCGGATAGAACAGCGAGAAATGGCGCCCGATCACCTCGTGCGCCTCATAGCCCTTGATCTTGCGAGCGCCGGTGTTCCAGCTGCGAATCACCCCGCCCGGGTCCAGGAGGAAGATCGCGTAGTCGCCTACCGCGTCGACCATGAGCCGGAAGTCCGCGTCGCCGGGTTCGGTCAGTGCCGGCGGCGCAGCGACGGGCGGGAGTGGAGCTTCGCGGGCATCTGCCATGCTGTGGATCGATCGAGGCCGGTCGCCGTACCCGCCAGCAGGCTGGCACGGCTCCGTGGAGCCGGCGCGTCCTCTGCGGGACCAGGATGCGCCGGGGCGGAATCGTCGAGTCTAGCGGCGCGCAACCGCGTGCGCAGTCGGACAGATACCCGGCTTTTCGCCAAGGCAGGGCGGCTTCGCCCGGCTGGGCGAGCTCAGCCGCTTCGTGGAACCAGGGCAGTCTCGAAGTCTGGAAAAGCGGACGATGAGACAGGCCCCGGCGACGCCCGGTCAGGACGCCGCGCCCGCGGTGCGCCACATTGCAAGCCATGCAGCAAGCTCCCGTTCCCCATTTCCGCGAAAGCGGCGCCGGCCCCGGCGTCGTCTGCCTCCACGCCAACGCCAGCAGCTCCGCGCAGTGGCGCGGCCTGATGGAGCGCCTGGCCCCCGGCTGGCACGTGCTCGCCCCCGATTCGCTCGGTGCCGGGCGCAGTCCCGCCTGGCCGGCGGACCGCACCGTGACGCTGGCCGACGAGGTGGCGCTGCTCGAACCGGTGTTCGCGGCCGCGGGCGATCCCTTCTGCCTGGTCGGCCACTCCTACGGCGGCGCCGTGGCCCTGGTGGCGGCCCTCGCGCGGCCCGACCGGGTGCGCGCCATCGCGCTGTACGAGCCCACGCTGTTCTCGCTGCTCGAGCAGGAGGCGCCCGGGCAGGAGGCGGCGAACGGCATCCGCTTTGCCGCCGCCGATGCCGCGGCCGCCGCCGAGGCCGGCGACCTCGATGCCGCCGCAGAACGCTTCATCGACTACTGGATGGGCGCGGGCAGCTGGCGACGCATGCCCGAAGGGCGTCGCGCGCCGATCGCGTCGTCGGTGGTCAACGTCGCCGGCTGGGCCCGCGCGCTGTTCTCCGAGCCCACGCCGCTGCAGGCCTTCGGTGCGCTGGAGGTGCCGGTGCTCTACATGACGGGCGCGCAATCGCCGGCCTCGGCCCGCGGCGTCGCGCGGCTGCTGACCGGCGTGCTGCCCGATGTGAGCGTGGTCGAATTCGAGGCGCTCGGGCACATGGGGCCGGTGACGCATCCCGACATCGTCAACGACGCGGTGGCCGAATTCCTTGCGCACGGCCGCGCGGCCGAGGCGCACGAACGGTCCCGGTATGCGCGTGCACTGAGCACGCACGCCAGCCGATAGCGGCCGGCCCGGGTGCTCCGTCGAAGGCGCCGCAGGCTCGGATAGCATTCGCGCAGACGTTCCTGCCGCCTCCATGGACTTTCGTCCGGGACGGCAGGCCGCACCGAGGACCTGCGCTTGGGAACCGACCACGCTTTCGCCGAATTGGGTTTGGCATCCGGCGCGAGCGAGCGCGAAGTGAAGGCGGCATGGCGCCGGCTGGCCTCCCGGTGGCACCCGGACCGCAACGGCAGCGCCGATGCCGTGGCCAGGATGCAGCGCATCAACCAGGCCTTCGAGGCGATCCGCCGCGCCGGCTTCCAGCCCGCTGCCGAGGCGCCGGCCGCCGATGCCCACGCCGCCGCGCCCGCTTCGGCAGCCGGCCCCGGCGACGCTGTCGACGAGCAAGCCGGCGATCCGGCCGGGTTCCGCGACGACGCCGGCACGACCCGGCAGCAGCGGCCCATCCACCGCAAGGTGAAGTTGACGCTCGAAGAGGCCGCGGCCGGCTGCATCAAGGTGCTGCGGGGCAAGGTGACCGAGACCTGCCGCAGCTGCGCGGGCGCCGGCCACCAGGTGCTCGGCGGCCACTGCGTGCGATGCGGCGGCTCGGGCGCCGTGCCCAAGCGTTCCTTCTTCGGCTGGTCCACCGGCCTGGTCGAATGCGAGGCCTGCCTGGGCGGCGGGATTGCGAGGCAGCCGTGCGCGGCCTGTAAGAGCACCGGCAGGAGCGCCCCGCGCAGCTACCAGCTCAAGGTCCGCATTCCGCATGGCGTGCGCCATGGCGACCTGCTTCACGTCGATGGCCGGCGCCTGCGACCCGAGCGGCTTCCGGCCGATCTCGAAATCCGCGTCGAGCTGCTCGACCATGCCTTCTTCCAGCTCGACGATGACGGCACCCTTCGCTGCGAGGTCCCGGTCGATGGCTTCGCCTGGATCGCCGGCAGGCAGCTCCAGGTGCCCACCCTCACCGGGCTCCAGCCCCTGCAGCCGAGGCGCGGCCGGCTGTCCTACTGCCTCAAGGGCCGGGGATTTCCGCTGGCGCGCAGCGGCGCGCGCGGCGACCAGTGGGTCACGCTGGTGCCCGTGTTCCCGGAGCAGCTCAGCACCGACCAGCAGATCCTGCTCGACCAGCTCTGCGCCACCACCTCCGGTGCCGGCGCGGTCGCGGACGACCGGCTCCAGGCATGGCAGCGGGGGCTGCGCGCGTGGGAGCGCCGCCTGCGCAGCTAGGGCCTGTTCAGAGGCCCTAGGGCCGAGCGCTCGCTTCGCGCGGCGACACCGTCTCGCGCCCCGCGCCTCCTTGCAGCAGGTGCCTGGCGAAGAAGGCCGTGATCTTTCGGTCCACCGCCGGCGTGGTGGCGGCGCGGTCGAAGCCCGGCGGGTCGTCGAGCATGTCTGCGATCAAGCCTGTGAGACCCGGCGGCGGCGGTGACAGCAGCGCACCGTGGCCGCCCATGGGCAAGTCGGCGATCAGCTCGCAGTTGCGGCAGGCCGCGAGCACGCGGCCACTATGAAAGCGCGGGATCAGCCAGCGGTCCTTCTGCGCCGTGACCAGGCCGAGCGGCATCGCCGGCGCGGCCAGCGACGCCATGTCGAAGTCGGCCGAGAAGGGCACGCCCGCCACCACCGCCGCCACGCGCGGGTCGGCATGCACCCGCGGCGTGTCATCGTCGAAGCGCCAGCGGATCACCGTGAGCGCAGCCCATTTCTTGACAGCATCCAGCGGCCCGCCGGTGAGCCGCGTGATGAGGCCCACGCAGGACTGGAAGTCCTCTTCGAGGTGCGCCTCGCAATGCCGCTTGACGCCGGCCGGCGACCAGCGGCCGCCCGCCAGGCTGAGCGCGGTGTGTCCGCCGGCCGACATGCCGTAGACGCCCACCTTGTCGAGCTGCAGCAGCGGCGCAAAGCGCGGATCGCGGCCGACCGCGTCGACCGCGCGTGAGACTTCGGCCGGCCGCAGGGTCCAGCTCGCGGGGCCGGGCTGGCTGCCGTCCTTGTAGTTGTCGCCCCGGTGCTCGGGCAGCGCGACCACGAAGCCCGCCTCCACCAGGCTGCGCGCGAGATCCGCGTGCACCCAGGGCGAGCCACCCGAACCGTGCGAGATCACCACCAGGCGGCCGTTGCCGCGCGTCGGCTTGCCCTGCGGTGCCAGCGACAGCGTGAAGGGGCCGCGCCGGACCGGCTGCTCGGCGTCGGCAGTCGGGTAGTACAGCGTGACAGGCCCGTCGAGCGCCGAGACCGCGATCTCGTCGAGGCCCGTGGAAGCCTGCGCGAAGCCGGCCAGCATTGCCAGCACCCAGGCAGCGCAACGCGATGCAAACGTGGCGACACCCGAGCCGCGCGCCTGGCGATCATGGAAGAGGTCGTTCATGCGGCGACCTTACTACCTTGTGCGCGCTTCGCGGCGCGGGGGAACGAACTCACAAGGCCGCAGCGACCCGGCCAGGGTCAAGATCCCTTCCGCACGAGCGGGCACGTCGACTTCGCGAGCGGCTGGAACGCCTCCGCCGCCGGAATGACCGCCAGCCGCTTGTAGTAGTCCCACGGGTACTTCGACTCGGCCGGCGTCTTCACCTGCATCAGGTACATGTCGTGCACCATCCGGCCGTCCTCGCGGATGCGGCCGTTCTTCGCGAAGAAGTCGTTGACAGGCGTGGCCTTCATCTTCGCCATGACCGTGCCGGCTGCGTCGGTGCCGGCATCGCGCACCGAGCGCAGGTAGTGCATCGTCGACGAGTAGTTCGCCGCGTGGATGGCGGTGGGCATCTTCTTCATGCGCTCGAAGAAGCGGCGTGACCACTGGCGGGTCTCGTCGTTGCTGTCCCAGTAGAAAGCCTCGGTCAGCATCACGCCCTGCGCAGCCTTCAGGCCGACGCCGTGGATGTCGGTGATGAACACCGCGAGGCCGGCCAGGTTCTGCTTTGCCGGGTCGATGCCGAACTCCTGCGCCGACTTGATCGCGTTGATGGTGTCGCTGCCGCCGTTGGCCAGGCCGATGATCTTCGCGCCCGAGCCCTTGGCCGCCACCATGAAGGACGAGAAGTCGCTCGCGTTGAAGGGATGGCGCGAGGTCCCCACGACCTTGCCGCCGGCCGCGGTCACCACCTCCGTCACGTCGCGCTCGATCTGGTGGCCGAAGGCGTAGTCGGCCGTCAGGAAGTACCAGGTGTCGCCGCCCTTCTTCACGATCGCCTGCGCGGTGCCATTGGCCATCGCGTAGGTGTCCCAGGCGTAGTGGATGCTGTTGGGCGTGCAGCTTTCGTTGGTGAGCCGCAGCGCGCCCGCGCCGTTGACGATGGCGATGCGGTTCTTCTGCTTCGCCATGTCCACCGCGGCGAGGGCCACGGCCGAGTTGGTGAGGTCGGTGATCATGTCCACCTTCTGCACGTCGAACCATTCGCGCGCCTTGTTGGCAGCGATGTCGGCCTTGTTCTGGTGGTCGACCTCCAGCACCTCGATCGGCTTGCCGAGCACCTGGCCGCCGAAGTCCTCCACCGCCATCTTCACCGCCATGGCCGAGCCGCGGCCCGAGAGCTCCGACAGCACGCCGCCCATGTCGGTGATGACGCCGATGCGCACCACGCCATCGGAATTGGCATCGCCCTGCGCCTGCGCTATGGAGGCGAAGGCGAGGGCGGCCGCGCCGCAGGCCCCTGCAAGTCTGTTCACGATGATGTCTCCTTACTCGTCGGCGGCGCAGACGCCGCAGTGCCTTCAGATCACGTTGCGGGTCAGGCCGCCGTCCACGCAGATGTTCTGGCCCGTGATGTAGCTGGCGTGCACCGAGGCCAGGAAGGCGCACAGCCCGCCGAAGTCCTCCGCGGTGCCCAGCCGCTGCATCGGAATGCTGCGGGCCATGTCTTCGCGCACCGCGGCTTCATCCTGGCCGGTGCGGCGCTGGCGATCGGCGATCACGCGCTGCAGCGCGCCGGTGTCCATCAGCCCCGGCAAGAGCCCGTTGACCGTGATGCCGTGCGGCGCCACCTCGCGCGCCAACGAGCCCATCGCGCCGGTCAGGCCCACCCGCAGGCTGTTGGAAAGGGCCATGTTCGGATAGAGCTCCTTCACCACGAAGGAGGTGATGTTGAGGATGCGGCCGAAGCGCGCGGCCCGCATCGCAGGCAGGAAGGCGCGCACCACCTCGAGCGGGCCGATCACGTTGGTCTCGTGGCTGGCACGCCAGGCGGCGAGCTGCGTCTCCTCGAACGGCGCCGCCGGCGGGCCGCCGGCATTGGTGACCACGATCGACGGCATGCCGATGCGCGAGACGGCCTCGATCAGCCGTTCCCGCTGGTGCTCGTCGCCGATGTCGCCGGCCACGAACTGCGCCTGTGCCGAGAGGCTGTGCGCGGTCGCCTCGCCGTGGACGGCATCGCGCCCATTGAGCAGCACGCGCACGCCTGCATCGGCGAGCGCACGCGCGCAGGCCAGGCCCAGCCCGCGCGTGCCGCCGAGCACCAGCGCCGTCCTGCCAGCAATGCCGAGGTCCATGGCGTGTCTCTTCTAGAAGGGGCAGGAAGGGTCGAACTTCGGGTTGCGCTTTTCGCGCAGCGAGGCAATGCCTTCCTGCACGTCCGGCCCCGAGAAGCCGATGAATTCGAGCGCCAGCGAGCTGTCGAAGGTGGGCCCCGCCAGGCGCAGCCAGTTGTTGAGCGCGTACTTGGTCCAGCGGATCGCCGTCTGCGAGCCGGCGGCCAGCTTCTCGGCCACCTCGAAGGCTTTGCCCAGCAGCTGGTCTTCGGGCACCGCCAGCGAGACCAGGCCGATGCGCTCGGCCTCTTCGCCGGACACCGCCTCGCACAACATCAGGTAGTACTTCGCCTTGGCCATGCCGCACAGCAGCGGCCACACGATGGCGGCATGGTCGCCGGCCGCCACGCCCAGCCGTGTGTGGCCGTCGATGATGCGCGCCGTGGTGCTGGCGATCGACACGTCGGCCAGCAGGCCCGCGACCAGCCCGGCGCCGACGGCCGGGCCGTGCATCGCCGAGACCACGGGCTTGGAGCAGTTGATCACGTTGTAGACCAGGTCGCGCGCCTCGCGCCAGACGCGGGCGCGCACGTTGAAGTCGTTCGCCATGTCCTTCACCAGGCCCAGGTCGCCGCCGGCGGAGAAGCCCTTGCCCTCGCCGCGGATCAGCGCCACGCGCGTGGCCGGGTCCTTGTCGATGTCGCTCCAGATGGAGGCCAGCTCGCGGTGCAGGTTGTGGTCGGCGGTGGAGAGCTTCTTGTTGGCGCTCTGCGAGGCGCCCATCACCACCTCGAGGATTCCGTTGGGACGGGGCTTGAGCGTGAGCGCGCTGTAGTGCGCGTAGGGGGATTCGTTGGCCATGTTCAAAGTCCTTGTTCGATGGGAAGAGAGCTGAGAGGGGGCTCAGGGGGAGCTCAGATCTTCTTCCTTCCGGCCCAGTAGGGCTCTTTCAGCAGGTTCTTCTGGATCTTGCCGATCGGGGTCTTCGGAAAGCCCTCGACGAAGCGCACCAGCCGCGGCCGCTTGTGGCGCGCGAGCTTCTGCTCGCACTGCGCGATGACGCGCGCCTCGTCCAGCGTGCAGCCCGGCTTGAGCTGCAGGTAGGCGGCCGGCACCTCGCCCCACTTGGCATCGGGAATGCCGAAGACCGCGCACTCCGCCACCTCGGGCAGCTCGTAGAGCACCTGCTCGATCTCCTTGGGGTAGACGTTCTCGCCGCCCGAGATCAGCATGTCCTTGGCGCGGTCGATCAGCGTGATGAAGCCCTCCGTGTCCATCACGCCGATGTCGCCGGACAGGCCCCAGCCGTTGCCGAGGCGGAAGAACTCGGCGGTCTGCTGCGGCTCGCCGTAGTAGCCGATCATGAGGTTGTCGCCGCGCGAGGCCACCTCGCCAAGCTCGCCCGCCGGGGCGGGCGTGCCGTCGGGGCGCAGCACGGCCACATCCACGTTGTAGGGCTGGCGGCCCACGCTGCCCAGCTTGTCGCGCGCGCGCTGCCAGGGCAGGGCCGCGATCACGCCCATCTCCGATTGGCCGTAGATCTGCGTGAGGCGCAGATGCGGCAGCTTGCGCATGAGCTCCACCTGCACCCAGTCGGGCATGGGCGCGCCGGCGAAGGACAGCTTGGTCCAGCTCTGGAGCTGGCGCTGCTCCAGGTCCGGCAGCATGGCCAGCGCATTGGCCTGCGTCGGCACCATGAAGGTGGCGGTGATGCCCTCGGCCTCCACCGCGTCGATGAAGGCCTGCGGCGACCACGGCGTGACGAAGACCGTCGTTGCGCCGACCAGGACGGCCGGCTGGAACATGATGTTGAGGGCGGCCACGTGGAACAGCGGCGTGACGATCGCGACCACGTCGCTCGCCTCCAGGTGCTCTTCCACCACCACGGTGTGGGCGGTGATGGCGCGCGCGCGGTGGTTCATCAGCACGCCCTTCGGATGGCCGGTGGTGCCGCCGGTGTAGGTCATGCAGAAGGGGTCGCGCTCGTCGATGGCGACCTCGGGCGGCGTCGATGGCTGGCCCTCGATGAAGCGCTCGAAGGCGACCGCGCCCGGCACTTCGGCGTTGCCGCTGCCGCCGATGGCGACGAAGTGCCGGATCTCCGGGCAGGACGCGCGCACCGCCGCCACCTTGTCGGCGAACTGCGCGTCGTAGATCAGCACCCGGGTGTCGGACTTGGCCAGCACGTAGCCCAGCTCCTCCGGCGCATAGAGGATCGAGATGTTGTTGAGCACGCAGCCCGAGCGCGCCACGCCGAAGAACACGGCGCCGTACGCCGGCAGGTTGCGGCACAGCATCGAGACGGTCGCGCCGCGGGGCAGGCCCAGGCCCAGCACCGCGTGCGCGACCCGGTCGGCCATGGCGTCGAGCTCGCGGTAGGGCACGCGCTCGCTGCCCTGCGGCCCGCGCAAGACGATGGCCGGCTTGTCCGGGAATCGGCGCGCCGAGCGGCGCAGCATGTCTCCAGTCAGCATTTCCAAGCCTTTACGAAACGCGGAAAATGTTTTCGATTAGCGTAAATGCGCGGCGCCGCCGATGTCAATCCGAGGACAACCCGAACCCCGTCATCCCGTACAGTCGCCCCCGATGAGCACCTCCGCATCCCCCGCCCACCGGAAGCGACCGGGCGCCAGCACCGCGCCGAAGGCCGGCGTGCAGTCGGTGGAGAACGGCCTCGACCTGATGCTGATCGTGGCCCACCACCGCCGCCCCATGAAGATCACCGACATCGCCGAGCAGGCGGGCATCGCACCGAGCAAGGCGCACCGCTACCTGGTGAGCTTTCTGCGCACCGGCTTCCTGGCGCAGGACCCGGAGACCGGCCTGTATGGCATGGGCCCGGTGGCGCTGGAGTTCAGCCTGTCCTGCCTCGCGACGATCGAGCCCGTCTCGCTCGCCACGCGCGCGGCCGAGCGGCTGTGTGCGTCGCTGGGCCACACGGTCGCGGTGTCGGTCTGGGGCAGCTTCGGCCCGACGGTGGTGCGCTGGGAGCAGCCGGCCCGGCCGGTGATGGTCAACATCGGCCTGGGCTCGGTGTTCCCGCTCTACCGCTCGGCGACGGGCCGCGTGTTCGCGGCCTTCCTGCAGCCCGAGCAGATGGAGGCCTACCTGGCCTCCGCCGCCAACCGCGAACAGCCGGACGAGACCGTCGAGACCGTCGACCAGGTGCGCGAGCGTGGCATGGCGCGCGCCATGGGCGACTTCATGGCCGGCATGAGCGCGTTCGCGGCGCCGGTGTTCGACGACCGCGGGCGCCTGGTGCTCGCCATCACCGTGCTCGGCTACAAGGCCGGCTTCGACCACCGCTGGAACGGCCCCGTCGCGCAGGCGCTGCGCCAGGCGGCGCAGACCCTGTCACGCACGCTGGGGCACCAGCACGAGCGGCTGGCGCTGGGCTGAGGCAGCCTTCAACTCGCGCTGCCCTCGCGGGCGGGGGCGAGCGCGGCCGCGACGCGCAACGCCTTCTCGAGCTGCTCCACCGTGTAGGGCTTCTGCAGCCAGAAGGTGCCGGGCGCGAGCCGCGGCGGGCGCGGCAGGCCGGTCGCGAAGATCACCGGAAAGTCGCCTTGCCGCTGCAGCTTCTGGGCGAGCTCGAGTCCGGAGAGGGCGGGCAGGTTGATGTCTGCCATCAGCACGTCGAAGGCGCCGTCGAGAAAGCGGTTGATCGCCACCTCCGCGCTCTTCACCCCCGTGGCCCAGTGGCCCAGCGTGCGCAGCAGCTCCAGCGTGACCGCCAGCATGTCGGCATCGTCCTCGACCACCAGGATGCGCAGCTTGCGTGTCGATGCCGGCACGCGGGCCGCGCCGGCGCCGTGGGTCAACTCGGCGCGCCGCTGCGCGATCCAGTCGAACAGGCAATGCCGGAACTCCGCATCCCACGCCGGATGGGAGAGGGCGTGGTCCGCGCATTCCAGCATCCGCACCTGCAGCGAGCGCGCCTGCGCGAAGGCGGCCGCGTAGTTCTCGATGACCGGGCGCGGCACCGTGTCGTCGCTGCCCGACCCGACCAGCAGCACATCGCCCCGGAACCCGGCACAGGCAGCGAGCGCGCGGTTGTCCTTGGGGCGCAGCCGCAGCAGCCGATAGGCGGCCAGGTCCTCCTTGTCGAGCTCCTCCTTGGGCGTGGTCCAGCCGATGTCGCGATAGAGCGCCGGCGCGCGCAAAGCCAGCCAGCGCACCGGGCGCAGGGCGCTCGCGAACGCGGCGAGATAGCCGCCATAGCTGACCGCCACCATGCCGATGGCGTCGGGATCGACCTCCGGCTCGCCGGCCAGCGCGTCGTATGCCGCCAGCACGTCCTGGAGGTTGTCCTCGCGCGTCACCGCTGCCCGCTCGGCCGGCGACCATCCCTCGTTCGGCACGTCGACCAGCCGGCAGGCCCAGCCCTGCGCACAAAGGTCGCTCGCCAGCGCGCGGTAGCGCTCGCGGTGGTCGTCGTCCCACCCGGGCACCAGCAGCGCGCCCGGCTTGCGGGCGGTGGTCGAAGAGGCCGGGCTGTCCATGGTCCTGGATCGTTGTAGACGAGGCACGGGTGGACGATGCCGTCGTACCGGCCTGCGTCTCGTCAGCAGCAACCGCGTGCAGGTGCCCGCCGATGGCTCGGCCCCCCGTCTCTACAATGCGGGCCCTTTCCCTGCCCCCTGATTCGCGCGCCATGGACATCGTCGTCAACGAAGAACTTAAAGCCTACATCGACCCATTGACGCCGGAGGAGTACGAAGCGCTGGAGCGCAGCCTGCTGGCCGAAGGCTGCCGCGATGCATTGGTGCTGTGGGGCGACGTGCTGGTGGACGGCCACAATCGCTACGGCATCTGCCGCAAGCACGGCCTGCCTTTCCAGACGGTGCAGAACGCGCGCTTCCGCTCCCTCGAGGACGTGCACCTGTGGATGATCGACCAGCACCTGGGGCGACGCAGCATCTCCGACTTCCAGCGCGGCGTGCTGGCGCTGCGCAAGAAGGAGATCGTGGCCGAGCGCCGCGCCCGTGCGGCCGGCCCCCCGCCTGCCGCGGACGCGCCCGCGAGCGCCGCGCCCGCCGAAGCCCCCCACGGTGCCGAGCCGCCCGCCCCGCTGGACAGCCGCGAGGCTGTGGCCAGGGCCGCACGCCTGAGCAGCAGCCAGGTGGTGATGATCGAAAAGATCCGGAAGCAGGCCGCCCCCGAGCTGGTCGCTGCCGTCAAGTCAGGCGCGATCTCCATCAACGCCGCGGCCGCCGTCGCCACCCTGCCGGCCGAGGAACAGGTCGCCGCGGTGGTCGCCGGCAAGGACGAGCTCAAGCAGGCTGCCAAGCGCGTGCGCGAATCGAAGCGCAAGCCGCGCGACGGATCCGCCGATGCGCCGCACGAAGGCGCTCAGCCCGGAGACGACGAACTCCAGGCGCTGCGCCGCCGCGTGGCCGAGCTCACGGCCGAGAACGAGGCGCTGCGCCGGCAACTGGCCGCGCTGCAGGCATCGAGCGGTGTCGAGGAGGGCGCCGAGCTGCCGGCACCCTTCTGAGAAGGCCTAGTAGCGGATCGTCACGCCGGCCTTGATGCCCTTGTTGTCCTTGCCATCCGTATGCGCGCCGGCGGAGAAGGAGACATCGCCGCCCGTGCTGGCGCCGAGCGAGTAGTTCGGGCGCCTCCCCGAGACGTCCATGCCGCCGTACAGGCCGCTGCCGTCCTTGCGCTGCAGGCCCACCGTCGCGCCGTTCGCCGTTGCGGCCTTCTCGGTCGGGGACAGGTGGGGGCTGACGTAGATGGAGCCCTCGTCGTTGCTTTCGACGGGGAGCTTCGGTGTCTGGGCGAGGGCAGCCGCGCAGCAGGCGGCAAGGGCGAGCGATGTCAGGAGGGGCTTGTTCATGAAGACAAGGGACAAGTCGTCTGGCAAACCAACGACCTTATCTGAAGGCTGCAAGGCAGGGCAAGCATCCTGCGGCGATGCGACGATCCCCGCCGCTGCAGTGCGGCTTCAAGGCGACAGAAGTGTTTTCACATGTATTCGCGGCCGCCTAGCCTCGCAGTTCGCTCTTGCGCTCGATGATGCGCGACACCAGCCCGTACTCCACCGCCTCCTGGGCCGACAGCCAGCGGTCGCGTTCGATGTCGATCATGACCGCCTCGAAGGACTTGCCGGTCTCGCGCGCGATGGTCCTCGCGACGCGCTCGCGGGCCTTGAGGATCTCCTGCGCGTGGATCGCGATGTCGCTCGCCGGCCCGCCGGCGCCGCCGCTGGGCTGGTGGATCAGGAAGCGCGTGTTCGGCAGGCAGAAGCGCCGCTCGCGCGGCACTGCCAGGTACAGGTGCGTGGCCGCGCTGCCCACCCAGCCCGTGCCGATCATGCGCACCGGCGCCGCGATGAAGCGAACCACGTCGTGGATCGTGTCGCCCGACTCCAGGTGCCCGCCCGGCGAGCTCACCAGGATGTCGATGGGCGCGTTGCTGTCGGCGTCGAGAGCAATCAGCCGGCGCGTCACGTCGCGGGCCGAGGCGTCGCTGATGGCGCCGAAGATCAACAGCGTGCGCGACTTGAAGGCCTTTTCCTCGAGGTAGGAACTGCTGCGCGGCTCGCCCAGCGGGGTGTCCGGTGCGTCTTCAGGGGTTTCCATGTTGTTGCTCCTTGACTGGAAGAGGTGCCGATGACGAACAGCCAGCTTACCTCCGCATCGCGCGTCGCGTGGTGTGCTGCACGGCGCTCCCGCATGCGCATCGCGTGAACGCGGGATCGCCAGGAGGCGCGCACCTGCCCACAATCGAGCCCAGGGATCGGCATCTCGCCAGGCTGTCACACATCGGTCCCCGCACGCGCCACCGCGCGTGCTTCGCTTGCTTGTCAGGGAGCCAGAAAGAAGCGCTGCAAGGCATCGGCCGTCGGGCCGGGCGCCTCCTCTGGAAAGAAGTGGCCGCCGTCGACGGCGTGGCCTTGCACGTCGTCGCTCCACGCGCGCCACAACGCCAGCGGCCCGCCTTCACGCGCGTACCAGGTGTCGAGCGCGCCGCCCGCGCCCCACAGCGCCAGCACCGGGCAGCCGATGCGGCGACCGGCGGCGAGATCGGCCTGGTCGTGCTCGCGGTCCAGCGTGGCCGCGGCGCGGTACTCCTCGCAGATGGCGTGCACATGCGCCGGGTCGCGAAGCGCATCCACATACGCCGCGCGCACCTCCGGTCCGAACACGCCGGCCGGCGAGCCCCAGCCGCCGAGCGCGTTGTCGACCACTGCTTCGGGCGCCGCCGCCAGCAGCCGTTCCGGCAGCGGCGCAGGCTGCGCCAGCAGCGACCAGGGCCAGTAGCCCAGCGCAAGCCTCGCATCGGCGCGCGCCCAGACCGTCTCCGTCGGCAGGATGTCGAGCACCGCGAGCCGCTGCACGCGCTGCGGATGATCGAGCGCCAGCCGGTAGGCGACACGCCCGCCGCGGTCGTGCCCCGCGACCGAGAAGCGCCCGAAGCCCAGCGCTTCCATCACCCGCGCCATGTCGCGTGCCATCGCGCGCTTCGAATAGGGCGCATGGTCGGGCGCGGAAGGCGGGCAGCCGCTGCGGCCATAGCCGCGCAAATCGGCGCATACCACGGTGAAGTTGCGTGCCAGCGTCGGCGCGATGTCGCGCCACATCAGGTGCGTTTGCGGAAAACCGTGCAGCAGCAACAGCGGCGGGCCGGAGCCGGCGCGGCGCACGTGGATGCGGGTCTCGCCGGCGTCGATCTCGATCGCGGTGAAGCCGTTCATTGCTTCAGCGTGCCTCAGGGCCCGCGCCGCGCCCCACTGTCCTCGATGGGCTCGCCATCTTCCTTGGTGAAGGGCGCGATCTTGCCTACGGGCAGGATCTCCAGCACTTCCTCGGAGGGGCGGCAGAGCTTGGTGCCCAGCGGCGTCGCGACGATGGGACGGTTCATCAGGATCGGGTGCTGCGCGATGAAGTCGAGCAGTTCCTCATCGCTCCATTTCGGGTTGCCGAGGTCGAGCTCCGCGTAAGGCGTTCCCTTTTCGCGCAGCAGCGCGCGCAGCGGCTGGCCCGTGGCTGCCGCGATCTCGCGCATCTGCTCGCGGGTGGGCGGCGTCTTCAGGTATTCGATGACCGTGGGCTCGATGCCCGCGTGGCGCAGGAGCGCGAGCGTGTTGCGCGAGGTGCCGCAGGCGGGGTTGTGATAGATGGTGACGTCGGACATGGGGAATTCTCGAACACTGAATGAATGCCGCGCCGGGCAACATGCCCCTGGCGGCCGCGTCCTCGATGATGCCGCCGTGATGTGACGAGCGCATACGCCAAGAAAAAGAGCCCGCAACGCGCGAGCGCCGCGGGCTCTTCCCTGTCTTCGCCTGCTTTGCTTACTTCTTCACGCCGAGCGCACCCGAGCCGCCGGCATTGGCGCCGCCGCCGAGCGCCGGCACCGCGCCGTTCACGGCATTGGTAGCGCCGCCCACCGCATTGCCGGCGCCACCCACCGCGCTGGTCGCACCCTGCACCCCGCCGCTCAGCGTGGAGCCGACGCCGCCCACCGTGTTGCCGAGCGTGCTCGTCGGCGAGCTGCTGGTGCCCGTGTCGGCACCCGCGTTCGCACCGGCCCGCGTCTGGGCGGACCCACCGGCACGGTTGCCGCGCTGCTGGCGTTGTTGCTCTTGCGGAGACGCCGCGCCGGCGTCGCCTGATGCATTGACGTCGGCCTGCGCGCCCACGCCGACCCCGACCTTCGGTGTCTGCACGGTTTGCGCGTTGGCGGCGAATCCGCTGGCGGCCAGCAGGCCTGCGAGCAAGGCGCCGAGAGCGATGTGCTTGGGTTGTCGTTGCTTCATGTGTGACGTTCCCTTTCCTTGATTGAATGGTCACTGACAGAGAACCGGCTTGAGCGCCGGTCCGGGGTGGACCATAGGGAAGCGCCCGTGCCGCGCCGTGTGGGGAAGAGGCCCTGGCGGGCGTGGGAGCCCGCCGTCGGCGAAACAGGAAGCTCATACGTTGGCGTTTTTCCGTTTGCACCATCCACTTGGATGGTGTTAGGATGGCCAATGCCCCGAAAAAGCGCTTCCCTCGCCGCATCGCCCAGGCCGGCCGATGAAAAGATCACCATCAACGTGGGTTGCGTGGACCTCGGCCAGATCGACCTGCTGGTGCAGGAAGGCTTCTATGCCAACCGCACCGATCTCATTCGCACCGCGATACGCAACCAGCTCGCCACGCAGGTCGACGTCGTGCGCCAGGTCGTGGCGAGCAAGTCGCTGGTGCTCGGCATCCAGCACTACGACGCCGCCGACCTCCAGGCCATTCAAGCGGCCGGGCAGAAGTTGCAGATCCGCGTGCTCGGCCTGGCCGTGATCGCGGACGACGTCACGCCGGCGCTTGCGCTCGCCGCCATCGAATCCATCACCGTACTGGGCGCGCTCCACGCGAGCCCGGCCGTCAAGTCGGCGCTAGCCGCACGCATCCGCTGAACGCACCCACCTGAAAGACCCCAATGAACCTCGACCTCAAGCACCTGATGACAGAAGCAACCCGGCTGACCCGCGCCGGAGACCTGCAGGCGGCAACCGCCGCCATCCAGGCCGCGCTGCGCGGGCTCGAACCTGCCCGGCAGACGACCGAGGAACCCGCCGGCGTGATCGACGTGGAGGCCAGGCAAGTGCCCGAGGGCCCACAGCCCGGCGTCGTCGACGATGCGCCTCGGGCGTACGACGATGTCCCTGTTCCCGGCCGCTTCGTTGCCGGCAGCTTTGCGGATGCGGCCGGCCGCCGCGACTACAAGCTCTACATCCCGCCCGAGGCGGGCCGGCGCCCCCTGCCGCTGGTCGTCATGCTGCACGGCTGCACCCAGGACCCTGACGATTTCGCAGCCGGCACGGCGATGAACACTGCCGCACTGGCGCAGGGCTTCTTCGTGCTCTACCCCGCGCAGTCGCGCCAGGCCAATCCGCAGGCGTGCTGGAACTGGTTCAAGCACAGCCATCAGAAGCGAGGCCGCGGAGAACCGGCGCTCCTGGCCGGAATGACGAAGTCGGTGATGGCGCAATACGCGATCGATCCGCAGCGCGTGTACGTCGCGGGGCTGTCGGCGGGCGGCGCGATGGCCGCCATCCTCGGCGACGCCTATCCCGATCTGTACGCGGCCGTGGGCGTCCACTCCGGGCTGGCGGCCGGTGTCGCGACCGACCTGCCGGCCGCGCTGATGGCGATGAAGAGCGGTGGGGTCGTGCAAGGCGGCGCCGCCAGCGGCATGCCCACCATCGTCTTCCATGGCGACGCCGATTCAACCGTGCATGCAAGCAATGGCGAACAGGTCATCGCGGCCAGCGTGGGAACCACGACCACGGTCGAGGTCCAGCAACTGAACGCCAACGGCACCCGCGCTTCGACGCGCCGCTTGCACCGGGCCGCCGACGGGCGGGTCGTTGCCGAGCACTGGACGGTGCACGGCGCGCCGCATGCGTGGGCGGGCGGCAGCGCCAAGGGCTCCTACACCGATGTTCGCGGCCCGGACGCGAGCGCGGAGATGCTGCGCTTTTTCTTCGAGCATCCGCGCAAGCCGATGCACTGAGCTGCGGGTGGGGTTCGCTCACCCGGCGCCAGCTCTTCGCTTTTGCGGAGCGCGGTCTGGACACGCCCTAGTCGATCCAGGGACCTCCCAGCATGGCTTGTATATAGGCCGCGACCTTCACCAGGTCCTCGTCGGACAGCGGGATCGGCGGTGCGTCGACAAGATGCTCGGCAACCATGTGCAGCTTTGCCGATGCATTGGGCTGCTCGTGCAGCAGGACCGCGATCGCCGTGGTCTGCGCGACCGCTCGCAACTCGAGCGCACGGAGTCGCGCATCGACTTCTTCCATTTCCATTGGGCCTTCCTCCCTAGGGTGCAAGTTGAGGAAACTCGATTCTGCTTCCAAAAGCGGGCACGCCATGCCGCGCGGCGCCCTTGGCCATCGGCTGCGCGTGCCCTCGTCAGCCTTGCCGGGCAGTGCGTCGCGGGGCCGACCAGGCCTCGAGGATCTCGATCGCCTCGTCCGGCATGTGTTGTTCGGCCGGTAAGCGGCGCGCCTGCAGGGGAGCGCCGGCCTCGGCCCGAAGGTCTTCGACGTCGATCGGGTGCCTGGCACTTGCCGGCAGCCCTTCGAAGGCCGCGCCGGATTGCTCGAGCGAGGCAGCGTAGAAGAGCTTCCGGATGCCGACGATGCGCATCGCCGCAACGCACAGTGCGCAAGGCTCGCACGAGGTGTAGAGATCGCATCCCGCAAGCTCCACCCGCTTCAGCCGCCGGCAGGCATCGCGGATCGCCTCGACTTCTCCGTGCGACGTGGGATCGAAGTGCGCAACGGAATGGTTGAAACCTTCCCCCACGATCTTTCCATCCTGCACCACCACGGCACCGAAAGGCTCGGTACCAGGCGTGCCCAGGGCCTCGGAGGACAGCGCGAGGGCCCTCTTCATGAACGCGTCCTTGTACATTTCTGCTCCTTCCAGCCCCGGGTGCCTCGAAGTCAGGGCCGCCGAACGTCCACCCGCTGGCGCGACCAGTACGGCCCATCGAGCCGGTCCAGCCGCACTTCGCCGCCGGTCGAAGGCGCATGCACGAACCGGTTGTCGCCCACGTAGATGCCCGCGTGCGTAGGCCGGCTGCCGCCGAACACCACCAGGTCCCCGGTGCGCAGGTCGCTGCGGGATATCGGCTCGCCGAAGTCGGCGAGCTGGGCCACCGTGCGGGGCGTCGCCAGTCCGGCACTCTGGCGGTACACGAAGCCGATCAGCCCGCTGCAATCGAAGCCGCCATCGATCGTGTTGCCGCCGTACCGGTAGGGCGTGCCGACCAGTCCCATCGCATGAATGGCCGCATCCCTCGATTGCTCGGCAGAAATCAGCGATGGCCGCGAGCTCCTGGGCGCCGTAGGCGGCGTGCTGCTGCACGCCGCGAGCAGCAGGCAGCTGCACAGGATCGCCGATCGACGCAGACTCAGCATGCCGGATGGTGCTCAGGCGCCTTCGATGATCCGCAGATCCCGCTCGGCACCGTCGCCGAGCGCAGCCAGCGCGGCTTGGTACTCGGGGCTGTCGTGCACGGCGAGAGCCTGCTCGACGCTGCCGAACTCGATCAACACCGTGCGTTCGGGCAAGCCGTATTCATAGACCTTGGCGGGGAGGCCGCGCGCCAGAAAGCGCCCGCCGCCGCCGCTGATCGCGGGACCGGCGAGCTTCGCGTAGGCGGCCAGCTTGTCGGCGTCCTTGACGGCACGGTACATGCTCATCCAATAGGCTTTTGCCATGATGCTTCGTCTCGTTGTTGCTGAGCGAACAATATAGCTCGCGCTTGCTTGCCGGCCGCAGGAGGCGTTTGTTCGGGAGAGCAAAATGAAGCTCTTTCAGATGCTCGAGGCAGCCCTGTGAACATCCAGAAGCGCAACAACGTTCATGTCCGCGGCGCCGGCGATCGGACGATGATCTTTGCCCACGGCTTCGGCTGCGACCAGAACATGTGGCGCTTGATGGCGCCGAAGTTCGCCGAACGTTTCCGCGTGGTGACCTTCGACCTCGTCGGCTCGGGCCAGTCTGATCTGGACGCGTACGACAAGACGAAGTATTCGGAGCTCCAAGGCTATGCCGACGATGTCCTGGAGATCGTCGACGAGTTCGGCAGCGGCCCGGTGCTGTTCGTCGGCCATTCCGTGAGCGCCATGATCGGGGTGCTGGCGGATCTCAAGGCGCCAGGCACGTTTGCCGCGCACATGATGATCGGCCCTTCGCCGTGCTACATCAATGACGGCGACTATGTCGGCGGCTTCACGCGCGAGGACATCGATTCGCTGCTCGACACGCTCGAGAGCAACTATCTCGGCTGGGCCAGCAACATGGCGCCCGCGATCATGGGCGTGCCCGAGCGGCCGGAACTGGGTGCCGAGCTCGCCGCCAGCTTCTGCCGCACCGATCCCGACATTGCCAAGCAGTTCGCCAAGGTCACCTTTCTATCCGACAACCGCAAAGACGTGGCCAGGCTGCAGACGCCCACGCTCGTGATCCAGTCGTCCGACGACCTGATCGCGCCCTTGGCCGTCGGCGACTACATGCAGCGCACGCTGCCGAATGCGACCTTGCGTGTGATCACCAACACCGGCCACTGTCCTCACCTGAGCGCGCCCGGCGCGAGCTGCGATGCGATGGAGGACTTCCTCGACGCGCTCGGTCAACCGCGAGGCCAATGACCGCGTCGCTGCCCGAGCCCGGCGACCTCTTCGACGAGGCGCCCTGCGGTTTGCTGGTCACGTCGCTGGACGGCACCATCCTGAAGGTCAATGCCACCTTCTGCGAGTGGGTCGGCTTCGGGCGCGAAGAGCTCGTCGGCAGGCAGCGCGTGCAGGATCTGTTCACGGTGGGCGGGCGCATCTTTCATCACACCCACTGGGCGCCAACCCTGCAGATGCAAGGCTCGCTGGCCGAGGTGAAGCTGGACGTGCGGCACCGCGGCGGCCAGAGCATTCCGATGATCCTCAACGCCCGCCGGCGCAAGCGCGAAGAAGGCGAGTTCGACGAGATCGCCGCCTTCGTGGCCGAAGATCGCAACCGCTACGAACGCGAGCTCATGAGTGCGCGCAAGAAGGCAGACGCCTTGCTCGAAAAAGAGCGCGAAGCCCAGCACCTCTTGAGAGACCGCGCGCTCTTTGCCGAGCAGATGGTCGGCATCGTGAGCCACGATCTGCGCAATCCGCTGTCGGCCATCCTGATGGGCATCCAGTTGCTGGGGCGAACCGAGGGCGAACGCCGCGCTCGCGTGGTGGGCCATGTGCGCACCTCGGCCGAGCGCGCCCAGCGCCTCATCGAGGAACTGCTGGACTTCACCAAGGCGCGTGTCGGCCAGGGCCTGAGCGTGAAGCTCGGGGCCATCGACCTGCATGAGATCACTGCACAGGCAATCGACGAGTTGATGCTCGCCTATCCCGACCGGGTCATCACCCATCTCACGATCGGATCAGGGGAATGCATTGCCGACCCGGATCGACTTGCACAGCTCATCGGCAACCTCGTCAGCAACGCGGCGACCTACGGCCGCATTGGCGCGCCCATCGTCGTGCGCTCGGCGGTCGAGGGCGCCAACGCGATGCTGACCGTGCACAACGAAGGTGAGCCGATTCCGCCCGCCCTCCTTCCCACGGTGTTCGAGCCGATGGTGCGGGGCGTACCCGAAGGTAGCTCGGCGCGCAATGTGGGCCTGGGCCTTTTCATCGTGAATGAAATCGCCAAGGCTCACGGTGGGTCGATGGAAGTGACGTCGTCTTCTGCCGACGGGACCACGTTCACGCTGCGATTTCCCGCCCGTTAGCGGCGGCACTCAGCGCCCACATCCGCAAGCTCTCAAAGGGACGCGGCCGTCATGCCGCGGCTTCCGCCACGGCGATGCATTCGATTTCGAGCAGCATGCGCGGGTCGGGCAACGCCTGCACCACCGACGTGGTGCGCGCCGGGTAGGGCCCCGTGCCGAAAGCGGCCGCATAGCGCAGGTTCATCGCCGCGACGTCCTGCGCGCGTGTGAGCAGCACGTTGACCTTCAGTACCGAGCGCAGCGACGCACCACCCTGCGCCAGCACGCGCTGCAGCGTCGCCATGGCCTGGTCGAACTGCGCGTCGAAGTCGCCTTCGTCGATGCGTCCGTCGTCGTGGTATCCGGGCGTGCCCGAGACGAACAGGAGCTGCCCCCAACGCGTTGCCACCGACAGCGGCGGTGTCTTGAATTGGCCCGTGGGCGCGAAGTACTGGATGTCGGCCATGAATGTTGTCCTCGATGTCAGTAAACGGAAGAACTCGCGGCGCGGGACAGCGAATGGCTCCGGGGGCTTCTGCCCTGGTGTCGCCGCCTGCACGCGGATAACAAACAGAGAACAAAGTCCGGCCGCCGCGATACATGCGCGATACGCCCGCGGACGAGACTTTCGCATGGATAGAGCCTGCCATGAACCTCAACGCCGCTGCGGGGTACGCCTGCATCGCCATGACCTTGATCCGCCTCGGGAGCCCTCGATGAAACTCACCATTCGCCAGATCCAACTTCCCGGCCGCGTGCGGCTCGAATTCGCCGAACAGGGCGCCCGCTCCGGCACGCCGGTCATCTCGCTGCACGGCGTCACCGACTCGTGGCGCTCCTTCGA
>NZ_JBLFFN010000010.1:0-198318 GCF_051400855.1 Variovorax stachyos | reverse complement strand
AGTAGGTCATCGTCAGGCTCTTACAGCCACAAAAAGCCCAGCCAGCAATGGTTGGGCTTTTTGCCTTTTAGCCACCCCCCTCCCCACCACCTCCACCATCTACCCAAGCATCGGCCTACCCCGCGCCACCACACCATTCGTCCTTGTTCCCGCTATTGGCCAGTCAACGCACTTCGACGTACCGCGCGAGCGCCCTTGGCTCCTTGATTCGCCGATATAGCCCTCTGGGCGCGCCGTGCCTCCAGGCGGTGTCGCCGCAGGAAGGCAAGCAACCGTGCCTCCGCTGAGTGAAGCCGGCGCGCACTTTGAGGTGCGTTTGCGAGTTCCTTCCAGATCTCGGTCATTGCCCCGGAGTCGGCGGCCAGCTTGGCGCCGAGCGTCAGCACAGCCGGATGAATATAGGCCTTCTTGCAAACCGCTGGCGTGTTGCCCAGTTGCCGCGCTACCGCGCCGAGAATTTCCTTGGCGCTGAGGCGTGAGTTGACTGATTCACCCGATTCGCCGCTGCAGGCAAGGCGCGTGAGTTCAAGTGCTTGCACTGTTCCATGCCAGGTTCGGAAATCTTTCGCGGTGAAATTTTCTCCCGCTGCCTCTCGCAGATACTCGTTGACGTCAGAGGAGGACACGCTGTGGACTTCGCCGTCGGAGCCCTGATACTGAAACAGCTCCTGGCCCGGCAGCTGCTGGCACCCCCGAATCACGCGCGCTACCCGTGGATCGTCGACCCGGGCCTCGTGCAGCACGCCACTTTTGCCGCGAAAGCGTAGCTTGAGCAGGCTACCGCGAACATCCACGTGCCGGTTGCGCAGGGTCGTGAGGCCATACGAGCGATTGCTGTTTGCGTATTCCTCATTGCCGACCCGCAGGAAGGTAACGTCGAGCAAACGCACCAGCGTGGCCAGCACTGTAGCGCGTCCCGGCAGCGGCTCCCTCGCACCTGCTAGAAGGTCGCGCGCCACCCGCGCGCGGATTTTCGGCAACGCGCGCCCGAAAAGCTCCAGTCGTTCGAACTTGGTCTCGTCCTTCAGCAGGCGCCATTCGGCGTGGTAGCGGTACTGTTTGCGGCCCCGCGCATCGATTCCCGTGGCTTGCAGATGGCCATTGGGCAGCGGACAAATCCAGACGTCTGTATACGCGGGTGGAATGGCCAACTGCCTGATACGGGAAAGCTCATCCGCGTCGCGCAACCAGCTGCCCTTCGCATCGCGATAGCGAAAGCTGCTGCCATGCCGCACACGCGTGAACCCAGGCATACCGGCATCCACATAGACGAGCCCGTTGGCAAGAGGCACGGTTCGAGGACTTGCAGCGTCAGCCATGCGCTTAAAAAATTGGAGCAAGAATGCATCCGCCGATGCATTGACGCGAGATGGCGCCGACCCCGCCCGCCTGTAGGACGCAGCAAGCGTTGCGAGTCCGAGCCCGCCCCTTCCCTGACCACCTGAGGCGAGGGCTCTCAGTCCTCGGGCTGCCAGAGCGTCGGGTAGTGCGTGACGAAGCCGTCGGGCGTGGTCAGCAGCAGGCCCTCGTAGTCGAAGCGCGGGGACTGGTACCAGTACTCGATCTCGCTGCGACGTTCGTAGTGCTGCGCCAGCGCACTGAGGCCTTCGTCGTCGAGGTCGAGCCAGGCGGCCGGCGCCTCGGCGCTCTCGCCGACCTGGAGATTCAGGCGGCGCAAGGGCAGGAGGTTGGTGGCGGGAGTGAAGCCCAGGTCCAGATCCGTGCAGTGCGCCAGGTCCGGCATCCGCTGGTCGTTCAGGGACCATTCGCCGTTGGCGGCTCGCGCGATTGCGAAGTCCACCGGGAGGCTGCCGACCCAACCACGTACGCGTCCCCACTTGGCATGCCATGCCTTGTCGCAATGCACGCGGTAGTCCAGACGGGCGGGCTGGCCGTTCTCGCTGCGGAAGACGGCCGCGCCGTCGAGCTGCCATCCGTCGCTGTGCTTCTCGAGGCGGCAGGCATCATGGCCGGGCAGGTCGAGCCGGCGCCAGAACATGGTGGCTACGATTTGCATGGGCCCGATGATGGCATCGATGCCCCCAGCGCACCAGTGCCCGCACCCGAACGTTCAGAATCCAGCGCGTGACCACCGCTCCTATCCGCCGCATCGCCCACCTCGACATGGATGCGTTCTATGCCTCGGTAGAACTGCTGCGCTACCCGCAGCTCAAGGGGCTCCCGGTCGTGATCGGAGGCGGCCGGCGCAAGGTGGATGAAGCCATCCGCGAGCTGCCGCAAGGCAGCACCCTGGCCGATATCCCCATCGAGGCGTTCCCGCTGCTCAGGGACTATGTGGGTCGAGGCGTGATCACCACCGCGACCTATCCCGCTCGGCCCTTCGGTGTCGGCTCCGCGATGGGCCTGATGAAGGCGGCGAAGCTATGCCCGCAGGCCATCATCCTGCCGGTCGATTTCGACGAGTACCGCCGCTATTCGCGCATGTTCAAGAAGGTGATCACCGAAATCGCGCCGGTGATGGAAGACCGAGGCGTCGACGAGGTGTACATCGACTTCACCGAGGTGCCTGGCGGCCAACGGGAGGGCGGCCGCGTGCTCGCCCGCCTCATCCAGCGCTCGATCCTCGAAGCCACCGGGCTCACCTGTTCCATCGGCGTCGCCCCCAACAAGCTGCTGGCCAAGATGGCGAGCGAGTTCGAGAAGCCGAATGGCGTCTCGGTGGTCTACGACCATGACCTGCAGCCGCGCATCTGGCCGCTGCCCTGTCGGAAGGTCAACGGCATCGGGCCCAAGGCCGACGAGAAGCTGCAGCGCTTCGGCATTCGCACCATTGGCGAACTCGCGGCCCGCGACCGCGATTGGCTGATCCAGAACTTCGGCAAGGCCACCGGCGCGTGGATGCACGAGGTGGCCTGGGGGCGCGACGAGCGGCCCGTGGTGACCGAGAGCGAGCCGGTGTCGATGAGCCGCGAGACGACGTTCGAGCGTGACCTGCACGCGGTGCGCGACCGGGCCGAGCTGGGCGCCATCTTCACGCACCTCTGCGGCAAGGTGGCGGAAGATCTGCAACGCAAGGGCTATGTGGGCAAGACCATCGGGATCAAGCTGCGCTATGACGACTTCAAGATCGCGACGCGCGACCAGACCGTCGAGCAGTTCACCTCGGACGCAAAAACCATCCGGCAAGCTGCCGGGCGCTGCCTCAAGCGCGTGCCGCTGGATCGGCCGCTGCGCCTGTTGGGCGTGCGCGTGGGGGCGCTGGTGAAGGCGGGTAGTCCGGAGGCACTGCTGGCGTCGGCGCAAGGTGGATCCGTCGCGCAGTCGCGCGCCGCCGCCTCCCTCGCGATGACAGCCTCCCTTTTCTAGACAAGGTGATCGCTCAACAGTGCCGCTGACCCGCATCTGCCTGCTGCATCCGCGGTCGACCTTGATGCGCAGCGCCGACCGATGACGCGAGAGTCCTTCAAGGCATCAGGCGCTTGCCCGATGAGTATTTCTGCTCGAAGCGAGTCTGCAGGAAGTCCAGCAGCGCGCGCAGGGCTGCACTGTTGTGGCGTCGCTGCAGGTAGGCGGCGGACAGCCACATGTCGTTGCGCACGCAGTCCTGCAGCACCGGAACCAGCTCGCCCTGGTCCATGTGGGTCTGTACCAGGAGGGCCGGCAGGTAGAGAACGCCGAAGCCCATCAGCGCCGCCTCGATCAGCGGCCCTGCCTCGGAGGCGTCCATTCGGCTCTTGACCGGCACGTCCAGCGCCTGGCCGCCGACCTCGAAGCGCCAGTGCGGATGGGTGCCGAGCCGGGAGTGCGTCAGCGTTTCGTGTTGCGTCAGGTCGGCCGGATTCGCCGGCGTGCCGCGCTTCTTCCAGTAATGCGGCGAGGCGCACACCACCAGTTTCAGCTGCGTCAGCTTGCGCACGATGAGGTTGTCGTCCTCGATGGGACCAACACGCAGCGCGAGGTCGATTGCTTCCTCGGCCATGTCGACTTGGCGGTTGCTCAGGTGAAGGCTGAGGCTGACTTCCGGGTAGTAGCCCATGAACTGCGCCAGGAGCTTGGGCAGGTCGCCCTGGCCCATGCCGTGCGGCGCCGAGATGCGCAACCGGCCCCGCGGCTGGCTCGCATGCTCCTGCAGTTCGGCCTGGGTGAGCTCCACCATCTCCATCACCGGCTTGCTGCGCTCGAGCAGCAGCGCGCCAGCGTCCGTGAGGCTGACGGAACGCGTCGAGCGGTTGAGCAGGCGCACGCCGAAGCGGCTTTCGAGCTCTGCCACGTACTTGCTCACTGTGGCCTTGGACATGTCGAGGCGGGTGGCCGCACGGGAGAAGCTGCCGTAGGCGGCGACTTCGCGGAATGTCTTGAGGAGGTCTAGGCTGTCCATGTCAGTCGCCCATTGTGCGGCGGACCCGGCAACTTCAGCTCGATCAGCCCGTGTTGCGCAGGCCCGCCGCCACCCCGTTGATCGACATGTGGATGCCGCGCTGCAGGCGCTCGTCGTCCTGCTGGCCGGCGCGCCAGCGGCGCATCAGTTCCACCTGGAGGTGGTGCAGCGGATCGATATAGGGGAAGCGGTGGCGGATCGAACGCTGCATTTCGACGTTACCTTCCAGCCGCTGCTTCGCGCCGGTGATCAGCGCCAATGCGTCGGAGGTGCGGTGCCATTCGGCCTCGATCATCGAGAACACCTTCTGGCGCAACTTGCGATCCTCCACCAGCTCGGCGTAGCGCGTGGCCAGGGCGAGGTCGCTCTTGGCCAGCACCATGTCCATGTTCGAAAGCAAGGTGCTGAAAAAGGGCCACTGCGCAACCATGCGCTGCAGCAGAGCCTGTCGTTCCTTGCGCCCCGCCGCGCTGCCCGCAGCACCCAGGAACCGTTCGATCGCCGAGCCGAAGCCGTACCAGCCCGGTAGCGTGAGCCGGCACTGCCCCCAGCTGAAGCTCCAGGGCACGGCGCGCAGGTCCTCGATCCGGCGGCTCGGATTGCGCGAGGCCGGCCGGGAACCGATGTTGAGCTCGGCGATCTCCCGGATCGGCGTGGCGCTGAAGAAGTAGTCGCCGAAGCCCGGCGTCTCGTAGACCAGCTTGCGATACGCCGCCATGCTGGCTGCCGACAGCTCGTCGGCAGCGGCGAGGAAGGCCGCCGGCGCCGCCTTCGCCGAGGGCAGCAGCGTGGCCTCGAGCGTGGCGGCGACCAGCGTCTCGAGATTGCGCCGCCCGATCTCGCGATTGGCGTACTTGGAGCCGATCACCTCGCCTTGTTCGGTCAGGCGGATCTGGCCGCGCACCGTGCCGGGCGGCTGCGCCAGGATGGCCTGGTAGCTCGGGCCGCCACCGCGCCCCACCGTGCCGCCGCGGCCGTGGAACATGCGCAGTCGGATGGAGGTCCCGGCCTTCTTGTTCAGCTCGTCGAAAAGCGCCACGAGCGCAGTGCCGGCGCGGTAGAGCTCCCAGTTGCTGGTGAAGATGCCGCCGTCCTTGTTGCTGTCGCTGTAGCCCAGCATCACGTCCTGCTCGGCGCCCGAGCGCGCGACCAGGGCCTGAATGCCCGGCAGGCCATAGAAGGCGCGCACGATGGGCGCGGCATTGCGCAGGTCCTCGATGGTCTCGAACAGCGGCACGACGATCAGGTCGCAGGTGGCATTGCCGAGCTGGGGGGCGGCGCCATTGCTCAGCGTGCCGCGCAGAAGGCCGACTTCCTTCTGCAGCAACAGCGCCTCGAGCAGGTCGCTCACCGTCTCGGTGTGGCTGATGATGTAGTGGCGAATCGCCGCCGCGCCGTAGCGCGCGCGCACCCTGCGCGCGGCCGCGAAGATCGCGAGCTCGCTCTGGGCAAGCGGCGAGTAGCCGGCATCGGGCACGCGCAGCGGACGCGCGTCGTCCAGCAGGCGCAAGAGGAGCGCTTGCTTCGCTTCTTCGGCCAGCGCCGGGTAGTCGGGCTCGATGCGCGCGGTGGCCAGCAGCTCGGCCACCACGGCCTCGTGCTTGTCCGAGCTCTGGCGCAGGTCCACCGTTGCGAGATGGAACCCGAACACCTCGACTGCGCGGATCAGCGGCCCGAGGCGCTGGCCCACCAGCGCCGCGCCATGCTTGTCGAGCAGGGATTCCTCGATGGTGCGCAGGTCTGCCAGGAATTCCTCGGCATGGGGATAGGGGTTCTGCGGCGCCACCGCATGGCGGGCCGCCTCGCCGCCGCTGAGTTCGCGCAGCGTCGCCGCCAGGCGCGAATAGATGCCGGTCAGCGCGCGGCGGTAGGGTTCGTCCTGCCGGTGCTCGCTGTGGTCGGGCGAGCGCTCTGCCAGCGCCTGCATCTCTACCGACACGTCCACCAGCGTGGCAGACAACGACAGCTCGCCGCCGAGATAGTGCACCTCGGTCAGGTAGTAGCGCAGCGCCAGCTCGGCCTGGCGGCGCATGGCGTACTCCAGGCTCTCGGCCGTCACGTTGGGATTGCCGTCGCGGTCGCCGCCGATCCACTGGCCCATGCGCAGGAAAGGCGCGATGTCGCTGCGGCCCAGGGCCCTCTCGAGCTCGGCGTAGACGCGCGGGATCTCGCGCAGGAACGTGGCCTCGTAGTAGCTCAGCGCGTTCTCGATCTCGTCGCCAACGGTGAGCTTGGAGAAGCGCAGCAGACGCGTCTGCCAGAGCTGGAGCACGCGCGCGCGCATGCGGCTCTCGTTCTCGGCCAGGGCGATCGGCGTCAGCATGTCCCGGGTACCGGCGAAGCACTGCTGGCGCAACTTGATGTCGTCGCGCTCGGTCAGCAGCTGCGCGATCGCACGCTCGGCATCGAGGATGCTCTTGCGCTGCACTTCAGTCGGATGGGCAGTGAGCACCGGCGAAACGTAGCTGTGTGCCAGCGATTCCACCACCGCTGCCGGCGTGATGCCCGCCTTGCGGATGCGCGCGAGCGCCATCTCCAGGCTGCCGGGGGCGCTGTCGCCCGTGCGTTCGGCCTCGGTGCGGCGGCGGATCTGGTGCCGGTCCTCGGCCAGATTTGCCAAGTGGCTGAAGTAGGTGAAGGCCCGGATCACGCGCACCGTCTCGGCCGCGCTCAGTCCCTTGAGGAGGTTCTTGAGCGCGCGGTCGGCTGCATGGTCGGCATCGCGCCGAAAGGAGACGGACAACGTGCGGATCTTCTCCACCAGCGCGAAGGCTTCCTCGCCCTCCTGCTCGCGGATCACGTCGCCGAGGATGCGCCCGAGCAGGCGGATGTCGTCGATCAGGGCTTGTTCATCGCTGTCGCGGCGCTTCGTGCTGGGAGCGGCGGTAGGGCTGCTTTTCATTCGGGACATCTCCTCGTTCGACCGGGTCGGCGCTGCGTTGCTGCGTTGCAACAATGCTAGCATTCCAACCGTCCCCCACAGCAACGGAAACGGCTCCCCTTGAGCAACATCGTTATCGCCACGCGCGAAAGCCGCCTGGCCCTCTGGCAGGCCGAGCATGTGCAGTTTCTGCTCCGCCAGCGAGGTCACGCGGTGAGCCTGCTCGGCATGACGACTCGTGGCGACCAGATCCTCGATCGCTCGCTCGCCAAGGTCGGCGGCAAGGGCCTGTTCGTGAAGGAACTGGAGCTGGCGCTCGAAGAAGGGCGTGCCGACATCGCGGTGCACTCGCTCAAGGACGTGCCCATGGATCTGCCCGAGGGCTTCGTGCTGGCCTGCGTGTTGGAGCGCGAGGACCCGCGCGATGCGCTGGTGTCGCCGCACTACGCGTCGTTCGAGGCCCTGCCGCAGGGTGCCGTGGTCGGCACCTCGAGCCTGCGGCGCGTGGTGCTGCTGCGCGCGCTGCGGCCCGATCTTCGCATCGAGCCCCTGCGCGGCAATCTCGACACCCGGCTGCGAAAGCTCGACGAAGGGCAGTACGACGCCATCGTGCTGGCGGCCGCCGGCCTCAAGCGGCTTGGCTTGGAGCACCGCATCTGCGCCGTCTTCGAACCCGAGGCCATGCTGCCGGCCGCGGGACAGGGCGCGCTGGGCATCGAGGTGCGGGCCGACCGCAGCGACCTGCTATCCCTGCTGGCGCCGCTCGCCAGCCTGCGCGACCAGCTCGCCACTGCAGCCGAGCGCGCCGTCAGCCGGGCCATGGGCGGCAGCTGCTCGATGCCGCTGGCCGCCCACGCGCGCTGGCAGGAAGACGGCCTGCTGCGCATCGATGCGGCCTGGGGCGATCCCGAGGGCGCCGCGCAGCTGGTCCGGGTCCACGCGCAGGCCGAGGTCACCGATCCTGCGCAGGCCGTCGCGCTCGGCGACGGGGCCGCTCGCCTGCTGCGCGAGGCGGGCGCGCACTGAATGAGATGCCTGCGCCCAGAGTGATCGTCACGCGCCCCGCGCGCGAGGCGGCGCGGTGGGTCGACGCCCTGCGCGCCGCCGGGCTGGACGCGCAGGCCCTGCCCCTGATCGGGATCGCCCCAGTGGCCGATCGGAAAGATCTCCAGGCGGCGCTGCAGCGCCTCGGCGACTACGCGGCCCTGATGTTCGTGAGCGCCGCAGCCGTCGAGCACTTCTTCGACAGCGCCGGCGTCATCGCCGCCGGCTTGCGTTCACGCTGCTGGGCCACCGGCCCCGGCACCGTGCGCGCGCTGCTGCAGGCCGGCGTTGCGGCCTCCGCAATCGACTCGCCGGGAGCGGACGCCGGGCAGTTCGATTCAGAGGCGCTGTGGGCCAAGGTGCATGCGCAGGTGGGCCCGGGCGCACGCGTGCTGATCGTGCGCGGCGGCGATGCGGTGGGGCAGCCGGCCGGACGCGCCTGGCTGTCGCGCGAAATCGCCGCGGCCGGCGCCGTCTGCGACGTCGTGGTCGCCTATCGCCGTGTCGCGGCGCCGTTCGACGAGGCCGCGCGTGCACTGGCCGCGGAGGGTGCGCGCGGCGAGGCGATCTGGCTCTTCAGCAGCGCGGAGGCCATCGCCCGTCTGCGCGCCGCGATGCCCGGTACGGCATGGGCGTCCGCCCGTGCGGTCGCCACCCACCCTCGCATCGCGGAAGCCGCGCGGGACGCGGGTTTCGGGGCGGTGCGCGTCTCTTCCCCGGCGCCGGGCGCGCTGGTCGCGTCGATAGAATCCTTCGCATGAGCGACGCCTCGGTCTTGAACGAAACCCTGCAGGAACCGGCTGCGCGCGCGCCCGTACCGACGCACCTGCAGACCGCGCCGCTGCCGGCAGCCACGCTCTCGAAGATCCTCCTCGGCCTCCTGGCCGGGGGCGCGGTGCTGGCACTGGTGGCGGTGCTGGTTCTCTGGCAGAAGGTCAGCGGGATGCAGGAGCAACTGGCCCGGCAGAGCGCCGACGCCATGGCGCAGTCCATGGAAGCCCGCACTTTGGCCCGCCAGGCGCAGGAGACGGTGCGAGACACGGCGGCGCGGCTGGCACTCAACGAAACCCGGGTTGCGGAGGTGGCGCTGCAGCGTTCACAGCTCGAGGAGCTGATGCAGAGCCTCTCGCGCTCGCGCGACGAGAACCTGGTGGTCGACATCGAAGCCGCCGTCCGCCTGGCGCTCCAGCAGGCGGAGGTCACGGGCAACGTGCAGCCGTTGCTGGCCGCACTCAAGGCCGGCGACCTGCGCATCGCGCGCGCCGCCCAGCCGCGGCTGGCGCCCCTGCAGCGCGCGATGCAGCGCGACATCGAGCGTCTGCAGTCCAGTGCCACGGCCGAGAGCGGCGAGACGCTGCGCAAGCTCGACGACCTGGTGCGCATGGTGGACGACCTGCCGCCCCTCAACGCGGTGGCCACGCGCGGCGCTGGCCTCAACCCGTGGACGGCCGAGCCGATGCCGGCTGATGCGCCCTGGTGGCAACGTGCGCTGCTGACGGTGCGCAACGAGGCGCGCTCCCTGCTGCGCGTGGGCCGCATCGACCGCCCCGAGGCCGTGCTGCTGTCGCCCGACCAGACCTTCTTCCTGCGCGAGAACCTGAAGCTGCAACTGCTCAACGCGCGCCTGGCCCTGCTGTCCCGACAGTTCGACACCGCCCGCAATGAACTGGCCACCGTTTCGGCCTCCCTCAGCCGCTACTTCGATCCGGCCTCGCGCCGCGTGCAGGCGGCTGCCACGCTGTTGCAGCAGCTGCAGGCCCAGATCAAGACCAGCGAGCCGCCGCGCATCGACGAAACGCTGGCGGCGCTCACCACGGCCGCGGCCGGACGATAGGCTTCCGGCATGCGCGCAGCCCTGTGGCTCCTGGCCTTGTTCGGCATCGCGGCGGCGGTGGCGCTGTTCGCCGGCAACAACCAGGGCACGGTCACCGTCTTCTGGCCGCCGTGGCGGGTCGACCTCTCGCTCAACCTCACGCTGCTGATCCTGCTTGTGGCCTTCGGGCTGTTGCACGTGGCCTTGCGCGCGCTGTCGGCGCTGTTCTCCCTGCCGCGGCAGGCGCGTCAATGGCGGCTGCAACAGAAGGAGCGCTCGCTGCATGCGGCACTGCTCGACGCCCTCGCGCAACAGCTGGCCGGCCGCTTCTCGCGCTCGCGCAAGGCGGCGCAAGCGGCGCTCTTGCAGGAGCGGGCATTGGCCGCGCTCGATGCAAGGCTGCCCCAGGCGCAGCAGATCCGCGTGCTGTCGCACCTGCTCGCCGCGGAGAGCGCGCACGCCCTGCAGGACCGTGCCGCGCGCGATGCGCACCTGCAGCAGGCGCTCAACGAGAGCGCAGACCGCGCCGTGCTGGCCAGCCCCGAGACGCGCGAAGGCGTGCAGTTGCGCGCAGCCCGCTGGGCGCTCGACGATCGCGACGCGCCTGCCGCGCTGGCCCGGCTGGAGGAACTTCCGCAGGGTGCGCAGCGCCGCACGCTCGCCCTGCGCCTGCGGCTCAAGGCGGCGCGCCAGGACGGGCGCACGCAGGAAGCGCTCGAGACCGCGCGTCTTCTGGCCAAGCATCGCGCCTTCTCCGATGCCGCCGCGCAGAGCATCGTGCGCGGCCTGGCGACGGAGCTGCTCTCGGGCGCGCACGACCCCACGCAGTTGCTGCGGGCGTGGAACGAGCTCGAGGGTGGGGAGCGCGAGATGCCTGAAGTCGCGATCCATGCGGCGCAGCGCATGGTGGCGCTGCGCGGCGACCTCACGCTCGCGCGCGCCTGGCTGCTGCCGATCTGGGAGCGCATGGTCGAGCAGCCTCGCAGCCTGAACGAGTCCTTGCGCGTGAAGCTGGTGCGAGCGCTGGAAGCCGGTCTCGACTCGGTCGATGCCGACTGGCTGGCGCGCATCGAGGCGGCACAGCGGAACAACCCGCGCGATGCCAATCTGCAGTACCTCGCCGGCATGGCCTGCATGAAACGCCAGCTCTGGGGCAAAGCGCAACAACTGCTCACCCATGCGGGCCTGGCGTTACAAGATCCCGCTTTGCACCGACGTGCCTGGCAGGCCCTGGCAGAACTCGCCGAAGCTCGTGACGACGCCGACCAGGCATCTGCTGCCTGGAAGCGTGCTGCGCAAATCGAAACCCCCTGATCGGCTGAGTCCGGTAAATTTTTCCGCTATCTTTTTGATAGCTGGAGAACTAATTCCCGCTTGAAATTGCGCCGTGTAGGAGCTTGCTTACCCCATCCGGCGCCGCAGCCGTTTAACCTGCCGGACGCTCTAGGCCAAGAAAGAATTTGAGCCTAGCGCGTTGCTGATGTACAGTCGTAACTGTTTGCAAAAGTATTCATTCAGGGTCTTGACGCGGAGTTGGGTTTGAAACGTTTCCTACTACTTGCCACTTTGTTCGCCTCGGCTGGGCTGCTGTTACAGGCTTGCGCGCCGCTGGCGCCCGGCTTTCGCTCGGCGGGCAACGATGGTGCCCAGGCTGTTTCGCCTTCGGGCTTTTCAACCGCGGAGATCGATCCGCCACCGCCCGGCGCCATCACCGAGATCACACCCCAGCTGATCCAGGCACAGCGCGCCGCTGTCGGCAACAACGTGCCGCCCGAAGTGCGGGCGCTGGTGGGTGAGCCCCCGGTCTACAAGATCGGTCCCGGCGACGTGGTGAGCATCGTGGTCTATGACCACCCGGAGATCGTGTTCAGCGGAATCCCTGCGACCACGGTGGCCGATCAGGCGAGCGTGTCGCCGGCGCCCGGCTTCATCGTGTCCAACACGGGCCACATGAGCTTCCCCTACGTGGGCCAGATCAAGGCCGAGGGCATGACGGTCCAGGAGCTGGAGCAAACGCTCATCAACAGGCTGTCGCGGGTGTTCAAGAACCCGCAGCTCAGCGTGCGCGTGAATGCCTTCCGCAGCAAGCGGGCCTATATCGAAGGTGAGGTCCGCACGCCCGGCCTGCAGATTTTCACCGACATTCCCATGACCCTGGCCGAGGCGATCAACCGCGCGGGCGGGTTCTCGGGGAACGGCGACCGCTCTGCGGTGACCCTGACGCGCGACGGCAAGACCGTCACCCTCGACCTGATGTCCATGGCCGAGGCCGGCATCGCTCCGACCAGCATTCCGCTGCGGTCGGGCGACCTGGTGATGGTGCGCAGCCGTGATGAACGCAAGGTCACCGTCATGGGTGAGGTGAACGTGCAGACCGGCGTGATGATGCGCAACGGCCGGCTCAGCCTCAACGACGCGCTGACCGAAGTCGGCGGCGTCAACCTCGGGACCGCCAATCCGCGCCAGATCTACGTGATTCGCAACGAGACCAATGGCCTGTCGATCTTCCACCTCGACGCCCGCACGCCAACGGCGATCGCCATGGCGGACGGCTTCGCCCTCAGGCCCAAGGACGTGGTCTACGTCGATCCGGTGCCGCTGGTCCAGTGGAACCGCGTGCTGAGCCTGATCCTTCCGACAGCCACGACCGCGACCTCCTATCGCGATCTGGGCTCGCGCAGCACCACCGGGAGCGGCAGATAGTGGCCATCCAGAACGTCCTCGTCGTGTGCACGGGCAACATCTGCCGCAGTCCGATGGCGGAAGCCGTGATGGCGGCCGATCTGCCCGACGTGAAGGTCGGTTCGGCCGGGCTGCAGGCGCTGGTAGGCAAGCCTGCGGACCCGACCGCGCGCGAATTGCTGGACGCGCGCGGCATCGATATCGGCGGGCACCGGGCGCAGCAGCTCAGCCTGGAGCTGTGCCAGCGCGCCGACCTGATCCTGGTGATGGACCGCGAGCAACGCCGTGCGGTCCAGGAGCGCTATCTCTTCGCTGCCGGCAAGGTGTTCCGTCTCTGCGAGTTCAGCGACGAGGATGTGCCTGATCCTTACCGCGAGGATCGCAGCATCTTCGAGCATTCGCTCCAGCTCATCGAATCCGGCGCCAGGCAGTGGGCCCAACGCATCTCAAGAGTATCCAGTTGATGACTTCCTCAATCATTACCAAAACGAATCCCTCCCCTCCGAGCGCGGCGGACGAGGAAGACCTCGACCTCGGGCGCTACATCGAGGTCCTGGTCTCGAACAAGTGGCTGATCGCGGCGATCACGCTCGTCGTGTTCGTCATCGGCGCGAGCTACGCCTTCCTCGAGCGCCCGGTGTACGAATCCAACATGGTGATCCAGGTCGAGGACACGGAGCCCGGTGGCAAGGGCATCCTGGCCGAGGCGGGTGGCCTGATCGACGTGAAGACGCCTGCAAGCGCCGAGATCGAGATCATCCGCTCGCGCATGATCGCGGGCCAGGCGGTCGAGGCCACGAAGCTGTACATCTCCTCCGGGCCGCGCTATGTGCCCTACATCGGCGGCTGGCTGGCGCGCCGCGCCAACGGCCTGTCTGACCCGGGCTTCCTCTGGCTGGAGGGCTATGTGTCCGGGACCGAGCGCATCCTCGTCTCGCAGTTCGACGTGCCGACCATCATGGAAGGCGGCCTGTTCACCGTGACTGCCGCAGCGAACAATCAGTACACCCTGGACTACCCAGGCATGCAGCAGCTCAAGGGCACCGTCGGCACGACACTGAAGGCCGACACGCCGGAGGGCCCGATCACGCTGCACGTCGACCAACTGGCCGGCAAGCCGGGCGCGCTGTTCAACCTGTACCGCTACGCGAAGCTGCCGACCACGATCGGATTGCAGTCCAGCCTTGTCCTCCAGGAGCGTGGCAAGAACTCCGGCATCGTCAACGTATCGCTGCAGGACACCGACCCCTTCAAGCTGACGCGCGTGCTCAATGCCGTGGGCGACCAGTACGTCCAGCAGAACGTCGAACGCAAGGCCGCGGAGGCGCAGAAGACCCTGGCCTTCCTCGACGTCCAGCTGCCCCTGTTCAAGAAGCAGCTGGAGGCTTCGGAGGAGGTCTACAACCGCTACCGCAACCAGAAGGGCACGGTGGCCTTCAGCGAGGAAGCCGCGCTGATCCTGGGCCAGTCGGTCGACCGGCAGACCAAGCTGCTGGATGCCCAGCAGCGCCGGCGCGAGCTGGAGTCGCGCTTCACTTCCGCGCACCCCGCGGTGCAGACGCTGGACACCCAGATTGCTGCGCTGAAATCCGACATGGGCAGCATTCAGGAACGCATCAAGGGCCTGCCGGCGATCCAGCAGGAGGCGGTGCGCATGGAGCGCGACGTCAAGGTGAACACCGAGCTCTACCAGTCGCTGCTCAACAATGCGCTGCAACTGCGCCTGGTGAAGGAGGGCAAGGTCGGCAACGTGCGCGTGCTGGACGAGGCGGTGGTGCCCACGCAGCCCGTCAAGCCGAACCGCAAGGTGATCATGGCCGCCGCGCTGGCGCTCGGGTTGTTCCTCGGCATCGTCGCGGCCTTCATCCGCAGCTCCTTCGTCGAGCAGCGGCTGCGCGATCCGCACGAGGTCGAAGCCGACACCGGCCTGCCCGTCTTCTCGACCATTCCGCTGAGCCCCTCGCAGGCTGCCATTGCCAAGCGCCGGCTCAGTGGCGCCACCGGCGTGCGCCTGCTGGCGATCGAGAACCCAGACGACCCGGCAGTCGAGAGCCTGCGCAGCCTGCGCACCGCGATGCAGTTCGCGATGCTGGAGTCACCCAACAACCGGGTGCTGATCAGCGGCCCCACGCCTGGTGTCGGCAAGAGCTTCGTGACGGCCAACTTCGCCGCCCTCATGGCCGCGGCCGGCAAGCGCACGCTGCTGATCGACGCCGACCTGCGCCGCGGCCACACGCACCAGTACTTCGGCCTGCAGCGCCACGGCGGCTTGTCCGAGCTGATCGCCGGCAGCCTGACGGTGCAGCAGACCGTGCACCGCCAGGTCGTGCCCAACCTCGACTTCCTTGCCACGGGCCAACTGCCGCCGAACCCGGCGGAGCTGCTGGTGTCGGACTCGTTCAAGACCATGCTGGAGCGCCTGTCCGAGCAGTACGACCTCGTCGTCATCGACACGCCGCCGGTGCTGGTGGCTGCCGACACGTCCACCGTGGCGGCCCACGTGGGCACGGTGCTGCTGGTGGCGCGCGCCGACCAGTCGACCATGGGTGAGCTGAAGGAAAGCACCCGACGGCTCGCCATGAGCGGCAAGGCCGCCACGGGCGTGCTGCTCAATGCGATGGACCTGGGCCGGCGCACCTTCGCACCCTACAAGTACGGGCGCTATCGCTACACCAGCTACAACTACGAGAGCATCCTGCCCGAAGAGCAGTGAGCAAAAAAGAACCGGGCCGAGGCCCGGTTCTTTTTTTGGAGCGGGCGCTCCTCTCAGCGCTTCGCAACGCAGGCCAGCAGGTCGCGCTCGAACTGCGCCAGCACGGCATCGCGGTCGAAGCGCGCTTCGGCCACGGCACGCGCCTTCAGCCCCAGCTCGCGCCGGCGTTCGGGCTGCGATGCCAGCGCCAGCACAGCGTCTGCAAAGGACCTGACGTCGTCCGGCGGCACGGCGATCCCGCATTCGGCCGTCACCTTGCCGAGCTCGGTCTCGGGGCGTGCACCGGCGACAACCGGCCTGCCGCTGCTGAGCATGCCGGTCAGCTTGGAGGGCATCACCAGGTCCGCCGCATCGGCACGCTGGGGCAGCAAATGGATGTCGGCCAGGCCGAGAAAGTCGCCGAGCCGCTCGACCGGCTGCAGGTCGAGGAAGCGCACGTTGGCGAGCGACTCGCAGCGTTTCATCAGCGCGGCGCGACCGGCGCCGTTGCCGCAGAAGACGAACTCCAGGCCGGGCTGGTCCTTGAGCATCAAGGCCATGTCGGCCAGCAGCTCCAGGCCCTGCTTGGCGCCCATGTTGCCCGAGTAGAGCGCCACCACCGCGTCGGGGCGAATGCCGAGTTCGGCGCGGTAGGGGCTCACGCCTTGCAGCGGCTGGATCGCCGAGACGTCGGCCCAGTTGGGCAGCGAGACCAGCCGCGCGTCCTCGGTGCCCTTGCTGCGTGCGCGCTCGAGCATGCGTTGCGAGATGGTCGAGACGCGGTCGAAGCGGCGCATCAGCCAGCGTTCGGCCGCCGCCACGAAGGCGCGCGTGCGCGCGCCCTTGAGCAGCCCGAGCTCGAAGGCGGCGTCCACCTCGTAGTCCTGGATGTGCAGCCAGGACCTGGCCGAGCGCAGGCGTGCAAAAGCCAGGGCCGCCGGCGTGCAGAACATCGGCGGCTCCGTGACCCACACCACGTCCGGCTTCCAGTGCCATTGGGCGAGCAGGGCCGGCACGCTGCTGGCGGCGAAGCTTGCCAGGTGCAGCAAGCGCTTCGCACCCGTCACCTTGCGCGGCACCCACAACGGCGTGCGAAAGACCTGGGCGCCCTGCCATTCGTGCCGGACGTAGCGCCCGGCGTGGTGGCCCGCCCGCACTTGCCAGTCGGGGTAGTAGGGCGGAGCGGTCACCACCCGCACTTCGTGGCCGCGCGCCGCGAGCCAAGCCACCATCTCCCCGGTGTACTTGCCGATGCCGGTCAGTTCCGGTGCGAAATTGATGCCGTAGACGAGCAGCTTCATGAGGGCCTGTTGACGCTATGGAAGGGGCGCGTTGGGCCCTCAGGAGATATGCGGAGCGTGCGTGCGGATGATGTCCACCAGCGTCGAAGCAACCTGCTCCATGCGAAAGCGCTGCTCGAAGGAGCGCAGCGCGGCGGCGCGCATCGCGTCCAGCTCGGCCGGCGTCGCGGCCAGCCAGCGTTGCAGCAGGGCGGTCGTGCCTTCCAGCGTGTCGGACTCGACGAAACCGGCCTGGTCCGCGTCGATTTCGCGCCAGATGTTGACCTTGTCGCTGATCAGCACCGGCCGGCTGCAGGCCATGGCCTCGACCACCGCGATGCCGAAGTTCTCCTGGTGAGAGGGCAGGCAGAAGACTTCGCATGCATGAAAGGCGCCCCACTTGAGATCGCCCGACAGCATGCCGGGCCAGCTGATGCGCGCGGCGACCCCCAGGCTGCGCGCACGGGCTTGAAGTTGCCGCGTGAGGGCATCGTCGCCGGGCCCCGCCATCACGAGATGGACGTCGGGCGCCCTTGCCGCCACCTGCGCGAAAGCCTCGATCAGCAGGTCGCATCCCTTCTTCTCGTGGATGCGGCCGAGAAAGAGCAGAAGGCGCTTGTTCCGCAGCTCGGGGAAGGACGAGAGGAAGACCTCCGACAGGCGCTCTGCATCCCGTGGCGGCGTACTGGTGCCGTAGGAGCCCACCACCTCGCGGCAGCGATAGAGCCAGAACGATTGCCGGGCCAGCAACCGCTCCTCCTCGCAGGTGAAGACCACGGCGGATGCGTCGCGCAGCACGCGGTACTCGCCCCAGGGCCAGTAGAGCCACTTCTTCAGGTGCTTGAGCGGATAGCGGCGCTTGAACCACGGGTCCAGCATGCCGTGGCTGTACACGAAGTAGGGCGTGCCCGAGCCGTGCAGCGCACGCCGGGCCGCGAAGCCCACGTACTGCCAGAGCCCGTTGACGATAACGGCGTCATAGCTGCCGGCATGTGCCTTCAACCAGGGCAGCAGGCGCTCGTTGTAGCCGTAGCTGGAGACCGAAGGGCCGGTCGCGACCACCGTGCCGGGGTAGGCGCTCACGCAGGCGGCATCGGGGCTGTCCAGGCTCACCACGTCGCCGCTGTGACCCAAAGCGGTCAGCGCGTCGTGAAGGCGCCGCACTCCCTCGATGACGCCTCCGCCCTGGGGATCGACGGAGGGGACCAGATGCAGCAGTCTCACGATCGCGAGGCGCGCGGCGGGAAGATCTCGAGCCTCGGATACCGGAATAGCAGGAGAGCGTAGGCGAACATGAGCCCGAGCAGGGCGTTGGCGGTCAGCTGCCCGAGGGCAGGCCAGCTGACCACCGCCAGCGCGGTCGTCAGCCACACGAGAAGCGGATAGGGGGAGTTGGTGCTGATCGATATCTTCAGGCTGCGGATCACGCCCAGCGTCAGCACCAGGTACTTGATCCCGATGTACGCGAAGCCCAGCAGTCCGCCTTCCATCAGGATGCGGCCGCCTTCGGCCTCCGCGAGCGCGAAGACATCGGCAGAGCCGGTACGCACGTAGGTGGCGAGATTGGAGCCGAAGCCCACGCCGTAGCCGAGCCAGGTGACGAGGTCGAGCACCCAGGGCTCGCCGAACAGCACCGTGAGCACCCGTTCGGTGAAGTTTTCTGCCGCCGACGCCTGCTCGAAACGGGTCTGAGTGACGCCGATGGCGTCGCGGAATACATAGGCGAAGATGGCGGTCAGCAGGCCGATCACCAACACGGCGGCGGCTGCGCCCACCTTGTTGCGCGCCTTCGAGAAAAGCAGGCGGCCGACCAGGAAGGCGCCGAGCATCCCCGCTGAGGAGATCGCTGCGGTTCTGGACCCGCTCACCAGTGCGCCGGTGGCGAAGGCCCCGAACACCGCGAGCGCGAACAGGAACTGGAACTGGTTGCGCTTGCGTGCGGCCAGGATGCCGAACACCAGCGGCGCCACCATGGTGAGGTAGGTGGCATAGCCCGAGGTGAAGCTGAAGGTCCCGGTGGTGCGGACCACCCCGACGACCGCGACGAACACGCTTTCCTCGTCGCCGTCGATCTGGGTGTTGATGCGCGCGCCCGGCGGCGAGTAGTGCTGCAGCACCGCCAGCGGTGCCAGCAGCAGCATGATCCAGGCGGCTGCCTTGATGGCGACGCGGTAGTCCGCTTCGTTCATCGCCGCCGCCGCGGCCACCGCGAACCAGATGTAGAGCAGCCAGAAGCGCAGCCCGATCACGAACACCACGGGCGTGCTCTGGCCAGCGACCAGCTGCAGCAGCCCCCAGCCAACCACCAGGCAGGTCCAGGCCATCATGGCGGCAGTGATCTTTCTGTGCCGCCTCAGGTGCCCGTGTCGCCAGGCGTAGACCACCAGCATCAGCGCCAGCATGTCGCGCAGCAGGATCAAGGGCAGGGTGGACGCAGAGGACACCCATTTACGGACCGAGCCCTCGAACACGACGATCAGGAAGACGGCGAGGAAAAGCTTGCCTGCGCGGCTGAGCGACACCGCCCGGCTGGGCGCCTGCACGGCCGTGGTAGGTGCAATGGCGCTCATCGGTATGCCTCGCTCGCGAGCGTGCGCAGTGCCGCCACGTGCGCGTCGATGCGATGGGGCTTGTACCACCTGTGCGCCTCGCCGCCCACGCTGCGTGCATCGGTGGTGGCATCGAGCGCGCCGAACCCGCGTACGTAGTGGACGTTGGCGGTCAGGCCGTCATGCTCGCCGTAATCCTTCGACAGCAGGATGGGGCAGACCGCGTGCGCGCAATAGGCAGCGAAGATGCCGCTCTTGGACACATAGTCCGGTGGATAGGCCAGTGCGCCGAATTCCGCGCCGGACAAGGCCGCGCTCACCTGTTCGGCCGGCAGCTTGCCGTGCACCACCACGCCTTCGTGGACCATGCGCTGCGCGACCGGCCCTTCGGGCATGGCCGGGCCGATGTCGTGGACCTCGAGGCCGTTGCGCTTCGCACTGCGGAAGATCTCTCCGTCGGACCAGTCGTAGACCTGGGCACGGATGCCGGCGCTGCCGAACACGACCAGCCGGCGCTGCCGCTCGGTGTCGATCACGTCGAGCTCCCCGACATTCGAGAACACGGGGAGCACCCGGTGCGGCGCAGCCTTCGATTGAGCCAGCAGCCAGCGCGCGGCATCCTCGCGGTTCGTCAGCCAGAAGTCGGCCTGAAGCAGCAACTCGCGTGCGATGCGCCGCTGAATGCCGCTGAGCCAGAAGGCCGAGCCCCACGGCGGTCCGGTCGCGAAGAGCTCATGGAAGACCACGCCGACCGCCTTGAACTGCGCGCGCAGGCTGCGGATCCGGCGGACCAGCCACAAGGGAATGCCGCGCTTCTCGAAGCCGTAGCCGCTGAAGTGCAGCAGCACGAAGTCACCCGAGAGCGATGCGGTGTCGGTGTCGTGTTTCAACTCCATCAGCGGTGCGTGGAGCGGATGGCCGACCACGGACGCGTAGTCTCGCACGCCGCCCGTGCCGGGCGGAATGAGGGAGAGCGAGGAAGCGTTCATGCAGGAC
This sequence comes from Variovorax stachyos, assembly GCF_051400855.1. NCBI lineage: Bacteria > Pseudomonadati > Pseudomonadota > Betaproteobacteria > Burkholderiales > Comamonadaceae > Variovorax > Variovorax stachyos. The sequence goes on along the minus strand of NZ_JBLFFN010000010.1, from coordinate 178,042 downwards.
AGGAAAGGGGCACCTCAGGAAGGAACGAGCTCTTCGCTGCGGAAGTCTTCGTAGGCGCGCGTCACGCCGTCGCGCAAGGATACCTCGGGCGTCCAGCCGAGCTCGCGAATGCGCGAGATGTCGAGCAGCTTGCGCGGCGCGCCGTCGGGCTTGCTGGTGTCGTAGCGGATCTCGCCCTGGTAGCCCACCACCTCGCTCACCAGGCTGGCGAGTTCCGCGATCGACAGGTCTTCACCGGTGCCGACGTTGATGTGGCTGGTGGTGACCTCGGTGCACGCCGCGTAGGTTTCGCGCGGCAGGTCCATCACGTGCACGCAGGCGCGGGCCATGTCGTCGACGTAGAGGAACTCACGCTTCGGAGAGCCGGTGCCCCAGATGACCACCGCCGGCGCATCGGCCAGCTTGGCTTCGTGGAAGCGCCTGATCATCGCCGGCAGCACGTGGCTGTTCTCGGGGTGGTAGTTGTCGCCCGGACCGTAGAGGTTGGTCGGCATCACGCTGCGGAAATCGCAGCCGTACTGGCGGTTGTAGCTCTCGCACAGCTTGATGCCCGCGATCTTGGCGATCGCATAGGGTTCGTTGGTCGGCTCCAGCTTGCCAGTCAGCAACGCGTCCTCGGCCATCGGCTGCGCCGCCAGCCGGGGGTAGATGCAGCTCGAGCCGAGGAAGAGCAGCTTGCTCACGCCGTTGCGCCACGCCTCGTGGATCACGTTCGCCTCGACCATCAGGTTCGAGTAGATGAACTCGGCCGGATAGCTGTTGTTGGCATGGATGCCGCCCACCTTGGCTGCGGCCACGTAGACCTCCTGCGGCTTCTCCTCGGCGAAGAACGCCCGCACCTGGGCCTGGTCGGTCAGGTCCAGCTCGGCACGGCTGCGGCTGATGATGTTGCTGTAGCCCCGCTCGACCAGGCAGCGCACGATGGCGCTGCCGACCATGCCGCGGTGGCCCGCCACGAAAATTCGCTTCTGGAACTGGCTCATGGAATGTTGACTTTCCGCGCAGGATTGGTGAAACCGGAACGCCCGGAGAAGGACCGCTCAGGCCAGCTTCTTGCCTTTGCCGAGGACGACGGCGGCGGGTGCGTCATCGAAGCGGACGATGTCGTCCTCGCCGAGATAGCCACCGGTCTGGACTTCGATCACTTCGAGCATGGTCTTGCCTGCGTTCTCGAGCCGGTACTTGGCCCCAACGGGGATGTAGATCGATTCGTCTTCCTTGACCAGGCACACCTCGCCGTTGCACAGCACGCGGGCCGTGCCCTTCACGACCACCCAGTGCTCCGCGCGGTGGTGGTGCATGCGCAGGGCCAGGCGCGCGCCGGGCTTCACCGTGAGGCGCTTGACGGCGAAACGTTCGCCATCGTCCACGCTGTCATAGGCGCCCCAGGGGCGCGGGATGCGGCGGTGGCGCGTGGCCTGGCTGTGGCCCTGGGTGGTCAGCAATGCGACCGCGTCCTTGACCTGTTCAGCGAATTCCGCGTGCGCGACCAACAATGCATCAGGCGTGTCCACCACCAGCAGGTCTTTGGTGCCCAACGCCACGACAGGACGGTTCGGTGCGTAGATGAAGGTGTTGTGCGCGCCCATGGCAAAGCCCTGGCCGCTGATCCGGTTGCCGTTGTCGTCGGCCTCGTGCAGCTCGGCGACCGCGTTCCAGCTCCCGACATCGCTCCAGCGGCCCTGGAATGGCAGGACGGCAACCTTCTCGCATTTCTCGAGCACGGCGTAGTCGATGCTCTGGCTGCGGCAGCGGCCGAAGGCAGCGGCGTCCATTCGAAGGAAGTCGCCGTCGATTTCCACGGTTGTGGTGGCCTCACGGCAACTCTGGAGGATGTCGGGTGCATGCTGCTGCAGCGCTGCGATCAGTACCCGGGCCTGGACCAGCAGGATGCCTGCGTTCCAGAGATGGCCGCCCGCGAGCAGCAACTGCTCGGCGTGTGCGGCGGCCGGCTTCTCGACGAAAGCGGCCACCGCATGGCCGGCCTCATCGCCCAGCGATGCCTCGAGCGGCTCGCCTTGCCGGATATAGCCGTAGGCCGTGCTCGGGAAGCTGGGCTCGACGCCGAAGGTCACGAGATGGCCGGCGAGGGCGGCGGGCACGCCCTTGCGGATCGTCGCCACGAAGCGCTCGGCATCGGGAATGTGATGGTCGGCCGGCGCGAACAGCAGCAACTGGTCGGGCTCGGACAGAAGGGCGACCGCCGCCATTGCGGCCGCCGTGTTGCGCGCCACCGGCTCGAGCAACTGCTGACCGCTCACGTCTGCCGCCTCGATGCTTTCCTGCACCAGGAAGCGGTGCTCTTCGGCTGCGACGCAGGTCACCTCGGGGTTCAGCAGCCGCAGGCGTTCCAGCGTGAGCACCAGCAGGTTCTTGTTGTCGATCAGAGGGACGAACTGCTTGGGTAGCGTCTTGCGCGAGAGCGGCCATAGCCGCGTGCCGCTGCCGCCGCAGAGAACGATGGGTCGAATCATGCTTACCTCGACCCGTCGCCGGTGATCACGGTGCGCACCGTCTTCAGCAGGATCTTGATGTCGAGCCAGAGCGACCAGTTGCTGACGTACTCCACGTCGAGCTCGACGCGTCGGGCATACGACAGCCGGTTGCGGCCGCTGACCTGCCACAGGCCAGTGATGCCGGGGCGCATCGCGCAGTAGTGCTCCCAGCCCTTGCCGTAGAGGCTGCGTTGGCGTTCCATGCAGGGACGCGGGCCGACCAGGCTCATGTCACCCTTGAGCACATTCCAGAACTGCGGCAACTCGTCGAGGCTCAACTTGCGGATGAACTGGCCGATCGGCGTAATGCGCGGGTCCTTCTCCAGCTTCTGGAAGGTGTCCCATTCGGTGCGCGCCATGTCGTTGCGGCTCAGGAACTCGTCGAGCACGTGCTCGGAATCGCGCACCATCGAACGGAACTTGTAGAAGCGGAAGCGCTGGCCGTTCTCCCCAAGACGGTGCTGCCAGAAGTGCACGGGACGTCCCATGCTGATGCCCACGCAGAGCGCCACCAGCAGATAGAGGGGGCCGAAGAGAATGAAGAAGGTCAGCGCACCCACGATGTCGATGCTGCGCTTCGCAGCGCGCTCCAGCAGGCCGAGCCTGCGCGGTTGCACGTAGATGGGAGACGCCGAGGGGCCGCCGCCCCCGGGGGTGTAGCGTCGAACCACGTTGCCGTGTGCGGTTGAGTCGGAACGAAACATTGAATATTCCCCCGGTGACGGGTATGTGCTGCCTCAAGCCAGAGCGCGGCAGCTGTAACGCTTTACTACTATTCGCAAGAATTTGAACACAAGATGAGCCGTTTGTCTTGTGAACAAAAGACGTACATCGCTTGTCAGACGACGTCAGCTTCACCCTCTACCAAAGAGCTTCGGCGAAGCCTTGACGCGATGCAACATCAAGCATGAAGTGTAGTTCTTTTGTATGACAAGATGTTAACGCGCATTGACGTTTGTGTGTTGTTTGCAGACGCCGCTCGCCGTTTTTGTGACGTAGTTAATGATTTCTTGCCGGGTTTGTGCTGTTGCGCTGCAGCATGCATAGAGTATGCCGTTCTGAACAAGAAGGAATTACACCGGCGCACGTAGGACAACACCTGCAAATGCTTCCCAGGGGCAGGCGGCGCCCCATGGCGGCAGGCTCGCGCACGAAAAAGGCCGCGCCATTTCTGGCGCGGCCTTGAGGCACCGTCGGCGGTACCGATGGAAGGAGGCAGGCGATTCGCCTGCGCAAGCCCTTACTGGCCTGCGCCAGGTTCGCGGACAGGCTGCTCGAACGGCAGCACCATGTTGCCGAGATCGCGTCGCGTTTCAACGAGGATCAGCGGCCCTTCGTCCTGCACGACGGCAGGCGGCCGTTCGCGCGGCACATGCACCGGCCGAGGTTCCGCCGCGATCGCAGCGCGAACCTCGGCAACGCGTTCGGCGTTCGAGTTCACCCACTGGAGGCCCGAGCCTTCGGCGATCTGCGCGAGCTCGTCCGTCGGCAGCTCAAAGGGCTGGACCTTCGGCAGCGCGCGAGTGCGCACGGCCGGCCGGTCGACGACTATGGGCGCGATGGGCGCGATGGGCGCGATAGGTGCGACGCGGGCAGCGGGCGCGATGGGCGCCGATGGTCTCTCGGGCGCCTTGGGCAGGCGATCGAGGTCGGCTGCGCCGCTCGCGTCGGCTGCTTCGAGCGGCAGCGCCGCCGCGCCGGTATCGGCTTCTTCGCGCGGGCCGCGTTCGCGACGATCACGGCCATAGCGGTCACGCGAGCGGCTGCGGCGTTCGTCACCCTCGCGGCGCGGTGCACCATCGCCGGTCACTGTTTCAGCGGCGTCGCTGCCGGTGGCCAGGGAAGTCTCGGCGGCCGGAGCAGCTTCGGTCGTGCGCGGAGCCCCGTCGCCTCGGCGTTCCCGCCGGCCTTCGCCGCGCTCGCCACGGGGGGCGCGTTCCTCGCGGCCACCGCGTGCGGCGCGCTCGGCATCCGGCTGGGCTGCATCGTTGGCGGAATCGCGCACGGTATCAGCGCTGCGTTCGCCGCGTTCCCGCCGCTCGCCGCGTCCGCGTGGCGCACGTTCTGCCTGCGGCGCTCCGTCGTCCGTCGCCGGGCCGTTCGGGGCAAGCGCTTGGGCGTCGAGCTGGATGTCGGCTTCGGCCGGGGCCTGGCGTGGCTCGTTGTCGCGCCGCTCGCCACGGCCACGCCGCTCGCCGTCGCGCGGTGCGCGTGCCTCGCGCGGCTCGCGGATCGGAGCGTCGTTGCGCGCCTCGCCGCGTGCTTCGCGTCCTTCGCGACGCTCGCCTTCACGGCGCTCGCCAGTGCGCCCGCCGCGGCGTTCACCGCCTCGACCTTCGCCGCCTCGACCTTCGCCGCGTCCGCCGCGGCGCGGCTCGCCTTCTCGCGCGGTGCGCGGTTCGCCGTCGCGGGCGCTGCGGCCTTCACGGCGCGGCTTGGGCGCTTCTACAGGAATGACCGCCGGGGCTGGCGCCGGTGCAGGAGGCGCGCCGAACAGTCGCTTGACCCAGCCGAAGAAGCCGGCTTCTGCCGGTTCCGGGGCGGCCGCCGGTTGCGGGGCCACGGGCGCGGGCGCTGCCGCGGGCGGCTGCACCGCTTCGGGCTTGGGCGCCACCACCGGCGCCGGCGCGTCGGGCAGCACGCCCTTGATCACCGGAGTTTGACGGTTGGTAGGCTCCTGCGAGCGCCGCGTGACCGAGGTCGGATCCTCGATTTCGTCGGCCATCTTGTAGCTGGCCTCGATGTGGTCCAGGCGCGGATCGTCGTGCTTCAGCCGCTCCAGCTTGTAGTTGGGCGTCTCCAGCGTCTTGTTGGGCACCATCAGCACGGTGACGCGCTGCTTGAGCTCGATCTTGGCGATTTCCGGGCGCTTTTCGTTGAGCAGGAAGGAGGCGACCTCCACCGGCACCTGCACATGCACGGCGGCCGTGTTGTCCTTCATCGACTCTTCCTGAATGATGCGCAGGATCTGCAGCGCGCTCGATTCGGTGTCGCGGATGTGGCCCGAGCCGCCGCAGCGGGGGCAAGGGATCGAGGAGCCTTCGGAGAGGGCAGGCTTGAGGCGCTGACGGCTCATTTCCATCAGGCCGAATTTGCTGATCGAGCCGAATTGCACGCGCGCGCGGTCCTGGCGCAGCGCATCGCGCAGGCGGCTTTCGACCTCGCGGCGGTTCTTCGACTCGTCCATGTCGATGAAGTCGATGACGATCAGGCCGCCCAGGTCGCGCAGGCGCATCTGGCGCGCCACTTCGTCGGCGGCCTCGAGGTTGGTGCGCGTGGCCGTCTCCTCGATGTCGCCGCCCTTGATGGCCCGCGCCGAGTTCACGTCCACCGAGACCAGCGCCTCGGTGTGGTCGATCACGATCGCACCGCCGCTGGGCAGCTGCACGGTGCGGGCGTAGGCGGACTCGATCTGGTGCTCGATCTGGAAGCGGCTGAACAGGGCGGCATCGTCGCGGTAGCGCTTCACGCGCTGCGCATGCTCCGGCATCACGTGCGCCATGAACTGCTGCGCCTGGTCGTAGATGTCGTCGGTGTCGATCAGGATGTCGCCGATGTCGTGGTTGAAGTAGTCGCGGATTGCCCGGATCACCAGCGACGACTCCTGATAGATCAGGAAGGCGCCCTTGCCGCCCTTGGCGGCGCCGTCGATCGCGGCCCACAGCTTCAGCAGGTAGTTCAGGTCCCACTGCAGCTCGGGGGCGGAGCGGCCGATGCCTGCGGTGCGCGCGATGATGCTCATGCCCTTGGGGTATTCGAGCTGGTCCATCGCCTCCTTGAGTTCGGCGCGGTCGTCGCCCTCGATACGCCGGCTGACGCCGCCGCCGCGCGGGTTGTTCGGCATCAGCACCACGTAGCGTCCTGCCAGCGAGATGAAGGTGGTCAGGGCCGCGCCCTTGTTGCCCCGCTCTTCCTTCTCGACCTGGACCACCAGTTCCTGGCCTTCCTTGATCGCGTCCTGAATGCGCGCCTGGCTGGCAGACACGCCCTCGGCGAAGTACTGCTTGGAAATTTCCTTGAACGGGAGGAAGCCGTGCCGGTCCTCGCCGTAGTCCACGAAGCAAGCCTCCAGCGACGGTTCGACGCGCGTCACGACCGCCTTGTAGATGTTGCCCTTGCGCTGCTCGCGCCCTTCGATCTCGATTTCGTAGTCGAGGAGCTTCTGCCCGTCGACGATTGCCAGGCGGCGTTCTTCTGCCTGCGTGGCGTTGATCAGCATCCGCTTCATGATGCGTTTCCTTTTGTCGTTTCTGTCGTTCTCACCGGTCCATGACGGACCCACGATGCACGGACGACGCTTCGCGAAACGAAGGAGGAATTGCCGCTTGACCCCGGATGCCGGCGGCGTGCGAGCGCGCGCCACCTGAATTGAGCGTCAGCTCAATCGCAGCAAGGGTGGGGGCGCGTGGATGGGCGCGAGCCCGATGTGATGTTGACTTGCCACGTTTTCGATGGCAACTGGCGCGGTGGAAACAGGCGCAACCGATGACTCAATGCCCGAAGGCGCCGGCATGAGCCAGCGTAGGCACAGTTGAATCAACAGCATCAACACAAGGGACTCGCTTCGATCCGCCGGCAGCCTGTTGCCTGCCGGCTGGTATTCCGTATCGGTGTTTCGTGGGCGTCGGCTTGGCTTGGATGGAGCGGCTGCCGCCTTGCACGTTTGCGCGTGGCCTGCAGATTCAACGCCCAAGCGGCATCGACCTCGCAGCGCTGTCGGCCGTGCTCTAAACTTCTGTTTAATCAAGCACTTACAAGACCGCGCTGGTGAAAAAGATTATAGGTGCGAAGCCAAGCCCCGCGGCAGCAGAAGTTCGCTTTCTGACGGTCGATGGTGAATTTGCGGGTCAGAGACTCGACAACTTCCTCTTCAGGGAGCTCAAGGGCGTTCCCAAGACCCATGTCTATCGGATCATCCGGTCAGGCGAGGTGCGCATCAACAAGGGGCGAGCGCAGGCCGAGACCCGGCTGGCAGCCGGCGATGTGCTGCGGCTGCCGCCGTTGCGGACGGCCGCACGGGCTGAGGCGGAGGGCGGATCGCCGCCTCCGCCGGCGCGCGAATTCCCCTTGTTGTATGAGGACGATGCGCTGCTTGCGATCGACAAGCCGGCCGGCGTGGCGGTCCACGGCGGAAGCGGGGTGAGCTCCGGCGTGATCGAGCAGCTCCGTACGGCGCGGCCGGCCGCCCGCTTCCTCGAACTCGTGCATCGGCTGGACCGCGAGACCTCGGGCATCCTGCTGGTCGCCAAGAAACGCAGTGCCTTGACAGGCCTGCAGGACCAGTTTCGCGAGCGCGAGACCGGCAAGACCTACCTGGCGCTGGTCGAGGGCCACTGGCCGGCGAACAAGAAGGTGCTCGATGCAGCGCTCGCACGCTATCTGCTGCCGAGCCGACCGGGATCTTCGGAGCCGGGCGAGCGGCGCGTGCGCGTTGTCGCCAAGGACCACCCTGACGCCATGCGTGCCGTGACACTGGTCAAGGTGCTGGCCCGGGTTTCGCTGCCGATCGAGCCGGCCGCCTTTTCCCTGCTCGCCGTCACCATCAAGACAGGCCGCACGCACCAGATTCGCGTCCATCTCGCCACTGGAGGCCATGCAATTGCCGGAGACGACAAGTATGGCGACTTCGAGCGCAACCGCGCGCTGCACAAGCTCGGCCTCAAGCGCATGTTCCTGCATGCCTGGCGGCTCCAGTTCACCCATCCCGTGAGCGGCGAGCGCATGGCCCTGCAAGCAGAGCTGCCGCCCGAGCTGCGCGCGCTGATGCCTCAGCCCGCGCTCGACACGCTCGCCGTTTCCGCCCCGCCCCCTGACCATGACTGAAATCCGTCCGCGCCGCTTCGACCTGATCGCCTTCGATTGGGATGGCACCCTCTATGACTCCACCCGCCTCATCGTGCGCTGCATCCAGGCCGCAGTGGTCGATGTCGGTGGCGCCAGGCCGAGCGAGAACGACGCCGCCTGGGTGATCGGCCTGGGCCTCGCCGAGGCGCTGGCCCGCGCGGCGCCCGATGTGCCCCGCGAGAAATACCCGGAGCTCGGCTCGCGCTATCGGTACCACTATCTCAAGCACCAGGACGACCTCGTGCTGTTCGACGGCGTTCTGCCGATGCTCGACGCGCTCCATGATCGGGGACACAAGCTGGCGGTGGCCACCGGCAAGTCGAGGCGCGGGCTGAACGAAGCCCTGGCCACCGTCGCGCTGCGCGAGCGCTTCGACGCCTCGCGCACGGCCGACGAGACCTTCGGCAAGCCGCACCCGCGCATGCTGCTGGAACTGATGGAGGAGCTGGAGGTGCCGGCCGAGCGCACCCTGATGATTGGCGACACCACCCATGACCTGCAGCTCGCGATCAATGCCGGCTGCGCGAGCGTGGGCGTGAGCTACGGCGCGCACGAGTCTGATACTTTCGATTCGCTGCAGCCCCTGTACGTGGCGCACTCGGTGTCCGGCCTCACGCGATGGCTACTCGACAACGCATGAAAATCGGGAAATGAGCGAAGGCATTCCCCTGTGCAATGCGGCCGATCTGGTCGAAGGCGGTCGTGCCGTGCCCTTCGACGTGGTTCACGGCGGTCAAACCTGCCGGGCCTTCGCGGTCCGCTACAAAGGCCAGGTGCATGCTTACCTGAACCGCTGCAGCCACGTGGCGATGGAGCTGGACTTCCAGCCCGACCGCTTCTTCGACGACAGCGGCCAATGGCTGCTATGCGCAACCCACGGCGCCGTCTACAAGCCGGACACAGGCGAATGCGCCGGCGGGCCTTGCCGCGGCGGGCTCGTGAAGATCGTCCTCAGCGAACGGGACGGCGTGGTGCACTGGCATACTGCCTGGAACCTCCAACCCCTGGCCTTCTGATATGACCGACCCCCACCGCACGGAACCCGAAGGTTTCGAGCCTTTCGAGCGCGCCACGCCAGCGCACAGCAGTTCCAGGAACGATCCGACGCGGCAGCCCGGCTGGGAGCGCGCCACGCTCGAGAAGCTCGCCTTCGCCAGCCTGCGCGAGCAGCAGGCCGCACGCCGCTGGAAGACTTTCGTCCGGCTGAGCTGGCTGGCCTTCTTCATCTTTCTGGTATGGATGGCAGTCTCGCGCGGCGCGCCGACCACTGCCAAGACCACCGCGCACACCGCGGTCGTCGAGATCAAGGGCGAGATCGCCAATGGCGCCGATGCAAGCGCCGAGTTCGTTATCGCGGCGATGAAGGCCGCCTTCGAGGACGAAGGCGCCAAGGGTGTCGTGCTGCTGATCAACTCGCCCGGCGGAAGCCCGGTGCAGGCCGGCATCATCAACGACGAGATCCGCCGCCTGCGGGCCAAGCACAACAAGCCGGTGTACGCGGTGGTCGAGGAGACCTGCGCCTCGGCGGCCTACTATATCGCCGCGGCGACAGACAAGGTCTTCGTCGACAAGGCCAGCATTGTCGGAAGCATTGGCGTACTGATGGACGGCTTCGGCTTCACGGGGCTGATGGAGAAGGTCGGCGTCGAGCGCAGGCTGCTCACGGCCGGCGAGAACAAGGGCTTCCTCGATCCTTTCAGCCCGATGAGCGATGCCCAGCGCGCGCATGCACAGCAGATGCTCGAGCAGATCCACGCGCAGTTCGTCGACGTGGTCAAGAAGGGCCGGGGCGAGCGGCTGAAGACCGGGACGCCAGGCCTGTTCAGCGGCCTGTTCTGGAGCGGTCAGCAGGCGGTGGATCTCGGGCTGGCCGATCAACTCGGCAATGTCGACTTCGTCGCGCGTGAGGTCGTCAAGGCCGAGGAAGTCATCGACTACACCCGCCGCGAGAACGTGGCCGAGAAGCTGGCCAAGAAGTTCGGCGCGGCGCTCGGCGATGCTTCGGTGCGTGCGATGCGCAGCGCACCGGCGTTGCGCTGATCAGGCCGGATCGGCCCAGCGCGCCGACGCTGCGAGCCCCACGGCGAAGGCCACCACGACATAGAGCGCCGCAGTCAGCGAACTGACCTCGGCCAGGAAGCCGATCACAGGCGGTCCCGCCATGAAGCCCAGATAGGCCGCCGCAGAAACCGCCGCGATGCCGCGCGCCGGCTCGACGCCCGGCACCCGCGCCGAGGCCGCGAACAGGATCGGCACCACGTTGGCGAATCCGGCCCCCACGCCTGCGAAGCCGACCAGTGCCAGCCACGGCGCATCGGTCAGCAGGACCAGTGTCATCGAGGCCGCCGCCAGCAGGGCGCTGGTGCGCAGCAGCACAGCGGGCGCGAAGCGCGCCCGCATCGTGTCGCCGCAGAAGCGCGTCGCGGCCATGGCGGCCGAGAAGCTGGCGTAGGCAAGGGCGGCCTGCTGTTGCGGACTGCCCAACTCCTGCTTGAGATAGAGCACGCTCCAGTCGTAGATCGCGCCTTCGGCGATCAGCCCCAGCGCGGCCAGCACGCCGAGGATCACGAGGGCGCCGCGGGGCAGGCGGAAGCCTTCGTTGTTGGCGGCGAAAGCGGTGGCTTCGCGGGGCAGCATCCATTGGCCCGCAAAGACGATCGCCACGGCCATTGCGCTCGCGACGAGCGTCAGATGCGACTGCGGGGCCATGCCCGCGGCCAGCGCCGCGCTGCCGGTCACCGCGCCGGCCATGCCGCCCAGGCTGAACATGCCGTGCATCCCGCTCATGAGCGGGCGCCCGTTGCGCAGCTCGAGTTCTGCGGCTTCGGTATTGATCGCCACGTCGAATACGCTGGTGACGATGCCGAAAGCCGCCAACAAGCCCAGCAATGCGGCATAGCCCGGCATGACCAGCAGGCCGGCGAGCAGCAGGGCGTAGACGGCGCCGCAGGAGCCAGCCGTCGTCCGTGCGCCATAGCGGCCGATCCACCGGCTCGCCTGCGTGAGGCCAAGCAGGGCGCCCACGCCCGCTGAGAGCATGGCCAGGCCGAGTTCAGCCTCCGTGACGCCGTATTGGGCTTTTACTGTCGGAATGTGCACGCCCCACGTGGCGAAGATGAAACCCGAGGCGAAGAACTGCGCGCGCGAGGCCCAGCGCGTGCGCGCGGACGGCTGCATGACGGTGGCAGACACGCCTAGCGTCCGATCGCGAACACGGCGGGCATGCGTTCGTTGGTGCCGGTTGGCTTGGCGCGCCAGGCTTTCACCGTCTCGCTACGGATGTCGGCGCTCGCGAGCGTCAGGCTGCGGGCCACCGCGAGTCGTGTGTTGTGCTGGAGTGTCTGCATCAAGGCTTGCAACAGGGCTGCATTGCGGTAAGGAGTTTCGATGAAGAGCTGGGTCTGGCCGGTGCGCAACGCGATCGATTCGAGCTCGCGGATGCGCTGCACGCGGGCTTCGGCCTCCTGCGGCAGGTAGCCGACGAAGGCGAAACTCTGGCCGTTGAGTCCGCTGGCCGCGAGCGCGAGCAGCAGCGATACCGGCCCGGTGAGGGGGGCCACCGCGATGCCCAGCTCATGAGCGGCGCGCACAACGGAGGACCCCGGGTCGGCAACTGCCGGCATGCCGGCCTCGCTCAGCAGTCCGATATCGATGCCGGCCAGCGCCGCGGCGAGCAGCGGGCGCGCGTCGAACTGGCCTGGGTCGTGGTCGCCCTTCTTGTGGACCTCGCGCGGCAACTCCTGGATCTGCTGCGCCTGCAGCGGTGCGGCGAGCGGCACGACGCCATCGATGCGCTTGAGATAGGCACGTGCCGACTTCGCGTTTTCGCAGATCCAATGGGTGATGCCGGCGGCGGCTTGCAGCGTGCCGAGCGGCAGCACCTCTTGAAGGGCGGCTTGCGTGTCGCATCCGAAATCCAGCGGTGCCGGAACCAGGTAGAGCTTGCCTCGGCTCACAGCAGATCGATTCCAGCGGCCCGCAGCATGTTGGCAGTGCGGATCAGGGGCAGGCCCACCAGCGCCGTCGGATCGTCGCTATCGATGGAGCCCAGCAGCGCGATGCCCAGGCCCTCGCTTTTGGCGCTGCCGGCGCAGTCGTACGGCTGCTCTGCCAACAAATAGCGTTCGATCGCCGCGTCACTGAAGTTGCGGAACACGACTCGCACGGGGGCGAGCTCGCGCTGGGTGAAGCCGGTGGCCAGGCAGACCACGGCGACGGCGGTCTGGAACACCAGCGTCTGGCCGCGCATGCGGCGCAACTGGGCGGTCGCGCGGGCATGGTCTCCGGGCTTGCCCAGCGGCTCGCCGGCCAGGTCGGCCACCTGGTCGGAGCCGATCACCACCGCTTCTGGAAAGCGGCGTGCGACCGCCACGGCCTTTTCGAGGGCCAGCCGCTCGGCCAAGGCGCTTGGCAATTCGTCAGGCAGCGGTGTTTCGTCGACCTCAGGGGGTTGGACGTCGAAGGGCAGGAGCAGGCGGGCGAGCAACTCGCGGCGATATCGCGAGGTCGAGGCAAGAATCACGGGGCGTTGCATGGCCCATGATTGTGCGTGAGCGGTTTAGACTGGCGACGATGAGCAAAGAATTCACCTCCGGCAGGCTCGACGTGAATCGCTTCGCCGAAGCGGCCGCGACGCTTTCGGACGAGGAGCCCCTCGAGGCGTATCCGCGCCTGCGCGCGGAGCTGGCCGGCCCGGCGGCCGATTCGCGCGTGCGCTGGGAGGCTGTCGGCACTGAGCGCGACGGCCACGCGGAAGCCCCCGTTCCGTGGCTCCATCTGAGCGCATCGACCACTGTGCCCCTGGTCTGCCAACGATGCCTGACGCCGGTGGATGTCGAGTTGAAGGTTGACCGCTGGTTTCGATTCGTCGCGGACGAAGGCACTGCGGCGGTCGAAGACGAGGAATCCGAGGAGGACGTGCTCGTCGCCAGCCGGGACTTCGATCTGCATGCCTTGATCGAGGATGAGCTGCTGATGGAAATCCCCGTTACTCCCCGCCACGAACATTGCCCGGAGCCACTGAAGCTGTCCGCAGTCGATCCCGATTTCGACGCCGCTCAGGCCGCTCGCCCCAACCCTTTCGCCGTGCTTGGCGCGCTGCGGCCGCACAAGCGGAAATAGCCTTGGAACCGAGTGGCTGGTATCTGGAGCTTCGATGGAGCTATAATCATGGGCTTCGCGCGCGCCGCCCATTGCATGTGGTCGACGGACGGCAAGGGCCGCCAGAGCCCACGGTCGAGCGCGTGCCCACCAACTCACCCGAACATTTTCAGGAGCCAGCATGGCTGTCCAGCAAAACAAAAAGTCGCCGTCCAAGCGCGGCATGCATCGTTCCCATAACGCATTGGGCGTGCCGGGCTTGGCTGTCGAGCCGACCACCGGCGAGACGCACCTGCGCCACCACATCAGCCCCACCGGCTTCTATCGCGGCCGCAAGGTGCTCAAGACTAAGTCAGAAGCCTGATCTGCTGTTTCAAGGCTGAAGGCCCGAAGCTACTTTTGCCGTAGCGTCGGGCCTTTGTTTTGATGGTTACGTCTTCCGACTCCGTAACGTCCGCCCATCCCGCGATCACGCTGGCCGTCGATTGCATGGGCGGAGATCATGGGCCGCGTGTCACGCTCGCGGCCTGTCGGGCCTTTCTTGAGCGCCATCCGGCGGGCTCGCTGCTTCTGGTTGGCGCGCCCGCCGCGCTCGTCGGCTTTTCGCATCCGCGCGCCCAGGTCGTGCCGGCCAGCGAAGTTGTTGGCATGGACGACCCCATCGAGGTCGCGCTCCGAAAGAAAAAGGACTCGTCCATGCGGGTCGCGATCCAGCAGGTGAAGGATGGCGCCGCCCAGGCCGCAGTTTCGGCCGGCAATACGGGCGCGTTGATGGCCATCGCGCGCTACCTGCTCAAGACGCTCGAAGGAATTGATCGGCCAGCCATTGCGCCGCAGCTGCCCAACAGCAAGGGCGGTGCGACTACGGTCCTTGATCTCGGCGCTAACGTGGATTGCGATGCGGAAGACCTTCTGCAATTCGCCGTGCTTGGCTCCGCCCTGGTCTCGGCCCTGACCGGCAACGAATCGCCTTCGGTCGGGCTGCTCAATGTCGGAGAAGAAGCGATAAAAGGAAGCGAAACAATCAAGAAGGCAAGCCAACTGCTTCGAACAGCTGCTAGCTCCGGTGATCTGAACTTCTACGGCAACGTGGAGGGGAACGACATCTTCAAGGGCACGACAGACATCGTCGTCTGTGACGGCTTCGTCGGAAACGTCACCTTGAAGGCCACCGAGGGCGTGGCATCGATGATCGTGGACTTCCTTCGAATTGAGTATTCCAGCACTATCTTCAGCAAATTTGCGGCTATCGTCTCGTATCCTGTACTAAAGGCTCTCAAGCGTCGCCTAGACCATCGTCGCTACAACGGCGCGGCTCTGCTGGGGCTGCGCGGCTTGGTATTCAAGAGCCATGGCTCTGCGGATGAAGTGGCTTTCGGTCATGCGCTCGATCGCGCTTATGATGCCGCTCGCAACAACCTGCTCGATCGCGTGCGGGCCCGCATCGCCCACGCCGCGCCCTTGCTCGCGCGGCAAGAGCAGGCGACGCCGGTCGACACGGCGGCGCTCCACGTTTGATGACTCCTTTTTCTCGCATCACCGGCACCGGCAGTTACCTGCCGCCGCGTAGAGTGACCAACGACGACCTCGCCCGCGAACTCGCGGCTCGTGGCATCGAAACCTCCGATCAATGGATCGTCGAGCGGACCGGTATCCGTGCCCGTCACTTTGCTGCGCCCGAGGTGACCAGCAGTGATCTGGGAGTCCAGGCAGCCAGGCAGGCGCTCGAGGCTGCGGGCCGCAGCGCTGCCGAAGTCGACCTGATCATCGTGGCAACCTCGACACCGGACATGGTGTTTCCTTCGTCGGCAGCCATTCTCCAGAACAAGCTGGGCATCACCGGCTGCCCTGCCTTCGACGTGCAAGCCGTGTGCAGCGGCTTTGTCTATGCTTTGACAGTCGCGGACGCGATGATCCGCACCGGGAGCGCCAAGTGCGCGCTGGTCATCGGTGCCGAAGTGTTCTCGCGCATCCTCGATTTCAACGACCGCACCACCTGCGTGCTGTTCGGCGATGGCGCCGGAGCGGTGGTGCTCGAGGCCAGCGCAGAGCCCGGCATCCTCGCCAGTGATCTGCATGCCGACGGCAAGCACGTTGGCATTCTTTGCGTCCCCGGCCATGTCTCGGGCGGCAATGTGCTCGGCACGCCGCTGCTCCACATGGACGGGCAGGCCGTGTTCAAGCTGGCCGTCCGCGTGCTGGAGGAGGCGGCGCGCGCCTGCCTGCAGAAGGCCGGCAAGGACAGCACGCAGATCGACTGGCTGATTCCCCATCAGGCCAACATCCGCATCATGGAAGGCACCGCGCGAAAGCTCAAGCTGCCGCTCGAGAAGCTGGTCGTGACCGTCGACGAGCATGGCAACACCTCCGCAGCCTCCATTCCGCTCGCATTGGACGAGGCAGTCCGTGCGGGCAAGGTGAAGAAGGGCGATACGGTCATGCTCGAAGGCGTCGGCGGCGGCTTCACCTGGGGCGCGGTGCTATTGACTATGTAGTGCGACACGCCGCCCGAGGGGACGGCGGGACGCGCAACGGAGACGCAACAATGAAATCCTTCGCTTTCGTATTCCCGGGCCAGGGCTCGCAGGCGGTCGGCATGCTTGACGCCTGGGGCGATCACCCCGCCGTGGTTGAGACGCTGCGGGAAGCCTCCGATGCGCTGGACGAGGATGTCGCGCGCCTGATCCGCGAAGGCCCCAAGGAAGCTCTGGGCCTCACCACCAACACGCAGCCCGTGATGCTGGTGGCCGGCGTCGCTGCCTGGCGGGCTTGGCTGGCCGAAGGCGGTGCCAAGCCGGCGCTGGTCGCTGGCCATTCGCTGGGCGAGTACTCCGCGCTCGTCGCTTCGGGCGTGCTCACGCTGGCGCAGGCGGTGCCGCTGGTGCGCTTTCGCGCTCAGGCGATGCAGCAAGCCGTGCCCGTGGGCGCGGGCGCGATGGCAGCAGTCCTCGGCATGGACGCGGAAAAGGTGAAGGCAGGTTGTGCAAAGGTGACGGCAGGCTTCGGGCCCGGCAGTGCCGAGGTCGTCGAGGCCGTGAACTTCAACGACCCGATGCAGACGGTGATCGCCGGCAGCAGGGCGGCGGTCGACAAGGCCTGCGAGGTGCTCAAGGCTGAGGGGGCCAAGCGGGCGCTCCCCTTGCCGGTATCGGCTCCCTTCCATTCCAGCCTGATGCGGCCTGCGGCCGAAGCCCTGCGCCAGCGCTTGGCATCTGTCAGCCTGGCGCCGCCGCAGATCCCGATCCTCAACAATATCGACGTGGCGGTGGAAACCGATGCCGACCGGATCCGCGATGCCCTTGTGCGCCAGGCCGCGGGTCCTGTGCGCTGGGTCGAAAGCGTGCTGGCTTTGAAGGCACGCGGCGTGGAGGTCATCGTCGAATGCGGGCCCGGCAAGGTGCTCGCCGGAATGGCCAAGCGCATTGCGCCCGAGCTCGTCGCGGCCTCTGTGTATGACCCGGCGACCCGGGCGGAAACCCAGCAACTGCTCGGCGCCTGAGTGTCGAGTCTCAACATCCATCTCCCATGAGCATTCCCAAATTCGAGGGCCAAGTGGCTCTGGTCACCGGCGCCTCGCGCGGCATCGGGGCGGCAATCGCGCTCGAGTTGGCGCACCGCGGCCTGCAGGTCATCGGCACCGGCACCACCGAGGAGGGGGCCAACAGGATCACCGCCGCTCTCGGCGCTTATGGTGGACGCGGCCTGGCGCTCGACGTGAACGACGGCCCGGCGGTCGAGGCGATGGTCGACCAGATCGTCAAGGCGTACGGTGCGATCCACGTGCTGGTCAACAACGCAGGTATCACCCGCGACATGCTGGCCATGCGCCTGAAGGATGAGGACTGGGATGCGGTGCTCGACACCAATCTCAAGGCCGTCTTCCGCCTCTCGCGCGCGGCGATCCGCCCCATGATGAAGCAGCGCTACGGCCGCATCATCAGCATCACCAGCGTGGTTGGCGCGTCGGGCAATGCCGGACAAGCCAACTACGCCGCTGCCAAGGCCGGTGTCGCGGGCATGACTCGTGCGCTGGCACGCGAGCTCGGCAGCCGCAACATCACGGTCAATTGTGTCGCGCCGGGCTTCATCGAAACCGACATGACGGCCAACCTGCCCGAAGCCCAACAGCAGGCGCTGCTGGCGCAGATCCCACTCGGCCATCTCGGCAAGCCGGCCGATATTGCCCATGCCGTGTCCTACCTGGCTTCGCCTCAGGCCGCCTATGTGACAGGGCAGGAGCTGCATGTCAATGGCGGCATGCATATGTGAATGCGGAAGCAATTCCTTTGCCGGGTCGGGCAGGGCCAAATGCCATGATCCGGCCGGCTAAAATCATCGATTACCTACAACCCTTAGAGGGAACCAAATGAGCGATATCGAAGCACGTGTCAAGAAAATCATTGCCGAGCAACTCGGCGTTGAAGAGTCCCAGGTCACCAACGAGAAGGCTTTTGTCGCGGACCTCGGTGCGGACTCGCTCGACACGGTCGAACTGGTGATGGCACTCGAAGACGAATTCGGCATCGAGATCCCGGACGAAGACGCCGAGAAGATCACGACTGTCCAGAACGCCGTCGACTACGCCACCAAGAATCAAAAGGCCTGATATCGGCCACACTGGGTTCCCGCATCGGTCCGCGGCTGCCATGATCGTGCAGGCCGCCCGATGGTCTCAGTGCTTCCAGAAAGGTTTGCCGGCATGACCAAACGCCGCGTCGTTGTGACCGGACTCGGTTGCATTGCCCCCGTCGGAAATACCGTCGCCGAGTCTTGGGCCAATCTGCTCGCCGGAAAATCGGGCATCGACACCATTGCCAGCTTCGATGCAAGCGCATTCGCGTGCAAGTTTGCAGGCGAGGTGAAGGGTTTCGACATCACCCAGTACATCGCCGAGAAAGAAGCGCGCCACATGGATCGCTTCATCCATCTCGGCTTGGCCGCTGCGATGCAAGCTGTGCAGGACAGCGGTTTGCCGACCGGCGATGCGCTGTCTCACGAAGACGCCGTTCGTATCGGCTGCAACATCGGCTCGGGCATCGGGGGGCTCCCCATGATCGAGGCGACGCATGCCGAGCTGACCAACCGCGGTCCACGCCGCGTCTCTCCCTTCTTCGTGCCCGCGTCGATCATCAACATGATCTCCGGCCATGTGTCCATCCAGTACGGCTTCAAAGGGCCGAACATCGCGATCGTTACAGCCTGTACCACGGGTTTGCATGCGATCGGCACCTCCGCTCGCATGATCGAGTATGGCGACGCCGATGTGATGATCGCCGGCGGTGCCGAATCCACGGTTTCGCCGCTCGGCATCGGCGGCTTCGCGGCGGCCCGGGCACTGTCCACGCGCAACGACGATCCGGCCACGGCCTCACGACCCTGGGATCGTGACCGCGACGGTTTCGTGCTCGGCGAGGGCGCCGGAGTGGTGGTGCTCGAGGAATACGAGCGAGCCAAGGCACGCGGCGCCAAGATCTACGCCGAGGTCGCTGGCTTCGGCATGAGCGCCGATGCCTTCCACATGACCGCTCCAGACATCGACGGGCCACGTCGCTCGATGGTCGCGGCGCTGAACAACGCCGGCGTCAATCCCGACCAGGTCCAGTATCTCAACGCGCACGGTACCTCGACGCCGCTCGGCGACCTCAACGAGACCAACGCGATCAAGAAGGCCTTCGGCGAGCAAGCCGGCAAGCTGGTGGTGAATTCGACCAAGTCCATGACCGGCCACCTGCTCGGCGGGGCCGGCGGCATCGAGTCCGTGTTCACCGTGCTGGCGATCCATCATCAGAAGAGCCCGCCGACGATCAATATCTTCAATCAGGATCCGGAGTGCGATCTCGACTACTGCGCCAATGAGGCACGCGATCTCAAGATCGACTTCGCGGTGAAGAACAACTTCGGGTTCGGCGGCACCAACGGCACGCTGGTGTTCAAGCGCGCTTGAATTCCCAGAACCCATGCACGGCGCCCCGTCGGTGAGCTACCCGGTGGGGCGTTCGCGTAATGCGGACCGGCTCTTGCTCCTCCTTTGGATCGGTGGCGCGTGCTGCGCGGTCGCGGCGTGCGCTCGGTTGGGCCAGGTGGACTGGCGCGCCGGGCTGCTGGTGCTCTGCGTCCTCGGAACTGGCGTGGCGGCGTGGAGAGGCTCGCCCCCGGCTTCGTCCGATGTTCTGGATTTCGACGGGTCGCGCTGGTCGATCCGGGGCGCGACTGGCTTGCAGGCGGCCCGAGCGCGCGTCGCGCTCGATGGCCAGTCCTGGCTTCTCGTCCGCATGGCCAAACCGGAGGGCGCCTGCACGTGGGTCTGGCTCGAGCGAAGTACCATGCCTGCGCGCTGGCAGAACTTGCGCCGTGCGGTATATTCGCGCCCCATTCCGGCGAGCCAGGCCCTGACCGACGACCGGTCCGAGCCCATCGGCGCGCAACATCCTCTTTCATGACCGCAGCTCCGCCGCCCGTGCCGCCCGACGCCGGCCTGACCGATGCGCCGACAGCCGCGCCGAGAGCCGGGGAGGTCGATTTCCAACTGGTCCAGCGCACGGTCGCCGGTGATCAGAAGGCGTTCGAATTGCTCGTCCTCAAATACCAGCGCCGGATCGAGCGGCTCATCGGCCGCATGGTCAGAGACGTGAACCTGGTCGAGGACATCGCGCAAGAGACCTTCATCCGGGCCTATCGGGCCCTGCATCAGTTCAGGGGCGAGGCGCAGTTCTACACGTGGCTCTACCGCATCGCTGTCAACACCGCCAAGAAGGCCCTGGTGGACATGAAGCGCGATCCGACCGTGACCGAGAGCACCCTGCGTTCGTCTTCCGACGAGGACGATGAAACTTACCGCCCCGGAAACGAACCAACCAGCGACGAGACGCCCGAATCCGTGCTGGCCGCCAATGAAATCGCGGCCGCCGTCGAAGCAGCGATGGAGGCCCTGCCCGCAGAGCTGAGGCAGGCGGTCACGCTGCGCGAGATCGAAGGCATGAGCTACGAAGAGATCGCCGAGGTCATGAATTGTCCGATCGGTACGGTGCGGTCACGGATTTTCAGGGCGCGCGAAGCCATTTCGGCCAGAGTCAAACCGTTGTTGGACAACCAGTCCGGCAAACGTTGGTAAGCAGGTGAACAAGATGAAGCACACGACCACTGTCCATGAGCAGGTTTCCGCACTCGCCGACGGGCATCTGCGGGATGAAGAGTTCGCCCGGGTAATCGACGAGGTCTGCGCGAGCGACGATTTGCGTGCCACCTGGCATGCCTACCACGTCGTCAGGGACGTTCTGCGGTCTGGCGTCCATACCGCATGCAGCGACAGCTCGCAGTTCCTCGCTCGGCTCCAGCAACGCCTGGCGGCCGAGCCCTCCGTTCCGGTGCTCGCGCCGGACGCCACGGCGATGCCCGTGCTGCGTCGCGCCGAGGCCGCCAACGAGCCGGTGTTCCGGTGGAAACTCGTGGCCGGCGCGGCATCGCTCGCAGCCGCGGCGGCCATCGGTTGGAACTGGGTCGGGGGCACCGGTCCTCAGCCGGCGCCGCAATTGGCGCAGCAGCAACAACAGCAGCAGAGTTCTGGCTCGGTGCTCGCCGCCAGCGGGGCCGCGCCGCAGGGCGCATCCGTGCTGACGCCGATGCGAGTCGTGGTGGGAAATGGTCATCCGCAGGTCATGCTGCGCGATCCGCGCCTGGACCAGTTGCTTGAAGCGCACCAGCAGGCTGGCGGCGCCTCCCAGATGCCCTCTGGCTTCCTGCGCAATGCGACCTTTGACGGGCCCCCGCGTTGATGATCGTGCTTCCGCAGCTGCCGCAATGACTGTCTCGATGCCGATGTCCGTGCGTGGCACCGTGGTCCTGGTCACGGCGCTGTGCGTGGCGCCGCTGGTCGTGGCCCAGAGCAAAGCGCCGTCGCCGGTGGGGAAAGCGGCGACCAGCGCGGTCGGCGGCGAGGCGCCGGCGCTGAGCGTGGTCGAGTGGCTGCAGCGCATGCATACGGCATCCCGCCAGCGTTCCTATGTAGGAACCTTCGTCGTTTCGGCCGCAGGCGGGAACTTGTCGAGTGCCCGCATCTGGCACGTCTGCGAAGGCGACCTGCAGCTCGAGCGCGTCGAGGTTCTGTCCGGGCCGCCGCGCTCGACCTTCAGGCGGAATGATCACGTGATGACCTTCCTGCCCGAGGCGAAGATCGTCAAGAGCGAGAAGCGCGAGAACCTCGAACTGTTCCCGAATCTACTCGGTTCACCCGACTCCGCGATCGGCAACTACTACGGTGTGCGCGTCCTGGGCAAGGATCGGGTCGCAGGTTTCGATGCAGACGTCGTGCAGCTGGAGCCGCGCGACGGCCTGCGTTTCGGCTACCGCATCTGGAGCGAGCGGCGCTCGGGTCTGGTCGTGAAGTTGCAGACCCTCGATGGTGAGAACCGCGTGATCGAACAGTCTGCCTTTTCCGAACTCCAGCTCGATGCACCGGTCAAAGCTCAGGCACTGGCACAGATGATGTCCAGCACCGCGGGCTACAAGGTGGAGAAATCCGAGCTCGAGCGCAGCACGCCTCTCAAGGAAGGGTGGGCCCTGCGAGCCCCCATCGCCGGTTTCAAGCCGGTCAGTTGCTACAGGCGCGCGATGGGCGCTGCGGCGGGCGGCGAGCAAGGGCACACGATGCAGTGGATATTTTCCGATGGCCTGGCAACGGTCTCGCTCTTCGTGGAGCCTTACGACCCCACGCGCCAGGCCCGGGAGGTCCTGCTCGCACGCGGCGCGACCTACACGCTGACGCGCAAGCTGACGAGCAAGGACGGCGATTGGTGGCTGAGCGTGGTCGGCGAAGTCCCGCCTCAGACGCTCGATGCGTTCGCGCAAAGTCTTGTGCGCGCGCGTTGAGCCGCCATATCGATGTTTTCTAGTTTTCTCCAACCAAGGAAGCCGATGATGTTCAGAACCGAGAGGAACAGGATCCGCTCATTCTTCCTGGCCGGCGCATTCATGCTCGCCTCCGGCGCCGCGCTGCTGCCAGCCACCCCCGCCGCCGCGCAGACCCAGGCGCGCGTGCTGCCCGACTTCACCGATCTGGTCGATCAGGTCGGCCCAGCGGTGGTCAATATCCGGACTGTGGAAAAGGTGACACAGCGCGGTGGCAGCAGCGAGATGGACGAGGAGATGCAGGAGTTCTTCCGCCGCTTCTTCGGGCAGCCCATGCCCAACATCCCGCGCCAAGGGCCGCGACCCAATCGGCCGCAGGCCCCCCAGGAAGAGGAGCGGCCGCGGGGCGTCGGTTCGGGCTTCATCCTGACGTCCGACGGCTTCGTGATGACCAACGCCCACGTGGTCGAGGGTGCATCCGAGGTCTTGGTGACCCTGGTCGACAAGCGCGAATTCAAGGCCAGGATCATCGGGGCCGACAAGCGAACCGATGTTGCGGTCGTGAAGATCGATGCGACCGGGCTTCCAGCCGTCAAGGTTGGCGACATCTCCAAGCTGCGCGTCGGCGAATGGGTGATGGCGATCGGCTCACCCTTCGGTCTCGAGAATACGGTGACTGCCGGCATCGTGAGCGCGAAGCAGCGTGACACCGGCGACTACCTGCCCTTCATCCAGACCGACGTCGCCATCAACCCGGGCAATTCCGGCGGGCCGCTGATCAACATGCGCGGCGAGGTGGTCGGGATCAACAGCCAGATCTATTCGCGCTCGGGTGGCTTCATGGGCATCTCGTTCTCGATTCCCATTGACGAGGCGATTCGCGTGAGCGACCAGCTGCGCACGAACGGTCGCGTTTCGCGCGGGCGCATCGGTGTCCAGATCGACCAAGTCACGAAGGATGTGGCCGAATCCATCGGGCTGGGCAAGGCCCAAGGCGCCCTGGTGCGCGGGGTCGAGGCGGGCTCGCCGGGCGAGAAGGCCGGCATCGAGCCCGGCGACATCATCACCCGCTTCGACGGCAAGGCCATCGAAAAGCCCAGCGATCTGCCGCGCCTCGTCGGCAATACCAAGCCCGGCACCAAGAGCACAGTCACCGTGTTCCGCCGCGGCAATTCGCGTGACCTGACCGTGACGATCGCGGAGATCGAGCCCGACAAGTCCGCGCAGGCCGCCGAGCGCGAGGAGCAGCCGGCCAGCAAGCCGTCGGCCTCGGCCGCTGCCAAGTCGCTGGGCCTCGCCGTCAGTGACCTCACCGAGTCGCAAAAGAAAGAGCTCAAACTCAAGGGCGGGGTGAAGGTCGATTCGGCCACGGAAGCAGCGACGCGCGCTGGCCTGCGCGAGGGGGACATCGTCCTGGCGGTCAATAACATCGAGGTTGCCAACGTCAGAGAGTTCGAATCCGCGCTGGTGAGGGCTGACAAGAGCAAGCCCGTGAGCGTGCTTTTCCGCCGCGGCGACTGGGCGCAATACGCCCTGATCCGCCCCTCACGCTGAACGGCGCTCCGCGTCAAGTGGCCCCATCCCGCAGTCGGGTTTGGGGCCTTTTTCGGCCCGGTTTTGGTGTTCTCGCAACCCGGACCAAAAAATTTTTTGGCGTCTCCGAGTCTGCCGAATAGTTGGCGATCACTAACTTACTTCAAAGCTAATAACGGTTTTCGGTAGAATACGGCGTCCAGGGCCCTCACTCGGCGCATAAGCCGGCGGAGCTTCTCCACGATGCGGGATTCCCGCATATCGCCCACCGGTGCTCCACAGATCGCCCACAAGTTGTTAAGGAACTGTTCCACCGATCCTGTTGATAAGCTGTTCACAAGTTCCATGTTGCTGACCTGCAACGACGGATCCAGGCCCCAGCCCCGGCTGTACGCGCCCCCCTTTTTGCCTACAATGAAGTTCCAACTACTGCAGTTGCCATTGCTTGTTGGTTCAGGGCGCGTCTCTTGGGGACGCGCCCTTTTTTCTTGCCTGTAGCCTGCTGCGCACGAGCCAATTCAAGTACTTAAGCGTTCCCGTTGATGAATCACATCAGAAACTTTTCGATCATTGCGCACATCGACCATGGCAAGTCGACACTCGCAGACCGCTTGATCCAGCGCTGCGGAGGCCTCGCTGATCGCGAGATGGAAGCCCAGGTCCTCGACTCGATGGACATCGAGAAAGAGCGTGGGATAACCATCAAGGCGCAGACCGCGGCACTGCACTACAAGGCACGCGATGGACAGGTCTACAACCTCAATCTGATCGACACACCGGGTCACGTCGACTTCTCTTATGAAGTGAGCCGCTCGCTGTCCGCATGCGAAGGCGCACTGCTCGTCGTCGATGCGAGCCAGGGCGTCGAAGCGCAGACGGTGGCCAACTGCTACACCGCTCTCGATCTCGGTGTCGAGGTGGTGCCGGTGCTCAACAAGATGGACCTGCCGCAGGCCGATCCCGACAACGCGAAGGCCGAGATCGAGGACGTGATCGGCATCGACGCGGGTGATGCGATTCCTTGCTCCGCGAAGACCGGCATGGGCATCGACGAGATTCTCGAGGCCATCGTCGCCAAGGTGCCGGCGCCGCGCGGCAATCCCGACGCGGCACTGCGCGCGATGATCATCGACAGCTGGTTTGATGCCTACGTCGGCGTGGTAATGCTGGTGCGCGTGGTCGACGGCCGCCTGGCGAAGGGCGACCGTATCAAGATGATGGCCTCGGGTGCGAGCTACAACGCCGACAGCCTTGGCGTGTTCACCCCGGCAACCGAGACGCGCCAGTCGCTCGAGGCAGGCGAGGTGGGCTTCATCATCGCCGGCATCAAGGAGCTGCAGGCCGCGAAGGTGGGCGACACGGTCACGCAGATCAAGACCGGCAGCGGCGGTGCGGCCGCCACCGCCACCGAGGCTCTGCCGGGATTCAAGGAAATCCAGCCGCAGGTGTTCGCCGGCCTCTACCCGACGGAGGCGAGCGAGTACGACTCGCTGCGAGATGCGCTGGAGAAGCTCAAGCTCAACGACTCCTCGCTGCACTACGAGCCGGAGGTGTCCCAGGCGCTCGGCTTCGGCTTCCGATGCGGCTTCCTGGGCCTGCTGCACATGGAGATCGTGCAGGAGCGCCTGGAGCGCGAGTTCGACCAGGACCTGATCACGACGGCCCCCAGCGTGGTCTACCAGGTCGTGAAGAACGACGGCGAGGTGATCATGGTCGAGAACCCGTCCAAGATGCCGGACGTCGGCCGCATGGCGGAGATCCGCGAGCCGATCGTGACGGTCCATCTCTACATGCCGCAGGAATACGTCGGCGCGGTGATGACGCTGGCCAACCAGAAGCGCGGCGTGCAGATGAACATGGCCTACCACGGCCGCCAGGTCATGCTGACCTACGAGATGCCGCTGGGCGAAATCGTGCTGGACTTCTTCGACAAGCTGAAGTCGGTCAGCCGGGGCTACGCGTCGATGGACTACGAGTTCAAGGAGTACCGCGCCTCGGACGTCGTCAAGGTAGACATCCTGCTCAACGGCGAGAAGGTCGATGCGCTGTCGATCATCGTGCACCGCAGCCAGAGCCAGTACCGCGGCCGGGCTGTCGTGGCCAAGATGCGCGAGATCATCAGTCGCCAGATGTACGACGTCGCGATCCAGGCCGCCATCGGGGCCAACATCATCGCGCGTGAGACAATCAAGGCCCTGCGCAAGAACGTGCTCGCCAAGTGCTACGGCGGCGACATCACCCGCAAGCGCAAGCTGCTCGAGAAGCAGAAGGCGGGCAAGAAAAGAATGAAGCAGATCGGTTCGGTCGAGGTCCCGCAAGAGGCCTTTCTCGCCATCCTGCAGGTCGAAGACTAAGAACACGGCATCGATGGCATTTCTCACCTCCCTGATCCTTGCGGCTTTCGTTGGTTATATCGGTGCGTGGTACTTCGGTGCGGTCGAAGGCAACTTCGCGCTGCTGCTGTTTCTGGCCACCGTGATCACGGGCCTGTACTGGTTGGCAGAGCGCCTCTATTTCCTCCCGCGGCGCCGCAAAACGGCCGAGGCGCTGGAGATCTCCCTCGTTCAACGGCGCGAAGAGCTGGCCCGCCAGGGCATCACCCAAGTCGACACCACGGACCCCAAGGCGCGCGAGCGCCTGCTCATGCAGCCGTGGTGGCTGGACTGGACGGCGGGCCTGTTCCCAGTGATCCTGGCGGTGTTCCTGCTGCGCTCCTTCCTGGTCGAGCCCTTCAAGATTCCCTCCGGCTCGATGATGCCCACGCTGCTGACGGGCGACCTGATCCTCGTCAACAAGTTCACCTACGGCCTGCGCTTGCCCGTCATCAACACCAAGCTGACCGAAGGCACCCCGCCGGCTCGCGGCGACGTGATGGTGTTCCGCTACCCCCCCAAGCCGAGCATGGACTACATCAAGCGAGTGATCGGCGTGCCCGGCGACGAAGTGGCCTACCTCAACAAGAAGCTCATCATCAACGGACAGCCGGTCAGCAAGCAGCCGGAGCCCGACTACTTCGACGAGGAAGCGATGCGCTACCTCAAGCAGTATTCCGAGGACCTGGGCGGCAAGAGGCACATGCTGCTCAACGACGAGGGCCGTCGCGCGGGCCTTTCGGAAGCCGAAATCATGGCGTTCCCGCACCGGGAAAATTGCCGCTACAGTGTCGAGGGCGTGGTGTGCAAGGTGCCGCCGGGCCACTATTTCATGATGGGCGACAACCGCGACAACTCGCTCGATTCGCGCTACTGGGGCTTCGTGCCTGACAAGAACATCGTGGGCAGGGCCTTCTTCGTCTGGATGAATTTCGGCGACCTCAAGCGCATCGGCGGGTTCCAATAATCGAGGTTTTGGAGGGAAAGAGGGCATGAGAGCAAGTCAATCCAGGCGGTCCCAGCGTGGCATCTCCTTCATCGGGCTGCTGTTCGTCGCCGTCGTGCTGGCCTGCGTCGGCGTGGTGGTGGCTCAGGTCATTCCGACGCTGATCGAGTACCAAGCGATCACCAAGGCGGCGAACAAGGCCAAGGAGGGAACGACTGTTCCCGAGGTGCGGGCGATCTTCGACCGCGCACAGGCCATCGACGACTTCCAGTCGGTCGCGGGCAAGGACCTCGACGTCAAGAAGGTCGGCGACAAGGTCGTGGTGTCCTTCGCCTATGAGCGCGAGATCCACCTGTTCGGTCCGGCCTACCTGACGCTCAAGTACGCAGGCCAATCGAACTGAAATGGACGCCCACGGGGTCGCGGCCAAGCCCTTGCGTCACCTTTCCGAGGGGTTGCGCAGGCCCCGGCGCAGCGCCTCGACGGGCCGGCCGTGACGGGCGGTGACCTTGACGCGCTGCAGGCGCGCCTGCAGCATTCTTTTTCCGACCCGCGGCTGCTCCAGCGTGCATTGACGCACCGCAGCTTCTCGGCCGATCACAACGAACGGCTCGAATTCCTCGGCGATTCGGTGCTCAACCTCGCGGTCGCTCACCTGCTCTACGAGCAGCTGTCGCAATTGCCCGAGGGCGACCTGTCCCGGGTGCGGGCCAATCTGGTCAAGCAGGACACCCTGCATCAATTGGCACTCAAGCTGGCGCTGTCCCCGCTGCTGCGGCTGGGCGAAGGGGAAGCGCGCTCCGGCGGGCCGAACCGGCCCTCGATCCTGGCCGATGCGCTGGAGGCGTTGATCGGCGCCGTCTACCTCGACGCCGGCTATGGGCCGGCCCAGGCGCTGGTGCGACGGCTCTACGAATCCGTCGCCATTACCCCGCGCATGGACGCCGCGGCCAAGGACCCCAAGACCGAATTGCAGGAATGGCTGCAGGGCCACAAAATGAAGCTGCCGGTCTACCGTGTGGTCGGCACGCTGGGCGCGGCGCACAAGCAGACCTTCGATGTCGAATGCGAGGTACCCGAACTGGGCTTGCGCGAACGCGGCATCGGAGGCTCGCGGCGCGCCGGCGAGCAGGCCGCTGCCGCCGCCATGTTGATCCGGCTCAAGGCGCGCGGAGGCGCTGCAAAGGCATCCCCATGAACCATCCCACCGAATCCGACCCGCTCCCTCCCGCAGAGGGCGCGGGGCCGAACCCATCCCCCGGCCAGCGCTGCGGCCTGGTGGCCATCGTCGGCAAGCCCAACGTGGGCAAGTCGACGCTGCTCAACGCGCTGGTCGGCCAGAAGATCAGCATCACCTCGCGCAAGGCGCAGACGACGCGGCACCGCATCACCGGCATGCGCACGCGCGGGCTGACGCAGTTCGTTTTCGTCGACACGCCGGGCTTCCAGACACTGCACGCCAACGCGCTCAACCGCTCGCTCAACAAGACCGTGGTGGGCGCGGTCTCGGACGTGGACCTGATCCTTTTCGTGGTCGAGGCCGGGAGTTTCACCGCGGCCGACGAGCGGGTGCTGAAGCTGCTCGGCACCGGCATCCCGACGGTGCTGATCGCCAACAAGCTCGACAACGTGCATCGGCGCGGCGAGCTGGCGCCGTGGCTGCAGGACATGCAGAGCCGGCACGCGTTCGCCGAGTTCGTCCCGATGTCGGCCAAGAACCCGAAGGACATCGAACGCCTGTTCGGCATCTGCGAAAAGTACCTGCCGGAGCAGGCCTGGTGGTATTCCGAGGACGAGCTCACCGACCGCAGCGAGCAATTCCTCGCCAGCGAGCTGGTGCGGGAAAAGCTGTTTCGCCTGACCGGCGACGAGCTCCCCTACACATCGACCGTGGTGATCGACAAGTACGAGGAGGAGCCGCCTGCCCGCAAGGGCCAGAAGCGCCTGCTGCGCATCGCCGCCACCATCGTCGTGGAGCGCGACAGCCACAAGGCGATGGTGATCGGCGACAAGGGCGAGCGCATCAAGCGCATCGGCATGGAAACGCGGCAGGAGCTCGAAAAACTCGCCGACGCCAAAGTCTTCATCGAGCTTTGGGTCAAGGTGCGTTCGGGCTGGGCTGACGACGAGGCACGGGTGCGTTCATTCGGATATGAATGAACGCGCCCAAGGGTGAATGGCAACTCACCGCGTTTCGCATGAACCGGCCTATGTGCTGCACCACTACGACTGGAGCGAGTCGAGCCTGATCCTGGAGGTCTTCACCCGCCACCACGGGCGCATCGCCCTGGTGGCCAAGGGGGCCAAGCGGCCGAGCTCCAACTTCCGGCCGGTGCTGCTGCCGCTGCAGCCGCTGCAAGTCAGCTACGGCGGCGACGCCGAGATCCGCACCCTCAAGGGCGCCGAGTGGATGGGTGGCCATGTGATGCCCACCGGCGAAGCCCTGCTGTCGGGCTACTACCTGAACGAACTTCTGCTGCGCCTGTTGGCACGCGACGACGCGCACGAGGCGCTGTTCGACGGTTACGCCGTCATGGTGCAGGTGCTGGCCGGCGACCATGGCGGAGCCCAGGCTGCCACCCAGGCGGCCGCGCTGCGGGCCTTCGAGCTGCTGCTGCTGCGCGAGGTCGGGCTGCTGCCGGTGCTGGATATCGAAACGCTGACGCTGGTGCCCCTCGACCCGCAGGCTCGGTACGCCCTCGTGCCCGAGGCCGGCCTGCGCCTCGCAGCCGAGGACGAAACCGCGCTCGAAGGCGCCGAGTGGCAGGCCCTGCAGCGCACGCTCGAGGAGCGCGCGCCCCTGGCTGCCACGCTGCGCCAGGTCGCGACCATGAACGTCGGCGCCAGCAGCGCCCTTCGCAACCAGCTGCGCGTGCTGCTCAACTACCATTGCGGTGTGAGCACGCTGCGCACGCGCCAGATGATGAGAGACTTGCAAGCCTTATGAGCACTTCCCTGTCGATCAACCTCAACAAGGTGGCGCTGGTGCGCAACACGCGCTCGCTGGGCATCCCCAGCGTGCTCTTCGCCGCGGCGCTATGCCTGGATGCCGGGGCGCACGGCATCACGGTGCACCCCCGGCCCGACCAGCGCCACATCCGGCCGCAGGACGTGCAAGACCTGTCGGAGCTGCTGCGCAAGGACTGGCCCCAGGCCGAGTTCAACATCGAGGGCAATCCGTTCCACAACCTGATGGACTTCGTGCGCGAGCTGCGCCCGCACCAGGCGACCTTCGTTCCCGACGAGGTGGCCCAATCGACCAGCGACCACGGCTGGACTTTCCCCGATGATGCCGATCGGCTGCGGCCGCTGATCGCCGAAGCCAAGACCCTGGGCGTGCGCGTGAGCCTCTTCATGGATCCGGAGCCGGACATGATGGCGGCCGCCAAGGCCGTCGGCGCCGACCGCATCGAGCTTTACACCGAAGGCTATGCCGCCTCGCGCGGCACCTCCAGGGCGGACACGGTGCTGGCGCTTTACGCCGAGGCCGCCCGCGCGGCGCAGGCAGCCGGCCTCGAAGTCAACGCCGGTCACGACCTGAGCCGCGACAACCTCACCGAGTTCCTGCGGGCGGTGCGCGATGTGCGCGAGGTTTCGATTGGCCATGCCTTCGTCTCCGATGCACTGGAGCTAGGCTACGCCGCAGCCACGCGGGACTACCTGCGCTGTATTCGAGAGGCCACGTGATCTACGGCATCGGCACCGATATCTGCGACATCCGCCGCATCGCCGCAACCTTCGAGCGCCAGGGTGAGCGCTTTGCGCAGCGCGTGCTGAGCGACGCCGAACTCGCCGTCTGGCGCGCCCGCAGCGCCCGCTGGCCCAAGCGCGGCTTGCGCTACCTGGCCACCCGCTTTTCCGCCAAGGAGGCCTTCAGCAAGGCCATCGGCATGGGCATGCGCATGCCGATGAGCTGGCGGCTGTGCGAGATCGCGAACCAGCGCAGCGGCAAGCCCGTGATCGTGCTCCACGGTGTGTTGAAGGACTGGTTCGAGGCCGAAGGCCTGGTTGCGTACGTGACAGTGACCGACGAGACCGACTACGCGGCCAGCTTCGTCGTGGTCGAACGCGTGCCATGACCGACCAGAATCTCGTGCACGCCCCCTTGATCATCGACGTCGCGGGCACCGCCTTGAATGCGGCCGACCGCCGACGCCTTGCCGATCCGCTGGTGGGCGGCGTGATCCATTTCGCGCGCAACTGGCAGGACCGGGCTCAGATGAGCGCCCTCAACGCCGAGATCAAGGCGCTGCGGCCGGACATGCTGATCTGCGTCGACCACGAAGGGGGTCGGGTGCAGCGCTTCCGCTCCGACGGCTTCACGCGCCTGCCCTCGATGCGCACGCTGGGCGAACTCTGGATGCGCGATCCGATGCGTGCCACCCAGGCGGCCGTGGCCTGCGGGCATGTGCTGGCCGCGGAGCTGCGCGCCTGCGGCGTCGATTTCAGCTTCACGCCCGTCCTGGACCTGGACTACGGCGAAAGCAGCGTGATCGGCGACCGCAGCTTCCACCGCGATCCGCGCGTGGTCGCGCTGCTGGCCCGCAGCCTCGCGCACGGCTTGCTGCAGGCGGGCGTGGCCAACTGCGGCAAGCATTTTCCGGGGCATGGCTTCGTGCGTGCCGATTCGCACGTGGCGATCCCCGTGGACCGTCGCAGCCTCAAGGCGATCCTGGCCGACGATGCGAAGCCGTACGACTGGCTGGGCGGCACGCTCGCAGCAGTCATGCCGGCGCATGTGATCTATCCGAAGGTCGACGCCCGTCCGGCGGGCTTCTCGCCGAAGTGGCTGCAGCAGATCCTGCGCGGCCGACTCGGGTTCGAAGGGGCGGTGTTCAGCGACGACCTCAGCATGGAGGCCGCGCGCAGCATTCAGGGGGAGCTGCTGAGCTACACCGATGCCGCGCTCGCCGCACTCGACGCTGGCTGCGACCTCGCGCTGCTGTGCAACCAGAGCATCGGCGAGAGCACGGTGCTCGACGAAGTGCTCGACGGCTTTGCGGCAGCGCGCAGCAACGGCCGCTGGAAGCCGGAGGCCGTCCGCGAGGCGCGTCGGCGCGCTCTGCTGCCACAGGGCGATGCGCTCGCCTGGGACGAGCTCATGCACTCGCCGGCCTATCGGCAGGCGGCGGCAACGCTGTCCAGACTCTGACCTCGGTCAGGCTGTCGCCGACCAGAGTGCAGCTCCGCCACTCTCCAGGTGCGTCAGGTAGAGGCGCAGGTCGAACTCGAACCGGTGATAGTCCGGCTCCATGTGCATGCAGAGCTGGTAGAAGGCCTTGTCATGGTCGCGCTCCTTCGTGTGCGCCAGTTCGTGCACGACGATCATGCGCAGCCATTCGATCGGCACTTCCTTGAACAGGTTCGCCACGCGGATCTCGCGCTTTGCCTTGAGCTTGCCGCCCTGCACGCGCGAGATGGTCGTGTGGGTGCCGAGCGCGTTGCGGATCACGTGCAGCTTGCTGTCGAAGGCAACCTTGGCCAGCGGCTCGGCGTTGCGCAGGAACTCGCTTTTCAGTCCGCTCACGTAGTCGTAGAGCGCACGGTCCGTCCGGATGCCGTGCACACCGCCGTACCGCTTCAACAGCCAGTCGCCGAGGCGGCCCTGCGTCACGAGCTCTTCGACCTGGGCGCGCAGCGCCGCGGGGTAGGCGGCCAGGTATTTCATGCGGGTCGCGACATTCCGACGCCGGCGGCGGCATAGGCCAGGCCTGCGGCCACGCCGCCGAAGAGATCGCCTTCGATGACCTCGGTGCCCGGAAAGGCCTTCCGCAGCGCGCTTTGAAAGGGGCGCAGAGCCGAGGAGCCGCCGGTCAGATACAGGGCGTCGAGCTGGCCGCTGCGCAGGCCTGCACGCGCGACGCAATCGCGTGCACACGCGATCACGTTGTCCAGCTGCGCCGCGAGCTGGCGGTCCATGTCGCCGGCCGTGAGCATGGCGCTCAGCTCGGGTTCTGCGAACGACAGGTCGATCGCCACGTCGTCCCTGGTCATCGAACTGCGGATCTTGGCCTCTTCCACCTCGCTGGCAATGCGATGCCCCTGCCGGTCGGAGAGCACGTTCATGAGCCGGTCGTGCAGCCGCGTGTCGAGGTAGTTGACGCGCAGCTCCTGCGCCTGCCGGATCGCCTTCGGCGCATAGAGCCAGTTGATCAGGTGCCACGACGACAGATCGAAAAAGGTCCTGCTCGGCACCTCGCGGCCCTGTGGGCCGATGTGGCGAAATCCGAAATGCGGCATGACGCATTCGACGCTGAGCCGCTGGTCGAAGTCGGTGCCGCCGATGTGCACGCCCGTGGTGGCCAGCACGTCGCTGGAGCGATCAGTCTTTGCGATCCGCCCGGGGCCGAGGCGCACCACGGTGAAGTCGGACGTGCCGCCGCCGATGTCGACGATCAGCACCAGCGATTCGCGGGCGACGCGCCGCTCGTGGTCGAAGGCGGCGGCGATCGGCTCGTACTGGAAGTCGACCTCGCCCAGGCCGGCGTTCCGCGCGGCCCTGCGCAGCGTGGCTTCGGCCTCGCGGTCGCGCGCCGGGTCATCGTCAACGAACTGCACCGGCCGACCGACTACGACCCGCGCGGGCCGCACGCCGAGCTGTTGGTGCGCGCGTGCGGCAAGCTCCGACAGGAAGAGGGCGATGATGTCCTCGAAGCTGACGCGCTGGTGGCCGATCTCGGTCTGGTCCTGCATCAGCGCGCTGCCGAGCAGGCTCTTGAGCGATCGCATCAGCCGGCCCTCGGTACCCGCCAGGTACAGCGCCACCGCCTCGCGGCCGAAATGCGTGCTGCGGTCCTCGGTGTTGAAGAAAACCGCGGTCGGGATCGTCGTGGCCGATCCCTCCAGCGGCAGCAGGCGGGCGAGTTCGCTCCCTGCTACGCACGCGACCGCGGAATTGGAGGTGCCGAAGTCGATGCCGAGGACGGGCGCCTGTGTACTCAAGATTCCCGGCGCAATGCAGGAAAGAGGATCACGTCACGGATGCTGGGCGAATCGGTCAGCAGCATCATCAGCCGGTCGATGCCGATGCCGCAGCCGCCGGTGGGCGGCATGCCGTATTCCAGCGCGCGCACGAAGTCGTGGTCGAAGAACATCGCCTCGTCGTCGCCGCTGTCCTTCGCCGAGACCTGGGCGTTGAAGCGGGCGGCCTGATCCTCGGCGTCGTTGAGCTCGCTGAAGCCGTTGCCGAACTCGCGGCCGGTGATGTAGAGCTCGAAGCGCTCCGTGACCTCCGGGCGCTCGTCGTTGGCGCGCGCCAGGGGCGAGATCTCGGTCGGGTGCTCCATGATGAAGGTCGGCTGCCAGAGCTTCTCTTCGACGGTCTCCTCGAAGTACATCACCTGCAGGCTCGCCAGGCTGCGTTGGGAGAGCTTGTCCTTCTCCTCGCTCAAGCCGAGCTTGCGAAGGGCATCGCGCAGCCAGGCGGCATCGTCGGCGCTCGCACCGGCCTCGGTGTGCCTGGCGATCGCCTCGCGGATCGTGAGCCGCTCGAAAGGTTGGCTGAGGTCCACCGGCTTGCCCTGGTACTCGAGCTGGAGCTTTCCGACGCTCTTCTGCGCAATCGTGCGGATCAGCGTCTCGGTGAAGTCCATCAGGTCGCGGTAGTTCCAGTAAGCCGCGTAGAACTCCATCATCGTGAACTCGGGGTTGTGCCGCACCGAGATGCCCTCGTTGCGGTAGCTCCGGTTGATCTCGAAGACGCGCTCGAAGCCGCCGACGATCAGGCGCTTCAGATAGAGCTCGGGCGCGATGCGCAGGAACATCTCCTGGTCCAGCGCGTTGTGGTGCGTCTTGAAGGGCTTGGCGTTGGCGCCCCCAGGGATCGGGTGCAGCATCGGCGTCTCGACCTCGAGAAAGCCGTTGGCCACCATGAATTCCCGTAGCGCGCTCACCGCGCGGCTGCGTGCGACGAAGCGCTCGCGCGCCGACTCGTCGGTGATCAGGTCGACGTAGCGCTGCCGGTACTTCTGCTCCTGGTCGGCCATGCCGTGGAACTTGTCGGGCAGCGGGCGCAGGCTCTTGGTCAGCAGGCGCAGCCGCGTCACCTTGACCGAGAGCTCGCCGGTCTTGGTCTTGAAGGCAGTGCCTTCGGCGCCGACGATGTCGCCAAGGTCCCAGCGCTTGAATTCTGCGTAGGCTTCTTCGCCGATGGCGTCGCGCGTGATGTAGAGCTGGATGCGGCCGGTGGCGTCCTGCACCGTGGCGAAGCTGGCCTTGCCCATCACTCGCTTGAGCATCATGCGGCCGGCCACGCTGACGGCGATCGGTGTGGCTTCGAGCGTCTCTGCCTCGGTCTGGCCGTGCGTCGCGATCAGTGCTGCCGCGCGGTCCGCGGGCTTGAAGTCGTTCGGGAAGGCGACACCCTTGCCCTCGGCCTGTGCGGCGCGCAGCGCCTTCAGCTTCTCGCGCCGTTCGGCGATGAGTTGGTTGTCGTCGTGGGCGGAGGCAGTTGAGGGGAGGGCGTCGGACATGAGGGGAGAAGTAGGAGCGCGGCAGTCGCGCGCAACCGGCGATTTTAGCCGGCGGTGTCCTGCAGCCCGGCTGCCGGGCTACTTCGTGATGCCGGTGCGCACGAGCAGGTCGCCCACCAGCTCGAGCCGCATCAAGGGGCTGTCCAGCTCCATCAGCCGCTGCTTGAGCTCGGCCGGTACCGGCAGCAGCTCGCACCAGCGGTTGGCCACCCAGCCGCAATCGTCGAAGCGGAAGGGCGGCTGAACCGGCAACCGGACCTGCTCGTTGGCCTGGCTGCGGCGCCGCTCTTCCAGTGTGTCCACCAAGCGGCGCAGCGCGTCGGAAACGGCTCGAAGATCATCGGGGACGGCGAGCGCCACGTCGTCGGCGACGGTCTCGACCTCCGCGGTCCAGAGCCCATGGGTCTGCAGCGCGCTGGTGCGCACGCGGAAGCGCTGCGTGCCCACGCATGCGATCTGCATCAGCCCGACCTGCGGGACATCGAACTCGCGGATCTCGGCGAGCGTGCCGACCCCGGCAAAGCGCTCGGCCTGCGCGCCCGCGCGCCGGACTTCCGCGCCCTGCGTCAGGCTGACCACGCCGAAGGGCGTGCCTGCCTTGTGGGATTTGCCGATCATGTCGAGGTAGCGCACCTCGAAGATGCGCAGCGGCAGGAAGCCGCCGGGAAAGAGCACGGTGCCCAGCGGGAACAGGGGCAGCGGCTGCGGGAGGAATTGAGTCGTCATCGAGGAACCTTGCGTGGCTATCATCGCATTCCGTTCACGACAGCGCGCCATGTTCTACCAGATCCCATCGTTCCTTCTCGACGTGATCGTCGGCCTCCTCGGCGGGGCATGCCTGCTGCGCCTGTACATGCAGTACCACCGCGTGCCTTTCGGCAATCCGCTGGGGCGCTTCGTGTTCGCGATCACCGACTGGATCGTGCTGCCGATGCGGCGCGTCATACCCGCAGTCAAACGCTGGGACCTGGCGAGCGCCGCGGCCGCTTGGCTGCTGGTGATGCTCAAGTTCCTGCTGCTGTGGGCCCTGATGGGAGCGCTCGGCCGCTGGGCGATCCTGCCGCTGGTGTCGCTGATCGGGCTGATGCAGCTGGCGGTGTCGGGCCTGACTGCGCTGCTGATCGTCTATGCAGTTCTCTCGTGGATCCCGAATGCGTCGTCGATGCTCCAGGACCTGATCGGGCGCCTGGCCGAGCCGCTGGTGCGGCCGCTGAGGCGCTTCATCCCGCTGGTGGGCGGCGTGGATCTGTCGCCGCTCGCCGCCATCGTGCTGCTCCAGGTGGGCGCCATCGTGCTCGGAAGCCTGATGGCGACGATCTTCGGGATCGGCCGCTGACCCGGGTCAGTCCACTGCGTCGGCCGGCTGTCGCAGCAGCATCGCGAGCGTGTTGGCGACCGTCTTGCGCAGTTCGCGCCTGTCGCAAATGAAGTCGATCGCACCCTTGGTCTGAAGGAATTCGGCACGCTGGAAGCCTTCGGGCAGCGTCACCCGCACGGTCGATTCGATCACCCGCGGGCCTGCAAAGCCGATCAATGCCTTGGGCTCGGCGATCACCACATCGCCCACGAAAGCGAAGCCGGCGCTCACGCCGCCCATGGTCGGGTCGGTCAGCACGCTGATGTAGGGCAGGCCCTTCTTGGCCAGCCGCGTGAGTGCCGCGTTCGTCTTGGCCATCTGCATCAGCGACAGCAGGCCTTCCTGCATGCGTGCGCCGCCGGTGGCGGTGAAGCAGATGAAGGGCACCTTCTGCTCGATGGCGGTTTCGACGCCGCGCACGAAGCGCTCGCCAACCACGCTGCCCATGCTGCCGCCCATGAAGTCGAACTCGAAGCAGGCGACCACCACGTTGATGCTGTGGACGGAGCCGCCCACGACCACCAGCGCGTCGGTCTCGCCGGTGTTTTCGAGTGCTTCCTTGAGCCGTTCCGGGTACTTGCGGCTGTCCTTGAACTTGAGGGCGTCGACCGGCAGAACCTCCTGGCCCACTTCGTAGCGGCCTTCCGAGTCCAGGAAGGCGTCGATACGTGCGCGTGCGCCGATGCGGTGGTGGTGGCCGCAACTCGGGCATACATTCTGGTTGTGCTCGAGGTCGGTCTTGTAGAGCACGGTGTCGCAGCTCGGGCACTTGATCCAGAGGCCTTCGGGCATCTGGCGCCGCTCGCTCGGGTCGGTGGGCGCAATCTTGGGCGGAAGCAGTTTTTCAAGCCAGCTCATGGGGGCTCCAGTTCGATGTTCTCGCGAAGCAAGCCTTCGCGGCGAGTAGCTCCCCTCTCCCGCCCGCGGGAGAGGGGCTGGGGGCGAGGGGCGACGCCGGATTATCGGCCAGCCGCATTCTTGGCCGTCGCCGCCGGCAGCGCATCCAGCGCTTCCCGGATCTCGGCCAGGAATTCGCGCACCAGCGGTACCACCTGCTCGCGCGGCTGCGCGTCGATCAGCTGGATGATGCGGGTGCCGATCACCACCGCGTCCGCCGTCGAACCCACGGCCTGCGCGCTGCGCGCATCGCGGATTCCGAAGCCCACGCCCACCGGCAGCTTCACGTGCTCGCGGATGCGCGGGATCATCCGGCCGACCGCCTCGGTGTCGAGGTGCCCGGCGCCGGTCACGCCCTTGAGCGAGACGTAGTAGACATAGCCCGTGGCGATGCGGCCGACCTGCGCCATGCGCTCGGGCGTGCTGGTGGGGGCCAGCAGGAAGATCAGGTCGATGCCGTGCGCCTGCAGGCCGGCGGCGAAGTCCTCGCATTCCTCGGGCGGGTAGTCGACCACCAGCAGCCCGTCGACCCCGGCGGCCGCGGCGTCGCGGATGAAGCTGCCCTTGCCGTGCACGCCGTCGTAGCGCTCGATGGGGTTGGCATAACCCATCAGCACCACAG
Organism: Variovorax stachyos; assembly: GCF_051400855.1. Lineage (NCBI taxonomy): Bacteria > Pseudomonadati > Pseudomonadota > Betaproteobacteria > Burkholderiales > Comamonadaceae > Variovorax > Variovorax stachyos. Next base: position 139,561 of record NZ_JBLFFN010000010.1, on the reverse strand, counting down.
GCGTCGCGTCGTCCTTGCGGCGGAAGGTGCTCACCATGGCCAGCACCTGCTTCATCCCGACCCCCAGCGCCAGCGCGGCTTCGCCAGCGGCCTGGATCACCGGGCCGTCGGCCATCGGGTCGGAGAAGGGCACGCCGAGTTCGATCACGTCTGCGCCTGCTTCCACCATGCCGTGCATCAGCTCGGGGGTGATGTCGGCGTAGGGGAAGCCGGCCGTGACGTAGGGAATCAGTGCCCTGCGGCCGTGCTCGCGGAGGCGCCCGAAGGTGGCAGCGATGCGGCTCACTGGAGTGCCTTCGCCTTCGGTTACGGCGCTATTCGCCTTCGGGGCGGCCGTGCGGCTCATGCGCGGCCTCCCTTCACGCTGAGGCCGCGCATCGACGGCCGGTCGTAGAAGTCCACGCCCGACAGGTCTGCCACGGTGCCGATGTCCTTGTCGCCGCGGCCGGAGAGATTGACCAGGATCGACTGGTCGGCACGCATGGTCTTGGCGAGCTTCATGGCGTAGGCCACCGCGTGGCTGGATTCGAGCGCGGGGATGATGCCCTCGGTGCGGCACAGGTAGTGGAAGGCCTCGAGGGCCTCGCCATCGGTGACCCCCACGTACTCGGCACGACCGATGTCGGCCAGGTAGGCGTGCTCGGGCCCGACGCCGGGGTAGTCGAGCCCGGCACTGATGCTGTGGGTCTCGGTCACCTGCCCGTCCTCGTTCTGCAGGAGGTACGTACGATTGCCGTGCAGCACGCCGGGGCTGCCGCGCAGGATCGAGGCTGCATGCTTGCCGCTGTCCAGGCCTTCGCCGGCCGCTTCGACGCCGATGAGGCGCGTGCCCGTGAAGGGGATGTAGGGGTGGAAGATGCCCATGGCGTTGCTGCCGCCGCCCACGCAAGCCACCACGACATCCGGTTGCCGGCCTTCCGCCTCCCCGACGATGCCTTGTGCGGCCAGCATCGCCGGCATCTGCGCGATGCACTCATCGCCGATCACGCGCTGGAAGTCGCGCACCATCATCGGGTACGGATGCGGGCCGGCCACGGTGCCGATGATGTAGAAGGTGTTCTCGACATTGGTGACCCAGTCGCGCATTGCTTCGTTCAGCGCGTCCTTCAGGGTCTTGCTGCCCGATTCGACCGGGACCACGGTCGCGCCCAGCAGGTTCATGCGATAGACGTTCGGGCTCTGGCGCTTGACGTCCTGGCTGCCCATGTAGACCACGCATTCGAGCCCGTAGCGTGCGCAGATGGTGGCCGTGGCCACGCCGTGCTGGCCGGCGCCGGTCTCGGCGATCACACGCGGCTTGCCCATGCGCCGGGCGAGCATGGCCTGGCCGATGGTGTTGTTGACCTTGTGCGCGCCGGTATGGTTCAGGTCCTCGCGCTTCAGGTAGATCTGCGCGCCGCCCATCTCGCGGCTGGTTCGTGCCGCGTGGTAGATCGGCGAAGGACGGCCCACGAAATGCGCGAGCTCGTGGCGGAATTCGGCCTGGAATTCGGGGTCGTCTTTGTATTTCGCGTAGGCCTCGCGCAATTCGTTGATCGCGTGGGTCAGCGTCTCGCTGGCGAAGGTGCCGCCATAGATGCCGAAATGGCCGCTGGGATCGGGTTGGTCGTAGCTGTTCATGGTCTCGATCGGTGGGTGGGCCGCCGGGCGATCGAGCCGGGCGACGCGCTAGGTCAATGCATCGGCCGCCCGTACGGCGGCCACGAATTCGCGGATCTTCGCGGCGTCCTTGATGCCCTTGGCGGCCTCGACGCCGGAGCTCACGTCAACGGCCAGCGACTTCGCGGCCGTGCGCAACCGGCGAATGCCATCGCCCACGTTTGCAGGTGCGAGCCCACCACTCAAGACGAGGTGAGCGTCGACGGCGGGTGGAAGAAGTGACCAATCGAATGCCTTGCCGCCACCGCCATAGGCTTCGACATGGGCGTCGAGCAGGATGGCCAGGGCGTGGGAGTAATCGGAGGCGTATTTTACGAGGTCGAACGCGGCGCCGGCAGCGCCGAGCGGAATGCGGGCTGCGCGCATGAAGCGGTGGGTACCCCGGCCGCTCGCTTCCCAGCATTGCTCCGGAGATTCATCCCCGTGAAACTGGGCCATGGCGCCAGGCACGCCCTGCAGGGCCGCCAGGGCCGCAGGCGCCGGCTCGTTGACGAACAGCAGCACCGGCGTCACGAAAGGCGGCAGTCGCGAAGCCAACTGGCGCGCGCGGCTCGCGGTCACCGCGCGCGGGCTGGCCGCGTAGAGCACGAATCCCACGGCGTCGGCACCCGCCTCGACCGCTGCATCGACATCCTGCTCACGTGTGAGTCCGCAGATCTTGATGCGCGTACGGCCGGCTATGCTCATGGCGGGCCATCATACGTAGCGCCGCCCGCCTGCAGGGTCGCCTCGGGTGGAAGACCCCACCCGGCGTCGTAGAGCGGTCCGAGGAAGTAGAGCCCGTTGGGCGAGAAGGTCGGCGCGGCAACCAGGCGGCTGCGCGCCTCCAGCACTTCGCGCATCCATTTCGGCGGGGCCTTGCCATGACCGATGCGAACCAGGCAGCCCATGATGTTGCGGATCATGTGGTGCAGGAAGGCATCGGCCTCGAATTCGAAGTGCCAGCGGCAGCGGTCGTTGGCGCCTCGTCGCGTGATCTCGATGCGCCGCAGGTCCTTGACAGGCGACAGTGCCTGGCAGGCCGAGGCCCGGAAGGAGCTGAAGTCGTGCCGGCCCAGCAGCATGGCCGCGGCGGCGCGCATGGCGTCGCCATCAAGCGGGTGGATGGACCAGCCGACCCGGCCCGCGTCCAGGCTCGGGCGCACCGGCGACTGCGACAGCACGTAGAGATAACGCCGCGTCAGGGCGCTCGCGCGGCAATGAAACTGGCTGGGCACGGGCTGCGCCCATTGCACCGCGATGTCATCCGGCAGAAAGCGATTGGTGCCGCGGACCCAGGAGACGGGCGCGCGCTCGATCGAGGTGTCGAAGTGCACCACCTGCATCAGCGCATGCACGCCGGCGTCGGTGCGACCGGCGCACAAGGTGGAGATGGGCTGATCGGCAAAGCGGCCGAGCGCGGCCTCCAGCTTGTCCTGGACGGTGCGGCCCGAAAGCTGGCTCTGCCAGCCCTCGTAGGCCTGGCCCTGGTAGCGGACGCCGAGGGCCAGCCTCACCGGGGGATCGGCTCCAGCAAGCCGCTCAGCGCAGTTGGCCGAGCAGTTGCTTGGCCTCGGCCTTCACATCGCCCGAGCCTTCGGCGGCCACTTCCTCCACCAGCGAGCGGGCACCTTCGACATCGCCGAGCGCCTTCAGTTCGCGCGCCAGCGACAACTTGATGGCATGCGGGCTTTCGCCGCTTTCCTCGGCCAGGGGCTCCAGGCGGCCGCGCTCGGTGTCGGCGGGGGCGCGCAGCCCGGCCATGGAGCTCATGTCGAACTCGATGAAGCCGGAATCCCCCGGCAGGCCGGCACGCAGGGTCGCCGGCTGGGTCATGTCTTCGTCCGAGGTCAGCGGTCCGCGGACCGTGGTCGTCTCGAGGACACCGGGGGCGGTGTCGAAGTCGTTGTGCAGGTCGAGCTTGCCGGCCGGCGCGGTGGGCCCCGAATGGCTTCCATTCGTCACCGCCGTACGCGGGGCCTGCGCGGACACCTGGATCTGCGTCTGCGGCAAACTGGCGCTAACGGGAGCGGGAGCCGGGGGCTTGCTCAGGTCAAGGTCGAAATCCAGCGGGGCGACCGACGGCACGAAGGCCGGTGGGGGCGCGGCGACTACCGGGGGAGGTGTGGGCGCCGCAGCAACAGGAGCCGCTGGCGCTGCCGTTGCGGCGGCCAGGGTGCCGGCGAAGGCAGCAGCTTCGGCGGACGTGACGTTCCGGCCGCCCGATTCGTACAGCGGATTGCCGGGGTCCAGCTCCTTGCCCATTTCTGCCACGCGGTTCCAGTCGCTGCCGGTGCTGCCGGTCAGCTTGTGCACGTCCGACGCGAGGGCCTCGAAGGCGCGCATGTCGCGCCGCTTGGCGTGGATCTCGAGCAGTTTGAGGTGGATGGCGGTGCGTTCGGGCGTGACGCGCAGTGCCTCGCGCAGGATTTCCTCGGCCTGCAGGTCGCGGCCGTAGGCGAGGTAGACGTCGGCCTCGGCCACCGGATCGACGTCGCCGGCATCGAGCTGGCTCGGCGAATAGGACAGCGAGGAAACGACCGAATTGCCCCGGTTCTTGGTGTCCACCGACTCGCCGCCGCTGGCGCCGAAGAAGGAATCCTTGGGGATACGGCTCTCGAGGAACACGCTCTCGCCGGCTTCGCGACGTTTGCGGCCCAGGACGCGGTACAGCAGGAAGCCGCCCAGCAGGGCGATCAGCGCGGCACCACCGAGGATCAGTGGGTTTGCGAGCAGTTCGTCGAAGAAGCTGGGGGCGGGAGCTGGGGCGGGCGCCGCGGCCTTGGGGGCAGTGGCCGCCGGGGCTGGCGCCGTTGCGGCAGCGGAAGCAGCTGCCTCGGGCGCTGGGGCCGGCGCCGTCGGCGCGTTTGCTGCAGGTGCAAGCGTGGATGGCAGGGCGGGCGCGGCCGGAGTCGCGGTGGCTGCGGTAGCGCCGGAAGTCGGTGCGGCGCCTGGTGGTGCCGTCGCAGGTGCAGCGGGCGAGGCTGCCGTGGCCGCAGGCGCCGTTGCTTGCGGCGTGCCTCCGGCGGCGGCGACCGGCGGGCTACCGCTTGCGGCTTGCAGCTTGTTCAGCTCTTCAATGTTCTTCGACAGCTCGGCGACGCGCGTGCTGCTTTCCTGGCTCTGGCGGCTCCGGGCCAACTGCTCTTCGGTTTGCCTGCCTGCGCCGCCCTGCGTGACGCGCAGCTTGTCGGCAGCGGCGTTCGCAGCGTTGCGGTCCTCGACGTTGGCCTGCAACTGGCCCTTGGCCTGCCTGTCCGCCTCGGCGACCTGCGAGGCTGGAGCATTTTCGGCCAAGCGGCGACGGTAGTCGCCGAAATCGCGGCTTTGCGCCGTCACCGTGCGCCTGGCTTCATCGCTTGGAACAGCCGCCGCCTGCGCCGCGCTCGGCACATCGAGCACGGCGCCGGCCTTCATGCGGTTGACGTTGCCGCCGATGAAGGCACTGGGGTTGGCCCGCAGCAGCGCCACCAGCATCTGATCGAGCGATACGTCCGCCGGCTTGTAGGCGCCGGCGATCTTGCTCGCGGTATCGCCAGGACGGACCGTCACCTGCTGGTCCCCCGAGCCGGTGCGTACGCTGCGCTCGGCTTCCGCGGGCGCAGCCGGAGCGGTTACAGCGGCGGCGGGCGCGCGGCGCGAAGGCGCCTGTGCGATTGCCGGGGCGCTGCGCGGCGCGGGCGCCGGGCTGATTTGCGGGGCGGTGGGTGCGATCGGCGCGGCTGCGGTGGCAGTGCGGCTCTTTGGCGGATCCAGCAGCACCGTGTAATCGCGCACGACGCGGCCGGAATTCCAGCTGGCCTCGACCAACAGGTCGATGAAGGGCTCGCTGAGCATGCGGTTGCTGGTGAGACGCACCACATAGCGCCCGTCGGCCCGGCGCTGCAGGCTGGTTCTCACATCGGCCAGCGCCGCGTTGTAGGGGACCCCGGCGGCATTGAAGGCCTCGGCGGAGGCAATACTGACCTTGAGTCCATCGGCTTCGGCCGGGGCGATCTCGGTGACCTCGATCTCGGCCCGCAACGGCTCGCCGAGGGCGGATTGCACATTGAGCCGTCCGAGTGCCAGCGCGGCGGCGTCGACACTTACCAGCCCCAAGCCCAAAGCCACCGCGGTACTGAGGAGAGAGAGCTGGCCGCGGGCAGGAAAGCGCGAGGTCGGGCGACTGGCCGGGAGTCGGGCCGCAGGCAACTGATGACGTGTCATGCTGGTAGGGGGCGAGCTTGGCCCGAAAGTGTAAGAGGACGTTAACATCATCACCCCGCACTGACAAGGCGACAGGGCTTGTCTACCCAGTGCGCGCCAACTTCGTAGCCCTTTGGCCGTTGCGACACCGCAACGCCGGGCGTCTGGAGGACGCCCGACGCCGCCTCAGGCCTCGAGCAGGATGCGCAGCATACGCCGCAGCGGTTCCGCGGCTCCCCACAGCAACTGGTCGCCGATGGTGAAGGCACCGAGGTATTCTGGGCCCATTGCAAGCTTGCGCAAGCGGCCGACGGGGATGTTCATCGTGCCGGTCACGGCGACCGGTGTCAGGTCCCGCATCGTGGCTTCGCGGGTGTTCGGCACCACCTTAGCCCAGGCGTTGTCGTTGGCGATGAGCGCCTCGATATCTGCCAAGGGCACGTCCTTCTTGAGCTTGAAGGTCAGCGCCTGGCTGTGGCAACGCATCGCGCCGACGCGCACGCAAAAGCCGTCGACCGGCGTGGCGGCGGTTCCGAAAGCTGCGCCCTGGCCGAGGATCTTGTTGGTCTCGGCGCCGGCCTTCCATTCTTCCTTGCTGGTGCCGTCGCCCAGATCCTTGTCGATCCAGGGGATGAGGCTGCCACCCAGCGGCACGCCGAAATTGGCGGTTTCGCCGTTGCTCAGGGACTGCTGCCGGGCCAGCACCTTGCGGTCGATCTCGAGGATGGCGGACTTCGGGTCGTCCAGCAGCGCGCGCACCTCTGCATGAAGGCTGCCGAACTGTGTCAGCAGCTCGCGCATGTGCTGGGCGCCGCCACCCGAGGCGGCCTGGTAGGTCATGCTGGTCATCCACTCGACCAGGCCTGCCTTGTAAAGGGCACCAACGCCCATCAGCATGCAGCTGACGGTGCAGTTGCCGCCGATCCAATTCTTGCCGCCCTTGGCGAGCGCCTTCTGGATCACCGGCAGGTTGACCGGGTCGAGCACGATGATGGCGTCGTCGTTCATGCGCAGGGTGGAGGCGGCGTCGATCCAGTGACCGTTCCAGCCCGCGGCGCGCAGCTTGGGGAAGACCGCGCTGGTGTAGTCGCCGCCCTGGGCGGTGATGACGATGTCGCACTTCTTGAGCGCCTCGATGTCGTGCGCGTCCTTCAGGGCGGTCTCGTTCTTCGCCATGGCCGGGGCCTTGCCGCCGGCGTTGGAGGTGGAGAAGAACAGCGGCTCGATCAGTTGGAAGTCGCCTTCGGCCTGCATGCGGTCCATCAGGACCGAGCCGACCATGCCGCGCCAGCCGACGAGACCGACCAGAGGTTGAGTTGCGTTCGCCATTTTCAGTTTGCCCTTGTGAAAAAAAGAAAGTCGTCTTTTTTGGCGCCCGGCTCGTCGGAGCCGGGAAGGGCATGACGAAACGGGCTGCGGTTAGCCGGTAATCGTCTTTTTGGTGATGGCTGCCACCACGGCGTCGCCCATCTCGCGCGTGCCGACCCTGGTCGTGCCCTCCGACCAGATGTCTGCCGTCCGCAGGCCCTGCGCCAGCACGTGCTTGACTGCCGACTCGATGCGGTCGGCAGCCTCGGCTTGGTTCAGGGAAAAGCGGAGCATCATGGCAGCGGACAGGATTGTAGCCAAAGGATTGGCAATCCCCTTCCCCGCAATGTCGGGGGCGCTGCCATGGCTGGGCTCGTAGAGGCCCTGGTTGCTGGCGTTGAGCGAGGCCGAGGGCAGCATGCCGATCGATCCGGTCAGCATGGCGGCCTCGTCGGAGAGGATGTCGCCGAACATGTTGCCCGTGACGACCACGTCGAACTTCTTGGGGGCCTTGACCAGCTGCATCGCAGCGTTGTCCACGTACATGTGGTCGAGTTCGACGTCGGGGTATTCCTTGCCCACTTCGCTCACAACGTCCTTCCAGAGCTGGAAGGTCTCGAGCACATTGGCCTTGTCCACGCTGGTCACCCGCTTGCTGCGCTTGCGCGCCGCCTGGAAGGCGACATGGGCGATGCGCTCGATCTCCGGGCGCGAGTAGCGCATCGTGTCGAAAGCCTCCTCTGCGCCCGGGAAGTGGCCGTCCGGTGCCGTGCGGCGGCCGCGCGGCTGCCCGAAATAGATGTCGCCGGTGAGCTCGCGGATGATCAGGATGTCCAGGCCCGCAATCAGCTCGGGCTTCAGGCTGGAGGCGCCGACCAGCTGCTCGTAGCAGATCGCCGGCCGGAAGTTGGCGAACAGGCCCAGGTTCTTGCGCAGGCCGAGGATCGCCTGCTCCGGCCGCAGCGAGCGCTCCAGCTTGTCGTATTTCCAGTCGCCGACCGCGCCGAACAGCACGGCATCGGCCTCCTTGGCCAGCTTGAGCGTGGCTTCGGGCAGCGGATGCCCGTGGGCTTCGTAGGCCGCGCCGCCGACCAGGGCGGTCTCCATCTCGAAGGCCAGGTCCAGCGTGTCGAGCACGCGGATGGCCTCGGCCACTATTTCGGTGCCGATGCCGTCACCGGGAAGAACTGCGATTTTCATGAGGTCGTTCTGAAGAATGAAAGGGTCAGGCGATCAGCTGGTGCGCCAGCCAGGGCTTGCGGGCCAGGCGCTCGGCCTCGAAGGCCTGGATCTTGTCCTTGTGGCGCAGGGTCAGGCCGATGTCGTCCAGGCCGTTGATCAGGCAGTACTTGCGGAAGGCCTGGACTTCGAAAGCGATCTCGCTGCCGTCGGGCTTGACCACGACCTGGCGCTCGAGATCGATGGTCAGGCTGTAGCCCGGAAAGGCGAAGGTCTCGTCGAAGAGCTGAGCCACCTGGGACTCGGACAACACGATCGGCAGCAGCCCGTTCTTGAAGCTGTTGTTGAAGAAGATGTCCGCATAGCTCGGCGCGATGATGGCGCGAAAGCCGTACTGGTCGAGCGCCCAGGGGGCGTGCTCGCGCGAGGAGCCGCAGCCGAAGTTCTGGCGCGCCAGCAGGATGGAGGCGCCCGCATAGCGTGGCTGATTGAGCACGAAGTCGGGATTGGGCTTGCGCGAGGCCGGATCCTGGCCTGGCTCGCCCGGATCGAGGTAGCGCCAGGCGTCGAACAGGTTGGGCCCGAAGCCGGTCTTCCTGATCGACTTCAGGAACTGCTTGGGAATGATGGCGTCGGTGTCGACGTTCTCGCGGTCCATCGGTGCCACGAGGCCTTTGTGGACGGTGAATTTCTGCATGGTCTTGCTCCTCAGGCGAATTGGCGGACGTCGACGAAGTGCCCGTGCACCGCAGCTGCCGCGGCCATGGCCGGGCTCACGAGATGGGTTCGGCCGCCGGCGCCCTGCCGGCCTTCGAAGTTGCGATTGCTGGTCGAGGCGCAGCGCTCGCCCGGCTCCAGCCGGTCGGCGTTCATCGCCAGGCACATCGAGCAGCCGGGCTCGCGCCATTCGAAGCCTGCGGCCTTGAAGATCTGGTCCAGGCCTTCGCGCTCGGCCTGTTCCTTCACCAGGCCGGAGCCAGGCACCACCATCGCGAGCTTGACGTTTTTCGCGACCTTCTGGCCCAGCTTCTTGACCATGGCAGCGGCCTCGCGCATGTCCTCGATGCGGCTGTTGGTGCAGGAGCCGATGAAGACCTTGTCGATGAAGATGTCGTTCATCGCCTTGTTCGGCTCCAGGCCCATGTAGCTCAGGGCGCGCTCGATCGCGCCGCGCTTGCTGGCGTCTTTTTCCTTGTCGGGGTCCGGCACGCGGCCATCCACGGGCACCACCATCTCTGGCGAGGTGCCCCATGTGACCTGGGGCCTGATCTGCGTCGCGTCGAGCTCGACCACGGTGTCGAAGTGCGCGCCGGGGTCGGACTGCAGCGTCTTCCAGTACTCGACCGCCTGGTCCCATTCGACGCCCGTCGGTGCCATGGGCCGGCCCTGGATGTAGGCGATGGTCTTCTCGTCCACCGCCACCAGCCCGGCGCGGGCACCGGCCTCGATCGCCATATTGCAGACCGTCATGCGGCCTTCCATGCTGAGATCGCGGATCGCCGAGCCGGCGAACTCGATGGTGTAGCCGGTGCCCCCGGCAGTACCGATGCGGCCGATGATGGCCAGCACGATGTCCTTGGCGGTGCAGCCGGCTGCGAGTTTGCCCTCGACCTTGACGAGCATGTTCTTGGCCTTCTTCGCCAGCAGCGTCTGCGTGGCCATCACGTGCTCGACCTCGCTGGTCCCGATGCCGTGCGCCAGCGCACCGAAGGCGCCATGCGTCGAAGTGTGCGAATCGCCGCACACCACGGTCATGCCCGGCAGCGTGGCGCCCGTCTCGGGTCCGATCACGTGCACGATGCCCTGGCGCTTGCTCAGGAAGGGGAAGAAGGCGGCGGCGCCGAACTCCCGGATGTTGCTGTCCAGGGTCGTGATCTGCTCTTTGCTGATCGGGTCGGCAATGCCGTCGTAGCCGCGCTCCCAGTGCGTGGTGGGCGTGTTGTGGTCGGCGGTCGCGACCACCGAGCTGATGCGCCAGAGCTTGCGGCCCGCCACGCGCAGCCCCTCGAAGGCTTGCGGGCTGGTCACCTCGTGGACCAGGTGGCGGTCGATGTACAGGATCGAGGTGCCGTCTTCCTCGGTGTGGACGACATGTTCGTCCCAGAGCTTGTCGTAGAGCGTGCGTGCCATGGTGATGGTCTCTTTCGTGGGGAGGGAAATTGTCTGCCGATCCGGTGTCAGGCCGCCAGCGGATCGGCCACCGCGTCCGGCGCCTGCAGGTGCTTGACCAGCGTGCGCGCTGCGACCGGCAATGTGGAAAAGTCGCGTGCCACCAGCCGGATCTCGCGTGCGGCCCAGGCGTCGTTGAGCGCGACGCTGCGCAGCCCACGCCCGATGCCGCCCTGCATCAGCTCGAAGGCGCGCCGCGGCATCACGCCGATGCCCAGGCCGTTTTCGATCATGCGGCACATGGCATCCAGCCCGGTGACGTGGATGCGCAACTTGATGGTGCGGCCGGCGGCCAGCGCCGCCTGGTGCATCGCGACGTAGATCGAGCTGTTGGTGTGCAGGCCCACGTGGTCGAAAGCCAGCGAATCTGCGAAGTCGATCGCACCGCGCCCCGCGAGTGGATGGCCCGCGGGCGCGATCAGCATCAGGGTGTCATGGCGATAGAGCAGACTCTGCAACTCGTTCGCACCCTCGGGCATGTGGCAGATGCCGAGATCGGCCGCGCCCTCGTGCACCGCGCGCACCACTTCGCTGCTGAGATGCTCCTCGAGGTCGATCTTGATGGCGTCGTGCTCGCGCGTGAAGGCGCCCAGGTCCTCGGGCAGGAACTGGACGATGGCCGAGATGTTGGCGTGCACGCGCACATGGCCGCGCACGCCGTCGGCGTATTCGCTGAGCTCGCCCTGCATCTTCTCGAGGCTGTAGAGCACGGAGCGCGCATGGTGCAGCAGGCTCTCGCCCGCCGGCGTCAGGTCGACGCCACGCGCGTGGCGGTAGAGCAGGGGCGTGCCGAGAGTGGCCTCCAGATCCGACAGCCGCTTGCTGATCGCAGAAGCGGCGATGAATTCGCGCTCCGCCGCTCGGCCGATGCTGCCGAGCTCGCAGACGGCCACGAACAACTGCAGCGACGTGAGGTCGATGCGGCGGGCGAAGCTGCGTTCGGATGAGGACATGAGGGGCCTGACATCTCATATGGAGATGGAGGCCCCTATTGTCCCTCTGTTTTTAGTCTCGAGTCATCGCGAACTGCGATGACATGGTTGCCTGTGGGCGATGGTCGCGCGGGCGTCTATTGGCGCTTCTTGCCCGAGTCTTCCATCTTTTCACCGGCCTTCTGCACGTCCTGGCCAGCACCCCTCCAGGTGTTGCAGCCCTGCAGGGGAACAGCGAGGGTGAATGCGACGGCGATCAATGCGGCAAGCCTCTTCATAACGTACTCCTTCGTTTAAAAGTGCTACGCAGAGTGCGCCTGCCACCTGACCGCGTGTGTCAGCCAAAACGCAGAAAAGCTGCCCGAGGGCAGCTTTCCGGAGTGAGCGCCGCGAACGATCAGCGCTTGGCGAGGGGCTGCACGTCGCGCTTGGGCGAGCCTTCGAAGAGCTGGCGCGGGCGGCCGATCTTGTAGTCGGGATCGCCGATCATCTCGTTGAGCTGGGCGATCCAGCCCACCGTGCGCGCAAGCGCGAAGATGGCGGTGAACAGAGGCACCGGGATGCCGATCGCGCGCTGCACGATGCCCGAGTAGAAGTCCACGTTCGGGTAGAGCTTGCGCGAGACGAAGTATTCGTCCTCGAGGGCGATCTTCTCGAGCGCCATGGCCAGCTTGAACAGCGGATCGTTCTCCAGGCCCAGTTCGCCGAGCACCTCGCGGCAGGTTTCCTGCATCAGCTTGGCGCGCGGATCGTAGTTTTTGTACACGCGGTGCCCGAAGCCCATCAGCTTCACGTTCGAGTTCTTGTCCTTGACCTGCTTGATGAACTCGCCGATCTTGTCGACCCCGCCGGCCTTCTGGATGTCGTAGAGCATGTTGAGCGCTGCCTCGTTGGCACCGCCGTGGGCCGGGCCCCAGAGGCAGGCCACGCCGGCCGCGATCGCCGCGAACGGGTTGGTGCCCGACGATCCGCACAGGCGCACGGTGGAGGTCGAGGCGTTCTGCTCGTGGTCTGCGTGCAGGATGAAGATGCGGTCGAGCGCGCGCTCGAGCACCGGGCTGACCTTGTACTCCTCGCATGGCGTCGCAAACATCATGTGCAGGAAGTTGCCCGCGTAGCTGAGGTCGTTCTTCGGGTACATGTACGGCTGCCCGATGGTGTACTTGTAGGCCATGGCCACCAGCGTCGGCATCTTCGCGATCAGCCGGATCGCGGCGATCTCGCGGTGCTTCGGATTGTTGATGTCCGTGCTGTCGTGATAGAAGGCCGACAGCGCGCCCACGAGGCCCGTCATGATGGCCATCGGGTGCGCGTCGCGGCGGAAGCCGCGCAGGAAGAACTGCATCTGCTCGTTGACCATGGTGTGGTTGGTCACGAGCTTGGTGAAGGCGTTCTTCTCGCCTTCGTTCGGCAGCTCGCCGTACAGCAGCAGATGGCAGGTCTCGAGGAAGTCGCAGTTGGTCGCGAGCTGCTCGATCGGGTAGCCGCGGTACAGCAGCTCACCCTTGTCGCCGTCGATGTACGTGATGGCCGATTCGCACGAGGCTGTCGACATGAAGCCCGGGTCGTACGTGAACATGCCTGTCTGGGCATAGAGCTTGCGGATGTCGATCACGTCGGGACCCATCGTCCCCTTGTAGATCGGCAGCTCGACGGCCTGTCCGCCGTTGCTGAACGACAGGGTGGCTTTGGTGTCGGATGCTTTCATTGCGAGTGTCTTTCAAAAAATGATCAAGATGAGAGGGGGTGCGCGCCCTCGGTACGCATCAGCTGCAACAGTTCGATCACTTCGGCGCCGGCCCATCCGGGCTCGGGCTCCTTTCTTCGAAGCAAGAGGTCGAGCAGATCGTTGTCCGACAGGTCCATCAATGTCTCCATGGCCTGCGCCTGCCCGCAGGTCAGACCTTGCTCATGAAGCTCGAAGAAGCGGGCGATGAACAGGTCGTTTTCGAGCAAGCCGCGCCGGCAACGCCATTTGAGCTTGCTCAGCGCGCGTTCGCTGACCGGCTGGTCGAGGTCGGCGGCGGATTGCATGAGGTTCGCCAATGGCTAGATGGCGCGGCGCACCATCAGTTCCTTGATCTTGCCGATGGCCTTGGTGGGATTCAGGCTCTTCGGGCACACGTCGACGCAGTTCATGATGGTGTGGCAGCGGAACAGGCGGTACGGGTCTTCCAGGTTGTCCAGGCGCTCGGCGGTGGCTTCGTCGCGGCTGTCGGCGATGAAGCGGTAGGCCTGCAGCAGGCCGGCGGGGCCGACGAACTTGTCCGGGTTCCACCAGAAGCTGGGGCAGCTGGTCGAGCAGCTCGCGCACAGGATGCACTCGTACAGGCCGTTGAGCTCGTCGCGCTCCTCGGGCGACTGCAGGCGCTCCTTCTCGGGCGGCACCGTGTCGTTCTGAAGGTAGGGCTTGATCGAGTTGTACTGCTTGAAGAACTGCGTCATGTCCACGATCAGGTCGCGGATCACCGGCAGGCCGGGCAGCGGCTTCAACACCACCGTGCCCTTGAGCGTGTTCATGTTGGTCAGGCAGGCCAGACCGTTCTTGCCGTTGATGTTCATCGCGTCCGAGCCGCAGACGCCCTCGCGGCAGGAGCGGCGGAAGGACAGCGACGGATCCTGCGCCTTGATCTTCATTAGGGCGTCGAGCAGCATGCGCTCGTGGCCGTCGAGCTCGACCTCGACCGTCTGCATGTAGGGCTTGGCGTCCTTGTCCGGGTCGTAGCGGTAGATCTGGAATGTGCGCTTCATCGTGAAAACCTTGTGGTGTGTTCTTAGAACGTGCGGACCTTGGGCGGCACGGAGTCGACCGTCAGCGGCTGCATCTTGACGGGCTTGTACGACAGGCGGTTGCCCTCGCTGTACCAGAGCGTGTGCTTCATCCAGTTCGCATCGTCGCGGCCCAGCGGCGCCACGGGATCGTCGGCCGGGCGCTCGTAGTCCTCCACCGTGTGGGCGCCGCGGCATTCCTTGCGTGCGGCCGCCGAGACCATCGTGGCCTGCGCCACCTCGATCAGGTTGTCGACTTCCAGCGCCTCGATGCGTGCCGTGTTGAAGACGCGCGACTTGTCCTTGAGCGTGACGTCGGCGACGCGCGAGCGCACGGCAGCGATCTTCTGGACGCCTTCGTCCATCGAGGCCTGGGTGCGGAACACGGCGGCGTGCTTCTGCATCGTCGCGCGGATCTCGCCCGCGACGTCCTGCGCGTACTCGCCCGAGGTCGAGGCCTCGAGCTGGTTCAGGCGCTCGAGCGTGCGGTCGGCGGCGTCGGCAGGCAGGGGCTTGTGCTCGCGGTGCTTGTCGTTGAACTCGACGATGTGGTTGCCGGCCGCGCGGCCGAACACCAGCAGGTCGAGCAGCGAGTTGGTGCCCAGGCGGTTGGCACCGTGCACGCTTACGCAGGAGCATTCACCCACCGCGTACAGGCCGTTGACCACGGCGCTGTTGTCCTCGCCGTTCTGCACCACGACCTGGCCGTGGATGTTGGTGGGGATCCCGCCCATCTGGTAGTGGATGGTCGGCACGACCGGGATCGGCTCCTTGGTGATGTCGACGTTGGCAAAGTTGACGCCGATCTCGTAGACAGAAGGCAGGCGCTTGTGGATGGTCTCGGCACCCAGGTGGTCCATCTTGAGCAGCACGTAGTCCTTGTTCGGACCGCAGCCCCGGCCTTCCTTGATCTCCTGGTCCATCGAGCGCGAGACGAAGTCGCGCGGCGCCAGGTCCTTCAGGGTCGGCGCGTAGCGTTCCATGAAGCGCTCGCCGTTGCTGTTGATCAGGATGGCGCCCTCGCCGCGGCAGCCCTCGGTCAGCAGCACGCCGGCGCCGGCCACGCCGGTCGGGTGGAACTGCCAGAACTCCATGTCCTGCAGCGGGATGCCGGAGCGCGCCGCCATGCCGAGGCCATCGCCGGTGTTGATGAACGCATTGGTCGAGGCGCCGAAGATGCGGCCCGCGCCGCCGGTCGCCAGGAGCACCGTCTTGGCCTGCAGGATGTGCAGGTCGCCGGTTTCCATCTCGAGCGCGGTCACGCCCACTACGTCTCCTTCGGCGTCGCGGATCAGGTCCAGCGCCATCCACTCGACGAAGAACTGGGTGCGGGCTTCCACGTTCTTCTGGTAGAGCGTGTGCAGCATCGCGTGGCCTGTACGGTCGGCTGCGGCGCAGGCACGCTGCACCGGCTTTTCGCCGTAGTTGGCCGTGTGGCCGCCGAAGGGACGCTGGTAGATGGTGCCGTCCGGGTTGCGGTCGAAGGGCATGCCGAAGTGCTCGAGCTCGTAGACCACCTTCGGGGCCTCGCGGCACATGAATTCGATCGCGTCCTGGTCGCCGAGCCAGTCGGAACCCTTGATCGTGTCGTAGAAGTGGTAGTGCCAGTTGTCCTCGCTCATGTTGCCGAGCGACGCGCCCACGCCGCCTTGGGCGGCCACGGTGTGAGAGCGGGTCGGGAAAACCTTCGAGAGCACGGCCACGTTGAGCCCCGCGCGCGCCAGCTGAAGCGAGGCGCGCATCCCGGAGCCGCCCGCGCCGACGATGACGACGTCGAACTTGCGCTTGGTGATTTGTTCTTTGGTGTAGGAAGACATGGCGCTTAGATTCTCCAGAGCACTTGAATGGCCCAACCCGCGCATGCCACAAGCCAGACGATCGTGAAAACCTGCAATACGAGGCGGATGCCGACCGGCTGGACGTAGTCCATCCAGATGTCGCGCATGCCGACCCACACGTGATAGAGCACCGAGGCGATCACCACGAAGGTGAGCACCTTCATCCATTGCGAGGCGAAGATGCCGGCCCACGCGTCGTAGCCGATCGGCCCGCGCGTGAAGAGCACCTGGGCCAGCAGGACGACGGTGAACAGCGCCATCAGGGCGCCCGTGATGCGCTGGCTGAGCCAGTCGCGCAGACCGTAATGCGCGCCGACGACGATGCGCTTGGAGCCGTAGTTCACAGACATGAGTCAGTTTCCCAATCAGTTGGAGTCAGAGCCGAAGATCTGGTCCGCAAATCAATAAAGACCGAACAGCTTCGCGCCGAGCACGACGGTCAGCAGGATGCTGATGGCCAGCGTGGCGATGGCCGAGCTGTGGCCGAATTCCCTGCTCACCGCGGCATGGCTCACGTCCATCCACAGATGGCGCAGGCCGGCGATGAAGTGATGCAGGTAGGACCAGATCAGTGCCAGCGCCACCAGCTTGAGAAACCAGCCCGGAACGAAACCAAGGCCGCTGTTGAAGGCGGCCTTGAAGCGGGCATAGGAGTATTCGGAAGACACGGATGTGTCGAACATCCAGATCACGAAGGGCAGCAGCAGGAACATCAGCGCGCCGCTCACGCGGTGCAGGATCGACACGAGGCCGGCCGGCGGCAAACGGTAGGTGGTGAGGTCGGTGAAGGCGTTGATGTTGCGGAACTCGCGCCGCTGGGATCGGGGTGGTGTGGCCAGCTCTGTCATGTGGGCTTTCAGAATTTTTAGAGGGGGCGGCTCGTTCTTTGACGGAAATGCAAACAACACAAAATTCTATTGCAATGCACCATCGGCTAGCTGACGCCGAACTGTCACCGCAGCGCGGCGCTCGGATGTTCGCGAGCCGCCGCCTTCATGAACTACAGCGCGAACGCGCTCAGCCGAGTTCATTGCGGTAGTGGTGCGTGTCGGTGCGATAGAGGCCCCGGCGCAGCTCCATCGGCGTGTCGTGGTACGTATGGGCAACACGTTCCACGCTCAGGAGCGGCGTGGCGGTGCTGACGCGAAGCAGCGCGGCCTGAGCCTCGTCGGGCAGCACGGCGCGGATCTTCTCCTCGGCGCGCACCATGCGCACGCCGAACTCGGTCTCGAACATCGCGTACATCGGTCCGTGCCAGGCCGTCAGCCGCTCGGCCGTGAGGCCCTTGAAGGGCGCGCCCGGCAGCCAGAGGTCTTCCAGGATGGTGGGCGTGCCGCGATAGGCGAGCACGCGCCGTACCTGCAGTACCGCATCGCCGGTGCGCAGCGCGAGCAGGCGGGCGACGTCGGCGCTGGCGCGCAGCCGCCTGCAGTCGACGATCTCGCGCTCGGCCGGGCCCTCGCTGTCGACGTCGCCGCTGTCGGGGACCAGCTTCAGGAAGCGGTACTGCACATGCTGTTCAGCGTGGGTGGCGACGAAGGTGCCCTTGCCCTGGCGGCGCACCACCAGGTTCTCGGCTGCCAGTTCGTCGATGGCCTTGCGCACCGTGCCCTGGCTCACGCGGAAGCGCGCCGCCAGTTCGATCTCGCTCGGGATCGGCTCGCCCGGCTTCCATTCGCCGGCATGCAGACTCTGCAGGATCAAGGACTTGATCTGCTGGTAGAGCGGGCTGAACGACGGCGTTGCCGACTCGGCAAGCGCGATGGTGGAGGTGGTCATTGGCAGGGCGGGGTGCGCCACGGCGGCGAGTTTCGGCCGACATCTTATATAAGACACAAGACCGGCGCCATCCAGGCCGCAAATCGGCATAAAATCCAAGCCGGCCTTTGCGACCGGGCGCATCGCCCGGCCCCGACCTCCGCGGCCGCAACCGCGACCGCGCACCGTTTTCACCTTTCCTGGAGTTTTCCCATGAGCAAAAAGCCTGTTCGCGTTGCCGTCACCGGCGCCGCCGGCCAAATCGGTTACGCCCTGCTGTTCCGCATCGCCTCCGGCGAGATGCTCGGCAAGGACCAGCCGGTCATCCTGCAACTGCTCGAGATCCCGGACGAGAAAGCGCAAAAGGCGCTCAAGGGCGTGATCATGGAACTCGAGGACTGCGCCTTCCCGTTGCTGGCGGGCGTGATCCCCACCGGCGATCCGCTGGTCGCCTTCAAGGACGCCGACTACGCGCTGCTCGTCGGCGCCCGCCCGCGCGGCCCCGGCATGGAGCGCGCCGACCTGCTGGCTGCCAACGCCCAGATCTTCACCGCCCAGGGCAAGGCCCTGGACCAGGTTGCCAGCCGCAACGTCAAGGTGCTGGTGGTCGGCAACCCGGCCAACACCAACGCCTACATCGCCATGAAGAGCGCACCCAGCCTGCCGCGCAAAAACTTCACCGCCATGCTGCGCCTCGACCACAACCGTGCGCTCAGCCAGATCGCCGCCAAGACCGGCACCGCCGTGGGCGACATCGAGAAGCTCACGGTCTGGGGCAACCACTCGCCCACGATGTACGCCGACTACCGTTTCGCGACGGTGAATGGCAAGAGCGTCAAGGACCTCATCAACGACCAGGTCTGGAACGCCGACGTGTTCCTGCCCACCGTGGGCAAGCGCGGCGCCGCCATCATCGAGGCCCGCGGCCTCTCGTCGGCCGCCTCGGCCGCGAACGCCGCGATCGACCACATGCGCGACTGGGCCCTGGGCTCCAACGGCAAATGGGTCACGATGGGCATTCCTTCCGACGGCCAGTACGGCATTCCGAAGGACGTGATCTTCGGCTTCCCCGTCACCACCGAGAACGGCGAGTACAAGCTGGTCGAAGGCCTGGAGATCGACCAGTTCAGCCAGGAACGCATCGACAAGACCCTGAAGGAACTGCAGGACGAGCAGGCCGGCGTCGCCCACCTGCTCTGAGTTCTACCCGTCAGTCACCGGCATGCTCGACTGGAACCCCGCGCTCTACCGTCGTTTCGAGGACGAGCGCACGCGCCCCGCCCAGGAACTGCTGGCGCGGGTTCCGCTGGCCTCGGCGACCCGCGCGGTCGACCTGGGCTGCGGGCCAGGCAATTCCACCGAGCTGCTGGTGCAGCGATTCCGCGGTGCCGAGATCATCGGCACCGACAACTCCGAAGCGATGCTGAAGAGTGCACGCGAGCGCCTGCCGACGGCGCGCTTCGAGCTCAGCGACATCGCGAGCTGGCAGCCCGAGTCGCCGCCCGACCTCATCTACGCCAATGCCTCGCTGCAATGGGTGCCCGACCACGAGACGCTGATCCCGCGCCTGTTCGCCGCTCTGGCGCCGGGCGGGGTGCTCGCCATCCAGATGCCCGACAACCGCGAGGAGCCCACCCACCGGCTGATGCGCGAAGTCGCGGCCGAGGCGCCGTGGGCCGAGACCATCGGCGATGCCGACCGGCTGCGCACCCTGCTGCTGCCGCTGACCGGCTACTACGACCTGCTGGCCGCCGAGGCGGCGCAGGTCGACGTCTGGCGCACCGCCTACCAGCATCCCATGGCCTCGGCGGCCGCCATTGTCGAATGGGTGCGCGGCACAGGCCTCAAGCCCTTCGTCGACCGGCTGCCGGCCGACCTGCAGGCGAGCTATCTGGCTGCCTACGAGCGGCGCGTGGATGCCGCCTATCCCGTGCGAGCCGACGGCAAACGGCTGCTGGCCTTCCCGCGCATGTTCATCGTTGCCCAACGAAAGCCATGAGCCGTACGGCAGCTCCGAAGGCGAAGGTATCCCGATGACCGGATCCGTCCACCCGCAGGAAGTGCTGCTCGGCGCGCAGGCCGGCGCCGTGGTGCTGCCGGTGTGCGACCACTACAGCGGCGTCGAGGCGCGCATGCGCAAGAGCCTCGCGCTGCAGGCCGAAATGGCGCAGGAGTTCGGCGCCTGCGTGTTCGACGTCACCCTCGATTGCGAGGACGGCGCCCCCGTGGGCGGTGAGGCCGAGCACGCGGCGCTGGTCACCGAACTCGCCCTGGCCGCTGCCCCCGCCATGCGCGTTGGGGTGCGCGTGCATCCGGTCGACCACCCGGCCTTCGGCGGCGATGTGGTCACCATCGTGGGGCGCGCCGGCCATCGCCTGAGCCACCTGATGGTGCCGAAGGTCGAGTCGGCCGACGATGTGCGCGAGGCGGTCGAGGCGCTCAACGCCGCCGGCGCAGAGGCCCTGCCGCTCCATGTGCTGATCGAGTCGCCTTTTGCCGTGCACCGGGCCTTCGAGATCGCGGCCCATCCCCGCGTGCAGTCGCTCAGCTTCGGCCTGATGGACTTCGTCTCGGCCCACGGCGGCGCAATCCCTGCCGAGGGCATGGGCGCAGCGGGCCAGTTCACCCATCCGCTGGTGGTGCGCGCCAAGCTCGAGATCGCCGCGGCCGCGCATGCGCACGGCAAGGTGCCTTCGCACTGCGTGGTGACCGAGTTCAACGACGTCGACGCGATGCGCGCCGCCGCCAGGAGAGCGTCCGGCGAATTCGGCTACACGCGCATGTGGAGCATCCATCCGAACCAGATCCGTCCCATCCTCGAGGCCTTCGCGCCCGACGAGCGGCAGATTCAAATGGCTACAAAAATCATAGCGTCCGCTGCCGCTGCCAATTGGGCCCCGGTCAGTTTTGATGGCACATTGCACGACCGCGCAAGCTACCGTCATTTCTGGCAGGTGCTTTCGCGGGCGCATGCCACCGGCCGTGCGCTGCCGCCGGAGGCGCAAGCATGGTTTGCGGCGGCGTCCTCCTGAAAACCACACCTCGACAAGGAACAGACACCCATGAAGAAGATTGCCCTGATCGCCGCCGTCGCGCTCGCACTGCCGCTGTCGGCACTGGCCCAGGATTCCGCGGCCAAGCCGCCGCTCAAGGAGCGGGCCGCGAACTCGGCCAAGAAAGTGACCCAGAAGGTGGTGCCCAAGCGCGTCATCAAGAAGATCGAGGAAGCCAAGCCCATCAGTGAAGAGTCCGACGTCGTCCTCTCGCCCGAAGACCTGGAGGTCTCCAAGCGCGTGCTCACCGGCACCATCAAGTGCGAACTCGGCGCCAGCGTGGCTATCGAGAGCAGCCAGAAGAAGCCCGGCTTCTTCATCCTCACGCACGGCAGCACCAAGTACTTCATGCACCCTGTCAACAGCCGCACCGGGGCTATCCGCCTCGAGGACCCGAAGGCCGAGGCGATGTGGCTTCAGCTGGGCAACAAGTCGATGCTGATGAGCCAGAAGCAGGGCCTGCGGCTGGCCGACGAGTGCCAGGCGAACGAGCAGACCGCCGTGGCCGAAGACATGAAGAAGAACCCGCCCAAGAGCCTGTTCGACGGCGCTGAC
The DNA here is from genome assembly GCF_051400855.1 of Variovorax stachyos. Classification (NCBI taxonomy): domain Bacteria; kingdom Pseudomonadati; phylum Pseudomonadota; class Betaproteobacteria; order Burkholderiales; family Comamonadaceae; genus Variovorax; species Variovorax stachyos. Next base: position 118,177 of record NZ_JBLFFN010000010.1, on the reverse strand, counting down.
GCTCCCAAGAAGTAAGCAGAACAAGGCGCCGGCGGCCCGCCTTTTGCTTCGGCCGCCACACCGGTTCCCGATCTCGGAGAAGAGAAGAAATGTTGCAAGCCTACGTTGACCATGTCGCCGAGCGCGCTGCGCTCGGCATCCCGCCGCTGCCCCTGTCGGCCAAGCAGACTAGCGAAGTCATCGAACTGATGAAGACCGCCACCGCCAAGGATGGCGAGTTCCTGCTGAACCTGCTCACGCACCGCGTACCGGCCGGCGTGGACGACGCGGCAAAGGTCAAGGCGAGCTACCTGGCGGCCGTGGCCCACGGCACCGAGAAGAGCCTGCTCCTCTCCCGTGCGCACGCCACCGAACTGCTGGGCACCATGCTGGGCGGCTACAACATCAGCCCGCTGATCGATCTGCTTGAAGACGCCGAGGTTGGCGGTGTCGCGGCCGAGGGGCTGAAGAAGACCCTGCTGATGTTCGACCAGTTCCACGACGTCAAGGAAAAGGCCGACAAGGGCAACGCCAACGCCAAGGCGGTGCTGCAGAGCTGGGCCGATGCCGAGTGGTTCACCAGCCGTCCTGAGGTTCCGCAGAGCCTGACCGTCACGGTCTTCAAGGTGCCCGGCGAGACCAACACCGACGACCTCTCTCCCGCACCGGACGCCACCACGCGCCCCGACATCCCGATGCATGCGCTGGCCATGCTCAAGAACAAGCGCGAAGGCGCACCCTTCGTGCCGGAGGAAGACGGCAAGCGCGGCCCGATCAAGTTCATCGAGTGGCTGAAGGAGAAGGGCCACCAGGTCGCCTACGTGGGCGACGTGGTCGGCACCGGTTCGTCGCGCAAGAGCGCCACCAATTCAGTGCTCTGGTTCACCGGCCAGGACATCCCGTTCATTCCCAACAAGCGCTTCGGCGGCGTCTGCCTGGGCGCCAAGATCGCACCGATCTTCTACAACACGATGGAAGACGCCGGCGCGCTGCCCATCGAGCTCGACGTGAGCCAGATGGAGATGGGCGACGTGGTCGAGCTGCGCCCCTACGAGGGCAAGGCGCTGAAGGACGGCAAGGTCATCGCCGAGTTCAAGGTCAAGAGCGAGGTGCTGTTCGACGAGGTGCGCGCCGGCGGCCGCATTCCGCTGATCATCGGCCGCGGCCTGACGGCCAAGGCGCGCGAGGCGCTGGGACTGCCGGCTTCGACGCTGTTCCGCCTGCCGGTCAGCCCCGTCGACACCAAGAAGGGCTTCTCGCTGGCGCAAAAGATGGTGGGCCGCGCTTGCGGCCTGCCGGAAGGGCAGGGCGTTCGCCCCGGCACCTACTGCGAGCCGAAGATGACCTCGGTCGGCAGCCAGGACACGACCGGCCCGATGACGCGCGACGAGCTCAAGGACCTGGCCTGCCTCGGCTTCAGCGCCGACCTGGTGATGCAGTCCTTCTGCCACACGGCCGCCTACCCGAAGAAGGTTGACGTGAAGATGCACCACGAGTTGCCCGACTTCATTTCCACCCGCGGCGGCGTCTCGCTGCGCCCGGGCGACGGCGTGATCCACAGCTGGCTCAACCGCCTGCTGACGCCCGACACGGTCGGCACTGGCGGCGACAGCCACACACGCTTCCCGATCGGCATCAGCTTCCCGGCCGGCTCGGGCCTGGTGGCCTTCGCGGCCGCCACCGGCGTGATGCCGCTGGACATGCCCGAATCCGTGCTGGTGCGCTTCAAGGGCAAGATGCAGCCCGGCGTGACCCTGCGCGACCTGGTCAACGCGATCCCGCTCTACGCCATCAAGCAGGGCCTGCTGACGGTCGAGAAGAAGGGCAAGAAGAACGTCTTCTCGGGCCGCATCCTCGAGATCGAGGGCCTGCCCGATCTGAAGGTGGAACAGGCCTTCGAACTGAGCGACGCCTCTGCAGAGCGCTCGGCGGCCGGCTGCACGGTGCACCTGAACAAGGAACCGATCATCGAGTACATCAACAGCAACATCACGCTGATGCGCTGGATGATCGCCGAGGGCTACGCCGACGCCCGCACGCTGGCGCGCCGCATCGCGGCGCAGGAGGCCTGGCTGAAGGACCCGCAGCTGCTGAAGGGCGATGACGACGCCGAGTACGCCGCCGTGATCGAGATCGACCTGGCGGACATCCACGAACCGATCGTGGCCTGCCCCAACGATCCGGACGACGTGAAGACGCTGTCGGACGTGGCAGGCGCCCAGATCGACGAGGTCTTCATCGGCTCCTGCATGACCAACATCGGGCACTTCCGTGCCGCCTCGAAGCTGCTGGAAGGCAAGCGCGACATCCCGGTCAAGCTGTGGATCGCGCCGCCCACCAAGATGGACGCGCAGCAGCTGACCGAGGAAGGCCACTACGGCGTGTTCGGCAACGCGGGCGCGCGTACCGAGATGCCGGGCTGCTCGCTGTGCATGGGCAACCAGGCGCAGGTGCGCGAAGGCGCGACGGTGATGTCGACCAGCACGCGCAACTTCCCCAATCGCCTGGGCAAGAACACTAACGTGTACCTGGGCAGCGCCGAGCTGGCCGCCATCTGCTCGCGCCTGGGTCGCATCCCGACCAAGGAAGAGTACATGGCCAGCACCGGTGTGCTCGAAGCGTCGAGCGACCAGATCTACCAGTACCTCAACTTCGACAAGATCGAGGAGTACACGGAAGTCGCGGACAAGGTCGCCGCCTGATCCGCAGGCAATTCAGACCAGCCCGCCTGTGCCAGGCGGGCTTTTTTTTTGCGCGTTCGACGCGACGCGAAAGCCGCGTTCGTTTGTTCGTCCGCCGCCCAACGTCGTCAGCCTGCGGCCTGCTGGGCCATCCCGGCCAGCGCGGCGGCGGTCGAGGCGTCCGCCGGAAAGAACGATTCCACTGCCAGCTCCTGCAACGTGACGTCCACCGGCGTGCCGAAGATGGTTGTCGTGCTGATGAAGCTCAGCACGCCCTGGGGCGTCACGTACTGGAAGGGCACGGCCACGCCGGCGAGTTCGCTGTTGTTGGCCGGCGTGTCGTGGCTGACCCGCGGCGCGGGGTAGGCCGCGAGTTCGTCGTGCAGCGCGACCAGGGTCGCATCGCCGGTGGCCGCGATCTGCTGCTGCAGTCGCTCCAGCAAGTGGGCACGCCATTGGGCGAGGTTGGCGATGCGCGGTGCCACCCCATCGGGATGCAGGCTGAGCCGCAAGACGTTGACGGGAGGAGCCAGCAGCTCCGGCGCCGCGCCTTCCATCAGCAGGGGCACCAGCGCGTTGTGCGCCACCAGGTTCCAGTGCCGATCGACCGCCAGTGCCGGGAAGGGCTCGTGCCCCTTGAGCACCAGGTCCACCGCTTGCCGGGCGGGCGCCAGGGCCGGATCGTCCAGCGACCGCTGCCGGTACATCGGCGCATAGCCGGCCGCCACCAGCAGCGTGTTGCGCTCGCGCAGCGGCACCTCGAGCCGCTCGGCGAGGCGCAGCACCATCTCGCGGCTGGGCACGGCGCGGCCGGTCTCGACATAGCTCAAGTGGCGGGTCGACACCTCGGCCTCGTGGGCCAGGTCGAGCTGGCTGAGGCGGCGGTACTGGCGCCAGTGGCGCAGGTGGGCGCCGAAGGAATCGGCTGCGGTGGGTGGCGTGGAATGCAGGCTCATGGCCGCCATCGTAGTGAAGCGGCGCGCGCCGACCATGACCTCCCAGGTCATCGACCATGCGCCCTTGCGCCGGAATGATGAAGGCACGACGCAGCAGGAAGGGCCTGCAGCGTGCAAACCCAAGGAGCCTCGCATGTCCCGTTTCGCCTCTCCCCGTTTTCTTCCCCGCGTGATGGCGGTGGATGCCGCCTCGTGCGCCGCAACGGGCGCCCTGCAGCTGGTCTTCACCGATCCCATGGCACGGCTTACCGGCCTGCCTTCGCCGCTGCTGCTGGGCACCGGCATCTTCCTGCTGGCCTACGCGGCCGCCGCCGCGTGGATGGCCAGCCGCGAAGAGCCCCCGCGCCGATTGATCGGCCTGGTCATCATCGGCAACTTCGCCTGGGCCGCAGCTTGCATCGCATTGCTGGCCGTGGTGGGGCCCTCGATAGGTGCGCTGGGCTGGATATGGGTACTGGCCCAGGCGCTGACCGTCGTCGTGCTCGCCGAGCTGCAATGGATGGGGTTGCGCCGCAGCAGACCGGAGCGGCGCGGCGCCATCGCAGCCTGAACAACCGAAGGGCGCACTGGGGGATGCGCCCTTCGGCCTCACCGTGTCATCGAACCCTGCTATCTTTGAGGTGCTTCCACGAATCCCCAAGGAGTTCCACATGGCCAGAGAACCGGCGCACGCTTTCGCCCCCATGCTCAAGACCTTCAAGACTGCATCGGGCAAAGCCGGCAAATACTGGTCGCTCAAGGAACTCGCCAAGCAATACCCGAATGTCGACAAGCTGCCGGTCTCGATACGCATCGTGCTCGAGTCGGTGCTGCGCAACTGCGACGGCAAGAAGGTCGCGCCCGAGCATGTCGAGCAGCTCGCCAACTGGGCGCCCAACGCGGACCGCACCGACGAGATCCCCTTCGTCGTGACCCGGGTGGTGCTGCAGGACTTCACCGGCGTGCCGCTTTTGGCCGACCTGGCCGCGATGCGCAGCGTGGCGCAGTCGCTCGGCAAGTCGCCCAAGACCATCGAGCCGCTGGTGCCGGTGGACCTGGTGGTCGACCACTCGGTGATGGTGGATCACTACGGCACTCCGAAGGCGCTCGACCTCAACATGAAGCTGGAATTCCAGCGCAACAACGAGCGTTACCAGTTCATGAAATGGGGCATGCAGGCCTTCGATACCTTCGGCGTGGTGCCGCCGGGCTTCGGCATCGTGCACCAGGTCAACCTCGAGTACTTCGCCCGCGGCGTCTACAAGAGCCCGCAGGATACGAGCGACCCGCCGGTCTACTACCCCGATTCGCTGGTGGGCACCGACAGCCACACCACCATGATCAACGGCATCGGCGTCGTGGGCTGGGGCGTGGGCGGCATCGAGGCCGAGGCGGCGATGCTGGGCCAGCCGGTCTACATGCTCACGCCCGACGTGGTGGGATTCGAGCTCGGCGGCAAGCTGCGCGAGGGCGTGACGGCCACCGACCTGGTGCTCTACGTCACCAACATCCTGCGTAGCGAGAAGGTGGTGGGCAAGTTCGTCGAGTTCTTCGGTCCCGGCGCCGCTTCCATCCCGGTTCCGGACCGCGCGACCATCGGCAACATGGCGCCCGAGTATGGCGCGACCATGGGCTTCTTCCCCGTCGACGAAATGACCGTCGAGTACTTCCGGGGCACGGGACGCACCGACAAGGAAATCGAGCGCTTCGAGGCCTACTACAAGGCCCAGGGCCTGTTCGGCATGCCTGCCCCCGGCGAGCTCAACTACACCAAGGTCGTCAAGCTGGACCTCGGCACCGTCACCCCCAGCCTGGCCGGCCCCAAGCGCCCGCAGGACCGCATCGACCTCGGCCATCTGGCGACCAAGTTCGCCGAGCTCTACAGCAAGCCGAACGAGGCCAACGGCTTCAACCAGCCTGCCGAGAAGCTCAAGGCGCGCTATCCGCTGTCGCAGCACGGCGAGACGGCCGAGGAGGCGCCCGCCGAGCCTCGCCCCGGTGCGCCGGCGCCGGTGGTCGAGATGGTGGCCAACAAGCCGACCGCCGAAGCCGCGCATGTCGGCGCCACCACGGCCCATGCGCCGAACAATACGGTGACCATCGGGAACGGCGACGTGCTGATCGCTGCCATCACCTCGTGCACCAACACCTCCAATCCGAGCGTGCTGCTGGCGGCAGGCCTGCTGGCCAAGAAGGCAGTGGAGGCGGGCCTCAAGGTCAAGCCGCACGTGAAGACCTCGCTGGCGCCGGGTTCGCGCATCGTCACCGAGTACCTCGAGAAGGCGGGCCTCCTGCCCTACCTGGAGAAGCTGGGCTTCTACCTGGCGGGCTACGGCTGCACCACCTGCATCGGCAATGCAGGCGACCTGGCGCCCGAGATCAACGAAGTGATCACGAAGAACAACCTGGTGGCTGCCGCCGTGCTCTCGGGCAACCGCAACTTCGAGGCCCGCATCCATCCGAACCTCAAGGCCAACTTCCTGGCCTCGCCGCCGCTGGTGGTGGCCTATGCGATCGCCGGCAACGTCATGGTCGACCTGATGACCCAGCCGGTGGGCAAGGGCAAGAAGGGCAGGGACGTGTACCTGGGCGACATCTGGCCCACCTCCAGGGAGATCGACGAGAACCTGCGCTACGCGATGGACGCCAAGGCCTTCCGCAGGAACTACGAGCAGATCCAGGAGAACCCCGGCAAGCTGTGGAGCAGCATCAAGGGCACCACGGGCCAGGTCTACGACTGGCCGACCTCGACCTACATCGCCAAGCCGCCATTCTTCGACGGCTTCAAGATGCAGCCGCACGCCTCGGACGCGGGCTTCACCGGGGCGCGCATCATGGCGCTGTTCGGCGATTCGATCACCACCGACCACATCTCGCCCGCCGGCGCGATCAAGGAAAGCTCGCCGGCCGGCATCTGGCTCAAGGCCCACGGCGTGTCGAAGGCCGACTTCAACAGCTACGGCTCACGCCGCGGCAACCACGAGGTGATGATGCGCGGCACCTTCGCCAACGTGCGCATCAAGAACCTCATGATCCCGCCCGGCCCCGATGGCTCGCGCGAGGAGGGCGGCGTGACCTTGTACCAGCCCGGCGGCGAGAAGATGTTCATCTACGACGCGGCGATGAAGTACATCGAACAAGGCGTGCCCACCGTGATCTTCGGCGGCGAGGAGTACGGCACCGGCTCGTCGCGCGACTGGGCGGCCAAGGGCACGCAGCTGCTGGGCATCAAGGCGGTGGTGGCGCGCAGCTTCGAGCGCATCCACCGCGCCAACCTGGTCGGCATGGGTGTGCTGCCGCTGCAGTTCCGCGGCGCCGATTCATGGGAAAGCCTGGGCCTCACCGGCGAGGAAAAGATCGACGTGGTGATCGGCGGCGAGCTCAAGCCGCAGATGGACGTGAAGATCGTCGTCCACCGCGCCGACGGCACGCACCAGGAGGTGACGGTGCGCCTGCGCATCGACACGCCGATCGAGGTCGACTACTACAAGCACGGGGGCATTCTGCCGTTCGTGCTGAGGCAGCTGCTGGCCGCCTGAGCGCGCCGGTTTTTTCTTCAGTCGTTCCCGAGTCGCTGCGAGAGCCGGTCCAGCACGGGCCGGATGCCTTCCCCCACGCGGATCTGCGGGTTGGAGAAGCCGTCTTCCTTGCCGGCGTCGATTTCGCGCTGCTTGATCACCGGCACCGCCTCGGCAAAGGCCGCCTCGAAGGAGCGCGTCTTGCGCAGGGCCTCGTCGAACATCGCGCGTCCGAAGAAGGTGAGCTCGGAGCGGTGGCCGCAGCCGTAGGAGGTGTGCTCGGCATCGGCGGCCGTCATGATCAGGCTGTGCTCGGTGGTCAGGGGTTCGATCCAGCCGCCCGAATAGCAGGCCGAGATCGCGATCACCCGATGCCGGATGCCGGCCGCGTCCAGCGCCTCGCGCAGCTGCTGCGGCGTCAGCCAGGGCACCGTGAGCGGCCAGTGGGACGAGGCCAGCTTGAAGTCGCGGGCGCCGTGGGAGGTCATGTAGAGCACCAGCACGTCCTGCTCGCGGTCCATGCGGGCGGCAAGCGCTTCCACGGCGCGCCGGAGGTTCAGCGGCGTTGCCCAGGGCAGTTCCTCCGCGGTCGTGGCATGGTTGACCAGGCGCAGCACATGGCCGCGCGCATCGAAGCGCTCCTCCAGCAGCGTGGCCACCATCGCGCTCTCGCGCAGGAAGACGTCCTCGGAGGCGTAGGGCGCGAACACCAGGCCGAACACCTGGGCCTCTCCGTCCCGCCGAGGCGCGATGCCGTCGACCGCTCGTTGCCAGACGGCCTGCTGGGCCTCGAAAGTCTCTTGCGTCAGGCGCAGCCGGGGCCGCTCGGGCGCCTTGGCGGAGGCGCTGGCGTCTTCCTGCCAGATGCGCTCCTGCTCCTGCAGGGCCTCCCAGATGCCGAGCGCGCTGATCGCCAGCAGGCCCGGCACGAAGATCGCGAGCCGCATCGGGCTGGGGACGCACCGGGCCATCAGAAACACCGCGGCCACCAGCCCGATGCCGATCAGGGCGCCGTACACCGCCCAGAAGCCCGACGCCGTGGTCAGCACGTTCGGCAGCCAGCCGCGGGAATAGGCGAGGGACATGCCGGCCATCAGCAGGCTCCAGGGCACTGCGGCCCAGGTGCCGAGCGCGAACCAGCGGCCGAGGGCACCTCGCGCGGGCGTGGTGTTCAGCGTCCACCAGCCGAGCCACAGCACGAGCGCTGTCGCCCAGAAGGATTGAAGCGCCGGCAGCGGGTGGAAGCTGGCCGGCCCCTCGATCTGCAGGCGCGCGATGCCGAGGTCCACCAGGCTCGGGAGCAGCACCAGGAGCAGCAGTTGCCAGGGCGTGGGGGAAGCGTCGATGCGAGGCCGCAGCAGGAACGCGGCGCGCAGGCCTTCGACGATCCAGCGCCAGAAAGGGGCGCGGGCGGCTAGCTGCGAGGAGTGGGAGGGAGCCGCTTCATCGGGCGCATCGAGGGGCGGGTCGGATTGCGGGTCTGTCATGTTCGCGATGATGCCCGTCCGGCAGGGATACTTCGATTCCGGTTCGCCCAAGGCCAATGTTTTCGAGAATAATTCTCATTTTGTCGATTTTGGATCTGCGGGTGACCACCATGAATCCGGCGGCGATAGCTGCCATCAGCCTTGACCAGCTTCCCAACCATCAATGGGCCACGGTGCTCGAGGTCTCCAGGCCCGAAGAAGCGGAAGTGCGCGACCTGGTGCTGCGGCTGACCGAGATCGGCTTCGTGCCCGGCGAAATGGTGCGCATCGTCGCCAGCGGGGTGCCCAACCGCGAGCCGCTGGCCGTGCGCCTGGGCCACACCACTTTCGCGCTGCGGCGCCACGAGGCCGCGCTGGTGCGCGTGCTGCCGGGAGCCGCGCACCATGGCTGAGGCGACGCTCAACTTCCAGCCCGGCGCCGCCGTCTCGTCGGCGCCGCCCGGGCGCATCGCGCTGCTGGGCAACCCCAACTGCGGCAAGACGGCGCTCTTCAACCTGCTCACCGGCAGCCGCCAGAAGGTGGCCAACTACGCCGGCGTGACGGTCGAGCGCAAGGAGGGCTTGTTGCGTACGCCCGCCGGCCGGCGCGTGGCCGTGCTCGACCTGCCTGGCGCCTACAGCCTCAATGCACTGTCGGCCGACGAGGCCGTCACGCGCGACGTGGTGACCGGCAAGAGCGAGGAGGCCTTGCCCGACCTGCTGGTGTGCGTGACCGACGCCACCAACCTGCGGCTCAACCTGCGCCTCGTGCTCGAGGCCAGGCGCCTGGGCCTGCCGATGGTGGTGGCGCTCAACATGACCGACATGGCGAAGAAGCAGGGCATCGAGATCGACGTGCCGCTGCTGGCAGCCGAGCTCGGCGTGCCGGTGATCGAGACGGTAGGCGTGCACGCGGGTGGCGCGCAGGGCCTGCTGGCGCAGCTCGATGCGCCGGTCGCGGTCGCCCGGGCCGCGCCCTGGCAGGCGCCGGGCCTTGACGACGTGCTCGCCACCCAGCGCGAGGTGCGCCGCATCCTGGCCGCGGCGGTGCGCGAGCCCGCGGGCAGCCTGGCCGCCAGCGACCGCATCGACCGCGTCGTGATGCATCCGCTGTGGGGCATGCTGGTGCTGGCCGTCACGCTGTTCCTGATGTTCCAGGCGGTGTTCAGCTGGGCCAACGTGCCGATGGACGCCATCAAGGACGCGACGGGCGCCCTCGGCGAGCTGGTGAAGCAGCTGGTGCCCGAGGGCCTGCTGCAGAGCCTGCTGGTGGACGGCATCATCGCCGGCGTGGGCGGCGTGATCGTGTTCCTGCCGCAGATCCTGATCCTGTTCCTGTTCATCCTGGCGCTCGAAGACTCGGGCTACCTGCCGCGCGCCGCCTTCCTGCTCGACCGCGTGATGGGCACTGTGGGGCTGTCGGGCCGCTCCTTCATTCCGCTGCTGTCGAGCTTCGCCTGCGCCATCCCCGGCGTGATGGCCACGCGCACCATCAGCAACTGGCGCGACCGGCTCACCACGATCATGATCGCGCCGCTGATGACCTGCTCGGCGCGGCTGCCGGTCTATGCGCTGCTGATCGCGGCTTTCATCCCGGCACGCACCGTGGGCGGCGTGTTCAACCTGCAGGGCGTGGTGCTGTTCGCGCTGTACGTCTTCGGCATCGTCTCGGCCATGGCGGTGGCGTGGGTGATGAAGCGCTTTCGCGGCACTCAGCAGCGCTCGCCGCTGATGATGGAGCTGCCGGCCTACCGCTGGCCCAACCTGCGCAACCTCGCGCTGGGCCTGTACGAGCGCGCGTGGATCTTCATCCAGCGGGTGGGCACCATCATCCTGACGCTGACGATCCTGCTGTGGTTCCTGTCCACCTTCCCGTCGCCGCCCGAGGGCGCGACCGGCCCGGCCATCCAGTACAGCCTGGCCGGCATCATCGGCCGCGGCCTGGAGCACATCTTCGCGCCCATCGGCTTCAACTGGCAGATCTCGATCGCACTGGTGCCCGGCATGGCGGCGCGCGAGGTGGCGGTGGGCGCGCTCGGCACGGTGTATGCGCTCTCGGCCACCGGCGACGATGTCGCGGGCCAGCTCGAGCCGCTGATCGCCGGCAGCTGGTCGCTCGCCACGGCGCTGTCGCTGTTGGTCTGGTACGTGTTCGCGCCGCAGTGCATCTCGACGCTGGCGGCGGTCAAGCGCGAGACGGGTTCGTGGCGCTATGTGTGGATCATGGCGGCGTACTTGTTTGCACTCGCCTACATTGCTTGCTGGATCACCTATCGTGTGGCTCTGGCATTCACAGGAGGATGAGATGACGCAACAGATCATCGTCGGACTGATCGTCGCGCTGGCCGCGTTCTACGCCGTCTGGCGCTGGATGCCCGCCGCTTGGCGCCGCGCCGCGGCGGCCCGGCTCGCATCCGGTTCGCAGCGCGCCGGGCTGGTCGATGCCCAACGCGCGCAGCAGCTCGCCGCATCGCTGGCCAAGACCTCGGGTTGCGGTTCGTGCGACAGCTGCGGCAGTTGCGGCAGCCCGGCCGACTCCTCGGCGCAAGCCAGGCGCAGCACCACCGCGCGCTGAGCTGGCATGCGTGCCGCTCATATCCTGGTCGCGGGCGGCGGCATTGCGGGCTTGGCCAGCGCGCTCGCCCTGGCTCGTCGCCGCCATCGCATCGATCTTTTCGAACAGGCCGTCGCCTTTGCCGAGGTCGGCGCCGGCATTCAGCTTGGCCCCAACGTCGCGCGCCGCTTGCAGATGCTGGGGGTCTGGGAGCCGCTGATGCGCATTGCCGCCAAGCCCGAGGCGCTGGATGTCCGCAGCGCGGTGCACGGCGGGGAGATCGCGCGCCTGCCGCTCGGCAATGCGATGTTGCGCAGCTATGGCGCTCCCTATCTCTGCGCCCATCGCGCCGACCTGCATGCGCTGCTGCTGGCGGCCGTGCGCGGCACCGGCGCCGTCACGATCAACACCGGCGCGCGCATCACCGATGCCGTGGCTCGTTCCGGCGCGGTCTGCGTCGCGAGCACCGCCACCCGCGCCTGGGAAGGCGACGCGCTGATCGGCGCCGACGGCCTTTGGAGCACGGTGCGCGCGCGGGTGGTGGAGGATGCATCCCCGCCGCGCGCGACCGGCCACACGGCGTGGCGCGCGCTGATCGCGCAGTCCGCGCTGCCGGCCGCGTTGCGCAGCACGCGGATCAGCGTCTGGCTCGGCCCGCGCCTCCATGCCGTGGCCTACCCGGTACGCCGCGGCGAATCCCTCAACGTGGTGGTGCTGGCCGAGGCCGCGCCAACAGGAGATGCGCGCGACTGGGACCAGGCCAGCAGCCTGGCGGCCCTGCAGGCCGCGACCGGCCACATGCACGCCGGCCTGCAGGCGCTGCTGGAGGCGATGCCGGCTTGGCGTGCGTGGACGCTGTGCGACCGCCCGCCGCTCAGCGGTCCCGAGCAGATGGCGGGCGAGCGCGTGGCGCTGGTTGGCGATGCCGCACACCCGATGCTCCCTTACCTCGCGCAAGGCGCCGGCATGGCGATCGAGGACGGCGTGGCGCTGGCCGAGGCTCTCGCCGGCTGCGGCGCCGAGGAGGTGCCGCAGCGTCTCGCACGCTACGCGCAAGGGCGCTGGGAACGCAATGCGCAGGTGCAGGCGCGGGCGCGGCGCAACGGCGAGATCTTCCATGCGACCGGCCTGGTGCGCGTGGGCCGCGACGCGGCACTGCGGCTGTTGGGCGCGCGGCTGCTCGACGTGCCCTGGCTCTACGGGGCCTGAAGAACGCTTAAAGACTGAAGCTCTGCAGGTGGTCCACGCGCTCGGCCAAGCCCTCGGCACCGAGATAGTGGCTGCGCTTGCCGGTGCGCACTTCGGCCAGCGAGCTTTCCAGATCGGCAAGCATGTCCTGGCGCACCGTCTCGAAAGCCGCCGGCAGATCCTCGTGCTGCTTGCGGTAGGCGTCGGCGATCACCCGCGCCGCGGCCGGCGCTCCGCAGGCGACGCATTCGGCGATCGCGGTGGCGCTGGGCCGGGCGCCACGTTCCAGCAGAAGGGCCACGAGCTCGGGCGAGACTGCACTGTCGATGGCGTCGAGCGCATCGGCCGACACGGGCGCCCCCGCGCGCGCGAGCGCTTCCGCCGCATGGTGCGCGCCGTGCGCGAGCGCCAGGTCGGTGGCCAAGGCGCTGCCCTGCAGAGGCCCGTCGAGCGCCACGCCGGCGGCGGCGAGCTGGCCAACCAGCGCCGGGTCGTCGGTGGCAACGGCGTGCCGCAGCGCGATGCGCGAGAGCACGGCATCGCGGTCCAGCGTGCCCGCAGCCAGCGGCGTGCGCCAGTCGGCCACCGCGCGGCGGTAGAAGGCCACCAGCTTGTCCACCAGATCGAGCGCGAGGCCGTGCGTCTGGTGCCGTTCGTCAAGGTACTCGAGCAACGCCTGTCCGGTGAAGTAGTCGCCGGCGGGCTCGAGCGGGTCTTCGTCGAGGTGCAGCATGGCGAAGGCCGCCGGGAGGTCGTGCGCGATGGTGGTCAGGCCGTCCTCGTGCATCGCATGCGCCCAGGCCTCCGGCAAGCCCTGCTTCCACGCGAGGATGTGGCCGTAGTCGGCGCCGCGCTCGACCACCGCGTAGATCCGGTCGGTGGATTCGAAGCCGCCGAAGGGCAGGGCGGTGAGCTTGCCGTCCCACTTCTGCCCGCGGGCTGCGGCGGCCTCCTGTGCGTTCTGCTGTTCGTGTTCGATCCAGGCCTGCAGGTCATGCTCTGCGCCGCTATCTTTCCAGAACAGCTCGGCCCAGCTCACGGCCTCCTCGTAGCCGTTGATGCGCAGGTGCAGGTCGTAGTCGAGGCGGCCACCCGCGGTGCGTTGCCAGAGCGCGACCAACTCGGGCGGGAGCGGCCCGGCGCAGAGTTCCTGCACGGCCGCGATCTGTTCGACCGTCATCGGGGGCTGCGCATCGAAGATCACCCGCTCGGCGAAGAGCACGATGCCGTGCTCGCGAAGAAGGCTCAACTCGTCGTCGGCGAAGTGGTCGTTCATGTCATCTCCTTGATCGTTGTCGAGCCCGGTGGCGCCAGTGTCTAGAGGTCCGTGCGCAGCTTCCAGATTTCCGGGAAGAGCACCACATCGAGCATCTTGCGAAGGTAGCTTACGCCGCCGGTGCCGCCGGTGCCACGCTTGAAGCCGATCACGCGCTCAACGGTGGTCACGTGGCGGAAGCGCCAGAGGCGGAATGCGTCTTCCAGATCGGTCAGCTCCTCGCCCAATTGGTAAAGCTCCCAGTGCTGCTTCGGATCGCGGTAGACGGTCAGCCAGACCTGCTCGACGCCATCGCTGCATTCGTAGGGCCGGGTCCAGTCGCGTTCGACATGGTCGGCCGGGATGGCGAAGCCCCGGCGTGCCAGCAGGCGCAGCGCCTCGTCGTAGAGCGACGGCGCGCGCCAGGCCGCCTCGACCTCGGCCAGCAGCTCCGGGCGGTGCGCATGGGGCTTGAGCATGGCGGCGTTCTTGTTGCCGAGCGCGAATTCGACGCACCGGTACTGCCAGCTCTGGAAGCCGCTGGAGCTGCCGAGGTAGGGCCGCATCGCGCTGTACTCGGGCGGCGTCATGGTGGCCAGCACATCCCACGCATGCACCAGCTGCTCCATGATGCGTGAGACCCGCGCCAGCATCTTGAAGGCACTGGCGAGCTCGTCCTCGGCGACGCAGCGGACTGCGGCGCGCAGCTCGTGCAGCATCAGCTTCATCCACAGCTCGCTGGTCTGGTGCTGCACGATGAAGAGCATCTCGTCGTGGGCCGGCGAGCGTGGATGCTGGGCGTTGAGGATGGTGTCCAGGCTCAGGTAGTCGCTGTAGCTCATCGAGGCGCTGAAGTCGAGTTGCGCCTTTTCTTCGTGGACGATCTTTTCGGTGCTCATGATTGCTCCCTTCAAGTCACGGCGAGCTTCTGATTGAACTCGGGCCGCGTCCATTCCTTGCGTTCCAGCACCTGCACCAGGTGCTCGACGGCATTCCAGACATCCTCGAAACCCAGGTACAGGGGGGTGAAGCCGAAGCGCAGGATGTCCGGCGTCCGGGTGTCACCGGCACGAAAGTCGCCGATCACGCCACGGGCGATCAGCGCCTGCACGATGGCGTAGGCGCCCGGTCCGTTGTCCGCGAGTGCGAGGCAGACCTGCGAACCGCGCCGAGCGTGCTCGCGCGGCGTGACCAGCGTGAAGCGGCCGGGGCAGCGTTCCTCGACCAGGGCGATGAAGGCATCGGTCAGTGCCAGCGACTTGGCGCGCAGTGCCGCCATGCCGCCGCGGCCGTCGTCGAAAGGCTCGGCTGCCAGCACCGAATCGATCCCGCATTCCAGTGCAGACAGCGCGATGATGGGCTGGGTCCCGCAGAGGTAGCGTGTCACGCCCGGCGCGGGCCGGTAGTGCGGCGTGAACTCGAAGGGCGCCGCATGGCCGAACCAGCCCGACAGGGGCTGCTCGAAACGGCTCGCATGCCTCTTATGCACCCAGACGAAGGCCGGCGCGCCCGGCCCGCCGTTGAGGTACTTGTAGCCGCACCCGATGGCGAAGTCGGCCTCGCTGTCGTTGAGCTCGACCGGCACTGCGCCAGCGCTGTGCGCGAGATCCCAGACCGTGAGCGCGCCCGCCGCGTGGGCTGCGGCAGTGAGCGCCTTCATGTCGTGCATCGCGCCGGTACGGTAGTTGACGTGCGTCAGCATCAGCACCGCGACCTGGTCGTCCAGCACGGCAGGCAACTCGCTTTCGTCGATCAGCTTCAGCGTGAAGCCGCGTTCGCGGCACAGCGATTCCGCGATGTAGAGATCGGTCGGGAAGTTGCTGCGCTCGCTGACCACGACGCGGCGGCCGCTAGTCTTCATCTGCGAGAGGGCGGCGAAGAGCACCTTGTAGAGGTTGACCGAGGTGCCGTCGGTGCAGACCACCTCGCCCGGGGCGGCGCCGATCAGGCGGGCCAGCTTGTCGCCCAGGCGCTGCGGCAGGTCGATCCAGCGCGCGCTGTTCCAGGAACGGATCAGGCCTTCGCCCCACTCCTGGGTGACGACTTCGGCAATGCGCGCAGGCGCGGCCCTGGGCAGCACGCCGAGCGAGTTGCCGTCGAGGTAGATCACGCCCTCGGGCAGGATGAACTGGTCGCGCAGGGCGGCGAGCGGGTCTTCGGCATCGAGGCGCCGGCAGTCGTCGAGGGTCATGGTCATGGTCGTGGGGCAGTGAGTTCGCGCAGCACCGCGCGAACGGGGGAAGCGTCGGCCGTCACCAGCTTGAGCGGCAGCGCGATGAGTTCGTAGTCGCCCTCGGGCACCGCGTCGAGCACGAGGTTCTCGAGCACGCGCAGGCCCAGGCGGCGGATCACCTGGTGACTGTCGAGGGTCTTGCTGTCGGCCGGGTCGATGCTGGCGGTGTCGATGCCGATGAGCTTCACGCCCAGTGCCGCGAGGCGCTCGATGGTGGCGGGCGCGTAGGCCGTGAGCGCGCCATCCCAGCGGTCGACAGGGGCGCGTTCATAGGTGCGGACCAGCAAGCGCGGCGGCAGCCGGTCCACGGCATGCGCGATGTGCGCCCACTCGATCAGCGGACCGCGCGCGATCGCGTGGATCACGCGGCAGGGGCCGAGATAGGCAGAGAGGTCCACCTCGCCGATGGTCGCGCCTTCCGGGTCGTAGTGCAGCGGCGCATCGGCGTGGGCGCCGACGTGCGGGGAGAGGGTGATCTCGCTGACATTGACCGGGCAGCCCGGCCCGATGCTCGCGGCCCAGCGCTGGCGATAGGGCGTGTCGCCGGGAAAGACCGGCGCGCCCTCATGCACCGGTGGCGAGATGTCCCAGATGCGTTGGTTCATGGCGCGAAGTTAGCGCCGTGAACAGGGTCGTGGTGTCGGTTATTTCCAACAGAACGCAAACATCGGCAAGTCGCCGATCGGCCCATCAGGCGGCCAGGCGGCCGAGCAGCAGGAACTCCATCAGCGCCTTCTGTGCGTGCAGGCGGTTCTCGGCCTCGTCCCAGACCACCGACTGCGGACCGTCGATGACCTCGGCCTGCACTTCCTCGCCGCGATGGGCTGGCAGGCAGTGCATGAAGAGAGCGTCGGGCTGGGCCGCGCGCATCATCTCCTCGTCCACGCACCAGTCGGCGAAGGCGGCGCGGCGAGCTTCGTTCTCGGCCTCGTAGCCCATGCTGGTCCAGACGTCGGTGGTGACCAGGTCTGCGCCGCGGCAGGCTTCCATCGGGTCCTTGAAGACCTGGTAGCTGTCGGCCGAGCGGATGCCGGCGATCGACTGGTCGACCTCGTACCCGCTGGGCGTGCTCACGTGCACCTTGAAGCCCAGGATCTCGCTGGCCTGGAGCCAGGTGTTGGCCATGTTGTTGCCGTCGCCGACCCAGGCCACCGTCCTTCCCTCGATCGAGCCGCGGTGCTCGATGTAGGTGAAGATGTCGGCCAGGATCTGGCAGGGGTGGAACTCGTTGGTGAGGCCGTTGATCACCGGCACGCGCGAGTGCGCTGCAAAGGCCTCGATCTTGGTCTGCTCGTAGGTGCGGATCATCACCAGGTCGACCATGCGGCTGATGACCTTGGCGCTGTCCTCGATCGGCTCGGCGCGGCCGAGCTGGCTGTCGCCGGTGGTCAGGTGCACCACGCTGCCGCCGAGCTGGTACATGCCGGCCTCGAAGCTCACGCGGGTGCGCGTCGAGGCCTTCTCGAAGATCATGGCCAGGGTGCGGTCGGTGAGCGGCTGGTGCTTCTCGTAGGCCTTGAACTTCTTCTTGATCAGCGCGGCGCGTGCGAAGACATAGGCGTACTCGTCGGCGGTGAAGTCCGAGAACTGGAGGTAGTGGCGCAGGGCGGCAACCGTGCTCATGTCGTAGCCTCCGCGAGGAAGCTCTTCACGATCGGCGCGAGGATGGCGACGATCTCGTCCGCTTCGGCCACGCTGAGGATCAGCGGCGGCACCAGGCGGATCACGCTGTCGGCGGTCACGCTCAGCAGCAGGCCGGCGTCGCAGGCGCGGTTGAGGATCACGCCGCAGGGACGGTCGAGCTCGATGCCCAGCATCAGGCCCTGGCCGCGGATCTCCTTCACGCCGGGGAGGCCGCCCAGCTCGCGCTCCAGCGCGCCCTTGAGATGCGCGCCGACGTTGGCCGCGTTGTCGAGCAGCTTGTGCTCTTCCATGATGCGGATGGTCTCGATGCCGGCGCGCATCGCGAGCGGGTTGCCGCCGAAGGTGGTGCCGTGGTTGCCCGGCGCGAAGAGGTTGGCGGCGCGCGGGCCGGCCACCACGGCGCCGATCGGCACGCCCGAGCCCAGGCCCTTGGCCAGCGGCATCACGTCCGGCTTGATGCCGGCCCACTGGTGCGCAAACCACTTGCCGGTGCGGCCCATGCCGCACTGCACCTCGTCGATCATCATCAGCCAGTCGCGCTCGTCGCACAGCTGGCGGACCTGGCGCAGGTACTCCCAGCGCATCGGGTTGATGCCGCCTTCGCCCTGGATGGTTTCGAAGAACACGGCCACCACGTTCGGGTTGCCCTCGGTCGCCTTCTTCAGCGCCTCGATGTCGTTGAGCGGCACGCGGATGAAGCCCTCGACCAGGGGCTCGAAGCCCTTCTGCACCTTCGGGTTGCCGGTGGCCGACAGGGTGGCGATGCTGCGCCCGTGGAAGGCGGCCTCGTAGACCACGATCTCGGGGCGCTCGATGCCCTTGTCGTGGCCGAACTTGCGCGCCAGCTTGAGCGCGGCTTCGTTGGCTTCGAGGCCCGTGCAGCAGAAGAAGGCGTTGGTGAGGCCGGAGAGCTCGGTGAGCTTGGTGGCCAGTTGCTCCTGGCCCGGCACGTGGTAGTAGTTGGAGCTGTGGATCAGCCTGGCGATCTGCTCCTGCAGCGCAGGCACCAGCTCGGGATGGTTGTGGCCCAGGGTGTTGACTGCGATGCCGCCCAGGCCGTCCAGGTAGGCTCGGCCCTCCGTGTCCCAGACTCGGCAGCCCTGGCCGTGCGACAGCGCGATCGGCAGGCGGCCATAGGTGTTCATGACGTGGGGCGAGGAGGGGGCGGCAGTGGCGCTCATACGATCTCCGAATAAGGGAACAGGGATTCTAGGGTTGCGTTTTGACAGCGTCGGTGAGGATTGCGCATCACAGCAATGCTGCGCTCCGTGTCGCTCGCGGGACCCGCCCGGATAGAATCCATTGTGCAGCGCAGCACCCGCCTGCGTCCTTCGCGCAATCCATGGTTTCCCCCACCACCAAACAAGTTTTCATCCAGGGCATCACCCAAGATGGCCGGACCTTTCGCCCGAGCGACTGGGCGGAGCGGCTGGCGGGCGTGATGTGTTCGTTCCGGCCGGGCGGGCCGAGGCCGGACAGCCACCTGAGCTATTCGCCGTGGTGCGTGCCGACCGTGATCAACGGCATCAAGTGCGTGGTGGTGAGCCCCGAACTGCGAGACGCCGAGGTGATGGCCTGGGACTTCGTGATGAACTTCGCCCGGGACAACAACCTCCAGGTGGCCGAGGCCTGCCTCGTGCCTGACGCGGCGCCCCCTGCAGGCAGCCGGACACAGGAAAGCACCCGCCCATGAAAAAACCGCCCGAAGGCGGTTTTTCACTTTGCTGCAGCGCACCCAGATCAAACGGCGGACTGGCGGGAGGCCGGTCCGGGCTTGCCTGATGACGTCAGGCGGCGGCCTTTTCGGCGAGGGCCAGGGTCTTGACCTTGGCTGCCAGGCGGCTCTTGTCGCGAGCAGCCTTGTTCTTGTGGAAGATGCCCTTGTCGGCGATGGTGTCGACGATGCTCTGGGCCTTCGCGAAGAGTTCTGCCGCCTTGGTCTTGTCGCCGGCCACGACGGCCTTTTCGACATTCTTCACAGCGGTGCGGTACTTGGAGCGCAGCGAGGTGTTCGCAGCGTTGAGCTTGGTGTCCTGGCGGACGCGCTTGCGGCCCGACGCGAGGCGCGGGTTCTTTTTCTTGGGCTTGGTGGATGCCATGGCTGGTGTTCCTTACAGTGTCTGCGGATGATGCGGCAAAGCCCTCCATTATAGGCGATGGACAACTGCCCATCCCCGCGGCCGGGGAGAGCACGCGCAGCCACATACACTTCCGGCCGTGTCGCTTTTCAAATCCGCCTCCACCGTCTCCCTGCTGACGCTCGCTTCCCGCATCACCGGGCTCATTCGCGACGTGCTCATGACTTCGGTGTTCGGCGTCAGCGCGATGACCGACGCGTTCTACGTCGCCTTCCGCATCCCCAACCTGTTCCGACGCGTGTTCGGCGAAGGCGCCTTCAGCCAGGCCTTCGTGCCGGTGCTGGCGGCCAACAGGACCGAGCACGGCGAAACGGGCGCCAAGGCGCTGGTCGACCATGTGGGGACGCTGCTGACGTGGACCCTCGTCGTGCTGTGCGTGGCGGGCGTGATCGGCGCGCCGCTGATGGTCTGGGCCATGGCCAGTGGCCTGCAGAAGAATCCGGAGAGCTTCGAGGCCGCCGTCGTCATGACACGCTGGATGTTCCCGTACATCGGCTTTATGTCGCTGGTGGCGCTGGCCGGCGGCATCCTCAACACCTGGCGCAGATTTGCCGTGCCGGCGGCCGCGCCGGTGCTGCTGAACGTGGCCCTGATCCTCTCCATCGTGGTGGGCGCGCCCTGGTTCCGACGCTGGGGGATCGAGCCGATCTACGCCCAGTGCGCAGGCGTGATGGTGGGCGGGGTGCTCCAGTTGGCGCTGCAGATTCCCGCGCTGCGGCGGGTCGGGATGATGCCGCGCATCGGCCTCGGCCTGGGTGCGATCCGCGCCGCCTGGGCCGACGCAGGCACGCGTCGCGTCGCGCGCCTGATGCTGCCGGCGCTGATCGGCGTCAGCGTGGCGCAGATCTCGCTGCTGATCAACACGCAGATCGCCTCCCACCTGGCGACCGGCAGCGTAAGCTGGATCACCAATGCCGACCGGCTGATGGAGTTCCCCACCGCGCTGCTGGGCGTGGCGCTCGGCGTGGTGCTGATGCCTCAGCTCGCCGGTGCGCGCGCGGCCCAGGACGATGCGCGCTACTCCGCAATGCTCGACTGGGGCCTTCGCCTGGTGGTGCTGCTGTCGGTGCCCTGCGCCCTGGCCCTGCTGGTCTTTTCGCGACCGCTGGTGGCCGTGCTGTTCCACAACGGCGCCTTCAGCGAATTCCACGTGCAGCGCACCAGCCTCGCCTTGATGGGCTACGGCGTCGGGCTGGTCGGCCTGGTGGCGGTCAAGGTGCTGGCGCCGGGCTACTACGCCAAGCACGACACGCGCACGCCGATGCTGATCGCGGTGGCGGTACTGGTGCTGACGCAGCTGCTCAACGTCGCCCTGGTGCCGCTGCTTCAGCATGCGGCACTGACGCTCACCATCGCCATCGGCGCGATGATCAATGCGCTCTGGCTGCTCGTCGGGCTGGTTCGCCGCGGCAGCTACCGCCCCGAGCCGGGCTGGGGCCGCTTCCTGCTGCAGGTGCTGGCGGGCACCGCCGCGCTGACGGCCTTGCTGGTCTGGGGCAACCAGCACTTCGACTGGATCGGGCTGCAGGCACAACGCCTGCATCGCATCGGCCTGCTGGCGGCACTGGTGGTGGGTGGGGCCTTGCTGTACTTCGCGGTGCTGGCGCTCGCGGGCGTCAAGCTGCGCAGCCTGGTGCGGCGCTGATCGCGACGGCGCATGCCCTGCCTTGACGCTCGGCGCGGGCTCCTCTACAAAGACACATGACGTTCAGCTTTCAAGCGCCCACTCCACTCGAGTACTTCGAGTCGCTTGTCAAGAGCGACGACCACTTTCCGCTGCTCGAAGCCGCCGCCAGCCTCGCCCAGGACGAATACCCCGAACTCGATGTCCAGCAGGTGCTGGGCGACGTCGACCAGTTGCTCGCGCGCCTCAAGCGCCGCCTCCCCGCCGATGCCGCGCCGCTGCAGCGCTTGCGCGCCCTCAACCAGTTCTTCTTCCATGACCTGAGCTTCGGCGGCAACGTCAACGACTACTACGACCCCGACAACAGCTACCTCAACGCGGTGCTGCGCACGCGCCGCGGCATCCCGATCTCGCTGGCCGTGCTGTGGATTGAGCTGGCACAGGGCCTGGGCCTGCAGGCGCGCGGCGTCGGTTTCCCGGGCCACTTCATGCTCAAGATCACGCTGCCCAAGGGGCAGGTGGTGATCGATCCCTTCACCGGCAAGTCGCTCTCGCGCGAAGAGCTCAGCGAGCGCCTCGAGCCCTACAAGCGCAGCAGCGGGCTGGTCGGCGACTTCGACGTGCCGCTGGGCCTGTACCTGCAGCCGGCGTCGCCGCGCGAGATCATCGGGCGCATGCTGCGAAACCTGAAGGAAATCCACCGGGCGCAGGAAGACTGGCAGCGCGCGATCGCGGTGCAGGACCGGCTGGTCACGCTTTTCCCCGAGGCCTGGGGCGAGCATCGAGACCGCGGGCTGGCTCATGCGGAGCAGGGCAACACCGCACGCGCGGTGCGCGACCTGGAGACCTACCTGATGCATGCCGAGGATGCGCTCGACATCGATGCCATCGCCGAGCGCGTGGCCGCCTTGCGCCGGGCAGAGAACTGATGGCGCAGGACAGCAAGACCGCGGTCGCCGACCTCGGCACCCTGCATGAATTCCACGGCGTGCAGCCGGTGCTGCCGGTCGCCGATGCGGCCCGGGCCGCGCGCTATTTCTGCGACGTGCTGGGCTTCGAGCTCGACTTCATCGCCGGCGAGCCGCCGAGCTATGCGAGGGTGAAGAAGGGCGATCGCAGCTATGGCGATCCGGTCTACATCCGCCTGTGGCAATGCGGCCGGCGCGAGACCCGGGCTTGGCGCGGCGAGATCGTGATTCACGTGGGCCAGGACGTCGACGGGCTGCATGCCGCTTATGTGAAGCGCGGCGTTGATGTCATCGAGCCGCCGACGTCGCAGCCCTGGGGCCTGCGCGAGTTCGCCATCCGCGAGCCCGATGGTCATGTGCTGCGTTTCTGCGGCTATCTCTGAGCCCCGTCACCGCTTCACAGCTTCACAGCTTCAGCGACAGCTGGACGGGTGACGGCCCCTCCTGCCGGTCGATGAATGCGACCACGCGCTCTCCCAAGCGCTGAAAGCTCAGGTCCAGCTTCTGCGCGCCGAGCTGCAGATGCCGGATCTGCAGATGGTCGATCCCGTCCGGCAGGCGCGGTTGCTCGACACGAATGAGGCTGCGGTGCGCATCGAGCTGCAAGCCGAGGGACGCCTGCAGCAGCATGAAGACCGAGCCGGCCGCCCAGGCCTGCGGCAGGCAGGCAACGGGATACGCGATCGGCGCTTCGCCCGGCGCGCGCTCGAAACCGCAGAACAGTTCCGGCAGCCGCATGCCGAAATGGGTCGCGGCCTCGAACAAGCCGTTCAGCAGCCGCACCAGCCCGTCGCGTTCCCCGTACCGCGCCAGTCCGGCGCCGCACAGGACGACGTCATGGGGCCAGACGGAGCCGTTGTGATAGGACATCGGATTGAAGCGCAGCGTCTCGGGCGGCAGTGTGCGAATGCCCCAGCCGGAGTTGAACGCCCGCGAGAGCAGCTGAGCCGCGACCGCTCGCCCGCGCTCGGCGCGCGGAAGCCCGGTGTACAGCAGGTGCCCCACGTTCGACGCCCGGACGCGGCAGGGCTGGCCGTGGCCGTCCAGTGCCAACGCGTAGAACTGCATGTCTTCCTGCCAGAAGTGCTGTTCGACTGCAGCCTGCAGCGCGACGGCGCTCTGTTCCCAATGGCGAGCCGCGTCCGTATCGCCGCGCAGGCGCGACAGTTCGGCCATCACGGCGTAGGCGCGGTAGGCGTAGCCCTGGACTTCGATCAACGCGATCGGCCCATCCGGCGTACTTCCGTCGGCATGGAATACCGAGTCGTTGCTGTCCTTCCATCCCTGGTTGGCCAGCCCGGTCAACTCGCCCCGCGCGTAGCTCAGGAAGCCCGTGGGATGGCCGGCCGCGTTCCGCTCGATCCAGCGCGCCGCGGCTTCGAGCGCAGGCCAGAAGGCATCCAGCGCACGGACATTGCCCATCCGCTCGGCGTAGGCGCCCGCGAGCATCACGAACAGCGGCGTGGTGTCGACGCCGCCGTAGTACTTGGCAAAGGGAAGCTCGTTGACCGCCGCCATTTCGCCCTTGCGGGTCTCGTGCATGATCTTGCCCGGCTCGGAGTCGCGGAAGGTCGAGGTCTGCTGCGCCTGATTGTGAGCGAGGAAAGACAGCACGCCGTGCGCCAGGCCGGGATCGAGCCAGAGCGTCTGCAATGCGGTGACGATTGCATCCCGCCCGAAAGGGGTCGAGAACCAAGGGATGCCGGCGTAGGGATACGGGCCGGTGGGAAGGTCGGTGGTCAGCAGAGCCAGGTCGGCACGCGACTTGTCGAGCCACGACTGGAACAGTCGACCCGAGGCCAGCACGCGTGCGCCGCGCCGCTGGCGCGTGCGCATGCTGCGGCGGGCCGCGGCAGCGGCAGCGCGGTAGCGCGAGCAGCCGGCGTCTGCCGGGCAGGGCCCGATTTCGGCATGCAGCGTCCAGCGCTGGTGCGGGTCGAGCTGCACGATGAACGCTGCGTGCCGCTCGTCCAAGCCCTGCGGTTGCTCTGAAAACTCGAGGCACATGCTGCGGCGCAGGCCGTCGAGGCCCTGGTAGCGCAGCTCCACGCCACGCTCCTTCAGGAGCGACGGCTCGCGGGCGCCACGCTGCAGCCGCTGCTGGCCGCGCACCTCGAACATGTCGTGGAAATCGGCCGCGAAGTGCAGCGTCAGCGGCACCTGGACGCGTTGGTCCCCATAGTTCAGCACGCTGATGCGCTCGAAGATGCGGTTGTCCCAGAGGAAGCGCTTGCGCTCCAGGTGGATGACTCCTTCGGGCGTGGCCGGATTGCCGAGCAGCGGCAGCGGGTGATTGGTCATGTTGGCCGTGAAGAACAGGTTGTCCTGACTCACGGCACCCGACAGCAGCGAAGGCCTTCGACCGCCGAGCCGCAGGAGGAAGGTCGACAGCATGCGCGTGTCGTTGTGGAACAGGCCGTCGGCCTCTCCCGTGATGTCGCCGTAGACGTCGGCGACCAGGAAGGTGTCGCCCTCCTTCAAAACAAAAAGCCGCTGCGGATTGCGTTCGAGGACCGCCTCGACATCGAGCTCCGCGAGCGGCGGTTCGGTCGTCATGCCTTGACTCATGCTCAAGCTGCCTGGGGGTAGGAAGTGCCGTCTTTGTCGTGCGCCGGAAGCCGACGATACAACTCCACGTAGGCCTTGGCCATGGTTGTGGCAGAAAAACGCCGATCGAAGGTGGCGCGGACCTCATTGCGGTCGAATGCGCCGATCTGATGGACGGCTGCGATCGCCTCGTCTTCGCTGCCGACGATCAGGCCGCTGACGCCGTGATCCACCACCTCCGGCACCGAGCCGCAACGCCAGGCGATGACCGGCGTCCCGCAGGCCATGGCCTCGATCAGCACCAGGCCGAAGGGCTCCGGCCAGTCGATGGGGAACAGCAGGGCGCGCGCGCCGCCAAGAAAGGCGGGCTTCTCGGCATCGCCGATCTCCCCGATGAATTCCACCAGCGGATGGTCGAGCAACGGCCGGATCCGCTCACGGAAGTATTCCCTGTCCGCCGCGTCAACCTTGGCGGCGATCTTCACCGGCAGCCCGGCGCGAGTCGCGATCGCGATGGCCCGGTCGGGTCTTTTCTCCGGCGAGATGCGGCCCAGGAAGGCGAGATAGCCGTTGGCGGCCTCCGCCTGGAAAGGGTAGAGCGCCGGGTCGAGCCCGTGGTGCACGGTGCCGTGCCAGCGGGCGAAAGGCAGCGGCGTGCGCTGGTGCCGGGAGATGGATGCGAGCGGGAACTGGGGCCACTCCGCGTAGGCCTCGGGCAGGTCCTTCAGGTCCAGCCGGCCGTGCAAGGTGGTGAGCGTGCGCTCGGCGATGTCCGCGAAGAAGGGGAAGTGCAGCAGGTCGATGTGGAAATGCAGCACGTCGAAGTCGCCCGCCCGGCGTCGGACCTCCTGCAGCAGCACCATGTGGCTGGCGAGGTCGGATTTCAGCGGCGCCGGGTCCAGCCGCAGCGCCTGTTCGCGCATCGGCACCAGCCGTGCCCGCGTGCGGGTGTCCGCCGAGGCGAACAGGGTGACGTCGTGTCCCTGGCTCACCAAGGCATTGCAGAGATGGGCAACGACGCGTTCGGTCCCGCCGTACAAGCGGGGCGGTACCGATTCGTACATGGGTGAGATTTGGGCGATCTTCATGGCGAGTCACTGGCAAGGCAAGCCGCTAGGAGAACATCAGCTGCGGGCCGGCCGGGCCGGACGAAGGCGCTTTTTGGATAGGACGAATCGCACAAGCCGCCGGCGCCCAGGCCCTCACGCCCGGGAGCCGAGCCGGTGGCGCGAAGGCGATCCCTCGGCGCCGAACTGCCTCCAGGCGCGGCGCAGCTGGGTATCCGAAGCGAAACCTGCCAACTCGGCCGCGCGGGTGACGTTGGCGCCCGAGTCGAGCGCCAGCCGGGCCGTCGCGAGGCGCAGGCGGCGCAGGTACTCGAGCGGTGCCACGCCTGCATGCTCGACGAACAGGCGCGTCAGGTGACGCGACGAGGTATGGGCCACCTGGGCCATGCGCGGCACGCTCCAGTCGTCCTGCGGTGCCTCGCTCACGGCGTCCTGCACGCGGTGGAGCGCAGGGTGCAGGTGGTTGCGGTAGGCCAGGAATGGGGAGAGCTCCGGGTCTTGCGGACCCCGCCGCAGCGCCACCACCATGGTCTGTGCGACCTGCGCCGCCAGCGCCTCGCCGCAGGTGTCGGCAATGCGATGCAGCATCAGGTCGATGCCGGTCGTCACGCCGGCGCTGCTGTACAGCGGCGGGTCGATCACGAACACGCGGTTGGCCACCACCTCGCAGCGCGGTTCCACCCGCCGAAGTTCATCGAGGTGATGGTGATGGGTCGTGACGCGCCGCCCCGCCAGGGCACCGGCATGGGCGGCCAGCAGGGCACCGGCACAGATCGTCACCAGCTCGAGGCGGCCGCGCTCCAGGCGCTGGCCGCGCAGCCAGCGCAGCAGTGCCTGGGCATCCGCGCCGTCGGTGGAGACCTTGTCGCCCGGCAGGCCCACCAGCACGATCCAGGCGGAGCCGCCGTCGTCCCAAACCGCCGGCAGCGGACCCAGGCCGCTGAGGGTGACGCCGACGGAGCCGGTCGAGCTGGGGCTCGGGGAGACGAATTCGATGGCGAAGCGCTCGGCTTGCCCGCCGGCGCGCAGCTGCTGGTTGGCGATGCGCAGCGCCTCCGCCGGGCCGGCCCAGTCGAGTACCAGGCTGTTCGGCAGCAGCACGAACACGACCCGGATGCGTGGCGCGCTGCTCATCCGACTTCGCCCTCAGGCCATGGCGAGCGCGCCGGCGCGCTCCAGTGCCTGCTCGACGGTGCACAGCTTTGCGAAACGGCCTTCCAGCACGGTCGCGGTGCGGGCCTTGATGTCGGCGGCCGGGAGCGGCCGGCCGTCGGGCTGGGTCATGTCGAAGGTCAGCGTGGCGTCGGTGACGAAATCGACCGCCCAGCCCAGGTCGGAGGCATGGCGCGTCGTGGTCTCGCAGCATTGTTCGGTGCGGATGCCGCTCACGATCAGCCTGCCGATGCCGTTCTGCGTCAGCCACACATCGAGGCCGGTGCCGACCAGGGCGCTGTGGCGGTGCTTGGTGTAGGTGGCGGCTGCCTCGAAAGGCGTGAGCTCGGCCAGCGGGCGGACGTGGCCGGATTCGATGGCGAAGGGGTTGTCGGCGAGGGCGGGGCCGTCGACGTGAAAGATGCGCACCATCGGGACGCCGGCAGCGCGGCAGCCTTCGATCAGTGCGTTCTGGGCGGTCGCGTAGGCGGGCAGGTCACGCGGGGTGAAATACGGGCGATGGCGGAAGGATTCCTGGGCATCGATCACTATGAGACAAGACTTCATGGCGCAAAACTCCGGGGCAGGTGGATGATGCGCCTTATTTTTTCTACCTTTCTGCCATTCGTCCGTCCTTCCCCGGACAGGAACCGGTCAAATCGGGACATGCGCTTTCAAACCAGCCGCGCCGCCTGCAATTCTTTCTTGAGGTAGGCGTAGAACAGCGGGGCGGCCACCAACCCGGC
The DNA here is from genome assembly GCF_051400855.1 of Variovorax stachyos. Lineage (NCBI taxonomy): Bacteria > Pseudomonadati > Pseudomonadota > Betaproteobacteria > Burkholderiales > Comamonadaceae > Variovorax > Variovorax stachyos. The sequence continues at coordinate 90,482 of NZ_JBLFFN010000010.1, read as the reverse complement.
CGGGCCGAACACGGCCTCGGCCACGAACATCACGGACAGCAGCTCCCAGACGCCCATCTGCGTACGAGCGCCGACCACCTTGGCATTGATGAAGTACTCGGCCTTGTGAATGAGGATAAGGAAGCCCAGGCAGGCCAGTGCAGTGACCGGCGACACCGACAGGCCCACCAGCGTGATCACCGTGTTGCACAGCAGGTTGCCGACGATCGGCACCAGGCCAGCGACGAAGGTCAGCGTGATCAGCGCCGGCGTGTAGGGCAGGCGCAGGTCCCAATGCGGCAGCACGAAGAGCAGGAAGATCGCGGTCAGCAGCGTGTTGAAGGCTGCAATCCAGAACTGCGCGGCCACGATCTGGCCGAAGGCCTCGCCGAACAGGGTGATGCGCTGCTTGAGCAGCTCGGCCAGCGGGCGGCCGGTCGAGGGATGCTGGGCCACCGCGGCCAGGCCGCCGACGATCAGGCCGACATAGGCGAACAGCAGGCCCCCGAGCCAGGCGCGGCCGGTCAGCGCGAGTGCGCCGGCCTGGGCGCGCAGGTAGCCGGCGATGACGCGTTGCACCTCGGCCGTGCCTTCGGGCAGATAGGTGCCGATATCTGGCGGCAGCTTGAGCCGCAGTTCAAGCACCGTGCGGGCGATGTAGTCGAGCAGTTCCTGGTATTGCTCTGGTGCGTTGAGCACGAACTCCCGCGCTTCCGAGAAGGCCAGTATCCCCAGGCCGATCGGCGCCAGCGACACCAGGGTTGCAGCGACGATGCGCGACCAGGACGACGGCGGGTCCGGTGGCTGCTGGCCTTGCTTCCCGGGCAGCAGCCGGCCCAGTCCCGCGTCCAGCAAGCGCGCGAGCCAGCGCGTGCCGAGAAAGCCGATGCAGACGCACAGCAGCCCCGGCAGCAGGCCCTGCCACATGATCAGCAGCAGCGCCCCGGCGATGAGCAGGTAGCTCGCCGTGACGAGCTTGCGCGACGGGAGGGGAGCGACGATGCTCACGCGGCGGGGCTTTTCAGGCCACGACCACGGCCGCACCGGCGCCGAGCGGCGCGATGACGCCGATCTCGTGCACCGTCTCGCCCTCGGCGCGCAGCGTGGCAGCGCAAGCCGCGGCCTCGGCGGCGTCGATCACCACCACCATGCCGATGCCGTTGTTGAAGGTGCGGTTCATCTCCAGGTCGTCGATGCCGGCCACCTTCTGCAGCCAGCCAAAGAGCTCGCTTTGCGGCCAGCTGCCTTTCTTCAGGTGCGCCGCCGTGCCCTCGGGCAGCACGCGCGGAATGTTCTCCAGCAGCCCGCCACCCGTGATGTGGGCCAGCGCCTTGATCGGGTGCCGGGCCAATGCCGCCAGCACCGGCTTGACGTAGAGCCGGGTCGGCGCCATCACGGCCTGGCGGAAAGGTTGGCCGTCGAGCGTGGCAGGCAGGTCGGCGCCCGCACGCTCGATCACCTTGCGCACCAGGCTGAAGCCGTTGGAATGAACGCCCGCCGAGGCCAGGCCCAGCACCACGTCGCCGGGCTTGACGTCCCGGCCAGTGAGGATCTTCGACTTCTCGACCGCGCCCACCGCGAAACCGGCCAGGTCGTACTCGCCGGCCGGGTACATGCCGGGCATCTCGGCGGTTTCGCCACCGATCAGTGCGCAGCCGCTTTGCTCGCAGCCGAGCGCGATGCCGCCGACCACCGCCGCGGCCGTGTCCACGTCGAGCTTGCCGCAGGCGAAGTAGTCGAGGAAGAACAGCGGCTCGGCACCCTGTACCAGCACGTCGTTGACGCTCATGGCCACCAGGTCGATGCCCACGGTGTCGTGCATGTTCCACTCGAAGGCCAGCTTGAGCTTGGTGCCCACGCCGTCGGTGCCGCTCACCAGCACCGGCTCCTTGTAGCGCTTGGGCACCTCGAACAACGCGCCGAAGCCGCCGATGCCGGCCAGCACGCCCTCGCGCATCGTCTTTTTGGCCAGCGGCTTGATGCGGTCGACCAGCGCGTCGCCGGCATCGATGTCGACGCCGGCATCCTTGTAGCTGAGCGGGGTGGGCGGGGTGGAGTTCATGGGCGGGCCGGACGAAAAAGAAGGGACGGTCGAAGGAGGAGGAGAATGACGCCGGCAACCGGGGCGGTCGGGCCGATAGAATTCCCCACGATTTTAAGGGCCCCATTGCCCCGCGCCCCCGGCCCGTCGCACAGCGCTCCCGCCTGTCCATGAATCCACGTACCGCGTCGTCCGCTTCTTTCCAGCCGCCCGCAGTGGCCTCGGCATGAAGCAGCTCGCACTCGATATCGGCCTTGCCTCCGGCCCGACGCTGGCGGGTTTCTTCGCCGGTCCCAACGAACCCGCGCTGCGGCATCTGCGGCTGTGGGTCGGCGATGCGCGTTCGAGCACGCTGCATTCGCCGGTGCCGACCTACCTGTGGGGTGAAGGAGGCAGCGGCAAGACGCATCTGCTGGAAGCGGTGCGCAGCGCCCTGCGCGAGCAGGGCGCGAGCGTGGGGTGGCTGCACGCGGGGCTCTCGGACCCGCCGGACTTCGACGAGCGCTGGGGCGCCGTGCTGCTCGATGACGTGCATCTCTACACCGCCGTCCAGCAGCACGCGGCCTTCAACTGGTTCGTCAACGCGCAAAGTCTGCAGCGCGGCGTGGTGGCGGCGGGCGCCGTGCCGCCGGCCGACCTGCCGCTGCGCGAGGACCTGCGCACGCGTCTGGGCTGGGGCCATGTGTTCCACTTGCAGGTGCTGAACGAACCGGAGCGGCGTGCGGTGCTGCGGCAGGCCGCCGACAGCCGCGGCGTGATGCTGACAGACGAAGTGCTGGACTACATGCTGCACCGCTTCAGCCGCGACCTGGGAAGCCTGATGGAGCTGCTGGTGCAGCTCGACGGCTATGCCTTGCAGACGCAGCGCGCGATCACGATCCCCCTGATCCGGTCGATGCTCGAAAATGAATAAGGGCGCGTCCCGCGCCGAAGCTTTCCAATGATCAAGAAATTCTTCGACAAACTCCTGGGCAAGTCCGGCGTCGCCGGCTCCGGCGGCAAGAACCGCTTCGGCAAGCGCCAGGAGGTGCCGGCCTCCGTGCACGGCATCGACCCGCAGCTGGTGGACGAGCGCGCCAGGAACGTGGTGACCACGCTGCAGGACGCCGGCTACGAGGCTTACATCGTCGGCGGCGCGGTGCGCGACCTGCTGCTGGGCTTGCGCCCGAAGGACTTCGACGTGGCCACCAACGCCACCCCGGAACAGGTCAAGAGCCTGTTCCGGCGCGCCTTCATCATCGGCCGGCGCTTCCGCATCGTGCACGTGGTTTACGGTCGCGGTCGCGAGCACGAGGTGATCGAGGTCTCGACCTTCCGCGCCTACATGGACAGTGCGGGCGCCGAACAGGTGGCCGGCAACGAGCGCACCAGCAAGGGCGAGCTCGCCGGCATGAAGCACGCTGTAGATGCCAGCGGCCGCGTGCTGCGCGACAACGTCTGGGGCCCGCAGGAGGAAGATGCCGCGCGCCGCGACTTCACCATCAACGCGATGTACTACGACCCGGCGAGCCAGATCGTCGTCGACTACCACAACGGCATCAAGGACGCCAAGAAGCTCACGCTGCGCATGATCGGCGACCCGGTCACGCGTTACCGCGAGGACCCGGTGCGCATCATCCGTGCGATCCGCTTCTCGGCCAAGCTGGCAGCGCTGGGTTTCTCCCTGGAGCCCAAGACCGGCACGCCGCTGGTCGAATGCAGCAAGCTGCTGGCCGATGTGCCCCAGAGCCGCCTGTTCGACGAGATGCTCAAGCTGCTGCAGACCGGCCACGCGGTGGCGACCGTGGCGCAGCTGCGCAAGCTGGGCCTGGCGACCGGCATCTACCCGTTGCTCGACGTGATCGTCGAGCGTGCCGACCAGCCCTTCGTCACGGCCGCGCTGCAGGACACCGACCGCCGCGTCGGCGAGGGCAAGCCGGTGGCGCCGAGCTTCCTGCTGGCGTGCGTGTTGTGGGCCGACGTGCGCGACGGCTGGGCGCAGCGCGTCGAGGGCCGCCACGGCCAGCGTCCGCAGGCCTCCTTCCCGGCCCTGCAGGACGCCATCGACGACGTGTTCAACGCGCGCATCGGCGACGTCTCGGGGCGCGGCAAGCTCGCGGCCGACATGCGCGAGATCTGGTTGATGCAGCCGCGCTTCGAAAAGCGCAGCGGCGCCACGCCTTACAGCCTGGTCGAGCAGGCGCGCTTCCGTGCGGCCTTCGACTTCATGCGCCTGCGCGCCGACGTCGGGGAGGTGAGCGAGGCGATCGCCGAATGGTGGCAGGAGTTCAGCAGCACTTCCGACGACCTGCGTCGCCAGGACCTGCTGGACCAGGTGCGCGACGAGCAGCACAAGAGAACCCGCCAGCGCAGTCCTGCGCGCAGCGCGGCACCTTCACCCGCGCAGGCCGATGGCGATGCCGAGCAGGCGCAGCCGCCCGAGGGCGAGCTCGCCGCCGCCGCGCCTCGCAAGCGCCGCCGCCGGCGCAAGCCGCGCACCGGCGGCGAGGCCGGCAGCAGCATGGCGGCCGAGTGACGTGACGACCACGCCGGCCTACGTCGCCATCGGCGCCAATCTCGGCGACGCGCAGGCGACGGTGAGGCGGGCGATGGACGAACTCGCAAACCTGCCGCGCACGCAGGTCGTCGCGCGCTCCTCGCTCTATCGCAGCGCACCCTTCGAGGCCCAGGGGCCCGATTTCATCAATGCCGTGGTCGAGCTGCGCACCGGCCTGGCGCCGCTGGCGCTGCTCGCCGAGCTGCAGCGGCTCGAGGCCGAGGCCGGCCGCGAGCGGCCCTACCGCAACGCGCCGCGTACCCTCGACCTCGATCTTCTGCGGCACGGCGACACCACGATGCAGACTGCCGTTTTGACGCTGCCGCATCCGCGCATCGGCGAACGCGCCTTCGTGCTGCTGCCACTGGCGGAGATCGCGCCGGCGCTGGTGACGGCAGCTCAGCTCGAGCGGGTGGCCGGCCAACGCATCGAGCGGCTCTGAGCCCCGCCTCGGCGATGCTTGCCCATTACACTTGCCAGGTTTTTCATGATGGCGTCACGGGTTGGTGATAGCCGAGAACCCAGGAGACCGCCATGTTCGGCAAGCTGCTGCCCCGCGAGGGGAATTTTTTCGGATGTTCAATCAGCATGCCGATCGCATCGTCGAAGCCGCGCGCGCCTTCGAGCAGCTGGTAGGCAACTACAACGACCTGCACCTGCGCGAGCAGTACAACCGCGACGTGGACAACGCCGAGCGCGCCGCCGACCGCGTGACGCATGACGTCAACCGGCTCATCCACAAGACTTTCATCACGCCCATCGACCGCGAGCAGATCCACAAGCTGATCAACACGATGGACGACGTGGCCGACCTGATCCAGGACTCGGCTGAAACCATGGCGCTGTACGACGTGCGGCACATGACCGAGGAGATCACCCGCCTCACCGCCCTGAGCACGAAGTGCTGCGAACGGGTGAAGGACGCGGTCAGGCTCCTCGGCAAGGTGAGCGAGCCGGCGACGGCCGAAGCCGCGCTCAAGACCTGCGAGGAGATCGACCGCCTCGAGTCCGATGCCGACCGCGTGATGCGCAGCGCCATGAGCAAGCTGTTCCGCGAGGAGCCGGATGTGCGGGAGGTCATCAAGCTCAAGGCGATCTACGAGCTGCTCGAGCGGATCACCGACAAGTGCGAGGACGTGGCCAACGTGATCGAGGGCATCGTCCTCGAGAATTCCTGAGCGCGGCGCCGAATGGAATCGGTCCAGGTCACCCTGTGGGTGGTGGTGCTGCTGGTCGGGCTGGCCATCGCATTCGACTTCATGAACGGCTTCCACGACGCGGCGAATTCGATCGCCACGGTCGTGTCCACCGGCGTGCTCAAGCCCGGGCACGCGGTGGTGTTCGCCGCCTTCTTCAACCTGATCGCGGTCTTCGTCTTCCACCTCAGCGTGGCGGCGACCGTCGGCAAGGGCATCGTGCACCCCGGGGTGGTCGATGTGCACGTGGTCTTCGGGGCGCTGGTGGGCGCCATCAGCTGGAACCTTCTTACCTGGTACTACGGCATTCCCAGCAGCTCCTCGCATGCGCTGATCGGCGGCATCGTGGGCGCGGTGATCGCCAAGGCCGGTGCGGGCGCTCTCGTCGCGGCCGGCATCTGGAAGACGGTGGCTTTCATCTTCGTCTCGCCGCTGCTGGGCTTCCTGCTCGGCTCGATCATGATGGTGCTGGTCGCGTGGGTCTTCCGCCTCTCGACGCCCTCGCGCGTGGACCGGTGGTTCCGTACGCTGCAATTGGTCTCGGCGGGCGCGTACAGCCTGGGCCACGGCGGCAACGATGCGCAGAAGACCATCGGCATCATCTGGATGCTGCTGATCGCCACCGGCTACTGGTCCGCCAGCGCGGAAGCGCCGCCGGCCTGGACCGTGGCGACCTGCTATGCGGCGATCGCGCTGGGCACGATGTTCGGCGGGTGGCGCATCGTCAAGACCATGGGCCAGAAGATCACCAAGCTCAAACCGGTGGGCGGGTTCTGCGCCGAAACCGGCGGGGCGCTGACGCTCTTCCTCGCGACCGCGCTGGGCATTCCGGTGTCGACCACGCACACCATCACCGGCGCGATCGTCGGCGTGGGCTCGACGCAGCGCGCCAGCGCGGTGCGCTGGGGCGTGGCCGGGACCATCGTCTGGGCCTGGGTCTTCACGATCCCGGCATCGGCCTTCGTGGCGGCCATTGCCTACTGGATCGGCTTGCAGATTTTCTGATCGCTGCCTACTGGGAGATCCGGCGCCCCTCTTCGATCTGATGCTCGAAGAAGCGCTGGAAGCTGAAGGCGATGCTGGCCATCAGGATGGTGCTGCCGAAGAACAGGGCCAGCACGACGGCGCCGATGGTGAGCCAGTTGCTGCGTCCGGGCGGGGCATCGGACGCGGCTCCTGCGTTGTAGCGCGCATTCCATTTCTCTGGCGTCATCAAGCCGTAGACGATGGCAGTGAGGGCGCAGCCCGCGATCGTGAAGCCCAGCAGCGGCAGCAGCAGCCAGCTCCACGCGTCGTCCACGCCGTAGAGGCGCACGCGCTCGATGCCGTAAAGCCCGAGGGCGGTCGGGATGGGAAGCAGCCAGCCGAGCGTGCTGCCGAAGCCGCGCAGGTAGAAGCAGTGCAGGCCCAGCGGTCCGCCGAGAAAGGCGAGCCAGGCGGCCACGGTCTTGTTCTTCATTCGGGGCTCGTCGCGCTGCCTTCGCCCAGTACCTTGTCCATCAGGACCACGTCGCGCCACCGGCCGAACTTCCAGCCGCAGTTCTTCAGCACACCCACGTGTTCGAAGCCCTGGGCGCGGTGCACGCCGATCGAGCCGGCGTTGGCCGAGTCGCCGATCACGGCGATCAGCTTGCGCACGCCGGCGGACTCGGCGGCCTCGATCAATGCAGCGAGCAACCTGGCACCCAGTCCCTGGCCGCGCGCAGCCTCGGCCAGGTAGATGGAGTCCTCGGCCGAGAAGCGATAGGCCGGGCGCGGCTTGAACCAGTTGCAGTAGGCAAAGCCCAGCAGTTCGCCGTCGCGCTCGGCCACCAGGTAGGGCAGCTTCCTGGCCAGCACGTCGGCTCGCCGTGCCGCCATCTCGGCGGCCGTAGGCGGCTCGGTCTCGAAGGTGCCGGTGCCGTGCAGCACGTGGTGGGCGTAGATGGCGGTGATCGCGGCGATGTCTTCGTCGCGGCTGGGGCGGATGGCGGTCATTCGAAGGCCCCGGCACAGGCCGGGAATGGTGGGAAATATCGCGGGCTATAATCGTTGGCTTTTCAGCGTGCGCTGGCCGGGTGGCTATGTCGCGTGTCTCGACGCTGGAAGAACTCCGTGGGCGAACCGTTTTCAGTGTTCGTTGCACCACCCGAAGGATAAATCATGGTCGTGATCCGACTCTCCCGCGGCGGCTCCAAAGGTCGTCCGTTCTTCAACATCGTCGTGTCGGACAAGCGCGTGCGCCGCGATGGCCGATTCATCGAGCGCCTGGGCTTCTACAACCCCACCGCCAAGGACAACGAGGAAGGCATCCGCATCGCGCAGGATCGCCTAGCCTACTGGCAGGGCGTCGGCGCGCAGGCCTCGCCCACCGTCACCCGCCTGATCAAGCAGGCCGCCGCCGCGGCCCCCAAGGCGGCCGCCTAAGCCGCCCGCTCCGGCGATGCTGCCCACGCTCGAAGCCGCCGAACTGCCGGCGGATGCGATCGAAGTGGCGCGCATCGCCGATGCCTGGGGTATCAAGGGCTGGTTCAAGGTCCTGCCCCACAGCGCCCAGCCCGAGGCGCTTTTCTCCTCCAAACGCTGGTTCCTGCAGCCGCCCGGCGGCAAGAGCACCGGCGCATTCCGGTTGGCCATCCGCGAGGCCAAGGAACATACCGACTGCATCGTCGCCTCCTCCGAGGACGTGCCCGACCGCAACGCGGCCGAGGCACTGCGCGGCGCCCGCGTATTCGTGCCGCGCTCGAGCTTTCCCACGGCCGCTGAGGACGAGTACTACTGGGTCGACCTGATCGGCCTTCCGGTCGTGAACCGGGAAGGCCTGACACTCGGCACGGTTCGCGAGCTGCTCGCCAACGGTCCCCAGACCACGCTGGTGCTGGAGACCCTGGAGAACGGCAAGCCGGTGGAGCGGATGATTCCCTTCGTCTCGGCCTTTGTCGACAAGGTGGACCTGCCGGGCCGGCTGATCACGGTCGACTGGCAGCCGGACTACTGAGCCACACCTCCGGCGTCCATGCGCTTCGACGTCATCACCCTGTTCCCCGACCTGTTCGCGCCCTTCCTGGCGACCGGCGTGACGCGGCGTGCCTTCGAGACAGGGCAGGTCCAGGTCGTGCTCTGGAACCTGCGCGATTTCGCCGAGGGCAACTACCGCCGCGTCGACGACCGACCCTTCGGCGGCGGTCCGGGAATGGTCATGATGGCCGAGCCGCTGTCGGCTTGCCTGGATGCTGCGCTCGCTGCGCGTGGGGCCGCAGCGCCCGTCGTCATGTTCTCGCCGATGGGCGAGGTCCTGCGGCACGCGGCGGTCGAGCACTGGGCTGCGGGCGAGGGCGCGATTCTGGTATGCGGCCGCTACGAGGGCATCGACCAGCGCTTCATCGACACGCGAGTGACGCACCAGCTCAGCCTGGGAGACTTCGTGCTCTCGGGCGGCGAGATTCCCGCCATGGCCCTGCTGGATGCGGTGGCCCGGCTGCAGCCCGGCGTGCTGGGCGACGAGGCGAGCCACGTCCAGGACAGCTTCAACCCGGCGTTGGACGGGCTGCTCGACTGTCCCCACTACACCCGCCCGGAGCAATGGAAAGGGCAGGGCGTGCCGCCGGTTCTGCTCTCGGGGCACCATGAGCAGATCGAGCGCTGGAGGCGCGACCAGCGGCTCGCGATCACGCTGCAGAAGCGCCCGGAGTTGATCGATGCGGCGCGCGCCGCTGGCCGTTTGAGCGCGGCGGACGAGAAAGCGCTTGGGAAAAAGCTATAATCTTTGGCTCCCCGATCCTCTGCCGGCCGCGTCGCCCCAGCCTCTCAGACTGCAAGACGCCCCTTGTGTAGCGCGTGCACGATCGAATCCAGGAAAGCCATGAACCTCATCCAGACCCTCGAGCAGGAAGAAATTGCCCGGCTCGGCAAGAAGATTCCCGATTTCATGCCCGGTGACACGGTCATCGTCAGCGTGAACGTCGTCGAAGGCAACCGCAAGCGCGTGCAGGCCTACGAAGGCGTGGTGATCGCCAAGCGCAATCGCGGCCTCAACAGCGGCTTCACGGTGCGCAAGATCTCCAGCGGCGAAGGCGTCGAGCGTACCTTCCAGACATACAGCCCGCTGATCGCCGGCATCGAAGTCAAGCGCCGTGGCGATGTGCGCCGCGCCAAGCTGTACTACCTGCGCGAGCGCAGCGGCCGTTCGGCGCGCATCAAGGAAAAGCTGCCGGGCAAGTCCTCCGCAGCAGCAGCTCAGTAAAGAGTGCCTCCTGCCGCGCAAAAAGCCGCCACTCAGGGCGGCTTTTTGCATTGATGCCTCGATGAATCGAGGCGATCGTGATTTTTGTCGTGGCGTCGCCTGTCATCAGCGGCGCCGTTTTGCGTTTTACTCTCCAGATCCCGACTTGACCGCTCCACCGCCCGCCATGCGCACCGCTCCCGCCGAAGAGACCGTCAATGCCGTCTTGCCGTCGGCGCTGCGTTCCTTCGACCCGCGCCAGGTGCCGGTGGTCGGCGTCGACTCCGCGCTCCCCGCCGTTCCGCAAACCCGTTTTAACGCGCAGGCCCTGCGTTCGCGCTTCGCCTCCCCGCCTGCCTGGACGCCCGAACTCCGGCGCGAGCCGCGCCTGACGAACCGCGTGCCGGCCGCAGCCGCGGTGCTGGTGCCGATCGTGATGCGCGAGGAGCCCACCGTGCTCCTGACTGAGCGGACCGCCAACCTGTCGACACATTCGGGCCAGGTGGCCTTCCCTGGCGGGCGGGTCGACCCGGAGGATGCCAACGTCGCGGCTGCGGCCCTGCGCGAAGCATGGGAAGAAGTTGGCCTCTCGGCCGAGTACATCGAGGTGCTGGGGAAGCTGCCCACCTATACGACGGTCACCTCCTTCATCGTGACGCCGGTGGTCGGGCTGGTGCACCCGGATTTCGAATTGACCCTGAACCCCTACGAGGTTGCGCAGGCCTTCGAGATTCCGCTGGCCTATTTGATGAACCCCGCGAACCACCACCGCCACGCCCTGGTCGACGACAAACTCCAGTCACGCGAGTGGTTCTCGATGCCCTACCAGGACGGTGTGCACGAGCGCTATGTCTGGGGTGCGACGGCCGGCATGCTGCGCAACCTCTACCGCTTCCTCGCGGCCTGACGGAGCGGCGCGGGAGGCCGGCGGGACGCCGAGGACCACTCGCTATCATCGACGGATGAGCTTCTTCGCGATCCTGTGCGCCTTGCTGATCGAGCAGGTGCGGCCGCTCGCTTATCACAACCCGGTGTACGGCGGCGTCCTGGCATGGACGCGCTGGACCAGCCGCAACTTCGACGCCGGCAAGCCGCACCACGGTTGGATCGCCTGGGGGCTCGCGGTGCTGGTGCCCACGGTGCTCGCGCTGGGGGTGCACTGGCTGCTGGCGCTCACGCTGGGCCTGCCGTTCGCCGTGCTGTGGAGCGTGGCGGTGCTTTACGTCACGCTCGGCTTCAGGCAGTTCAGCCACCATTTCACCGGCATTCGCGACGCCCTCGACGTGGGCGACGAGGCACTGGCCCGCTCGCTGCTGGCCCACTGGCAGCGCGTCGACGCGGCGGACCTGCCCCGCAGCGAGATCGTGCGGCATGTGATCGAACATTCGGTGATCGCGGCGCACCGCCATGTGTTCGGCGTGCTGGCATGGTTCTCGATCCTTGCCGCCTTCGGGCTCGGGCCTGCCGGGGCGGTGTTCTACCGCATGAGCGAGTTCGTCGCGCGCTACTGGGCGCACAAGAACAACGCCTCGGTCCAGCCCTCCAGCGTCTGGGTCCAGAAGGCAGCTGACCAGGCCTGGGCGCTGATCGACTGGCTGCCCGCCCGCATCACGGCCACCGGCTTCGCCGTGGTCGGCAGCTTCGAGGAGGCGATCGACTGCTGGCGCAACGACGCCCGCCGTTTTCCCAACGAAAACGACGGCGTGATCCTGGCTGCGACCTCGGGTGCGGTCAATGTGCGGCTCGGCGGCGGCGTGCTCAGCCCGGTGCCGCTCACTGATCCGCTGTCGCGGGCGCAGGCCGGTGACCCGCTGGCCGGGGCCCGCGGCCCCGACAGCGGCAGCACCCCTGGGCGCGAGCCCGAGCCGGCGCATCTGCGAAGCGTGGTCGGCCTGGTCTGGCGCTCGGTCGTGATGTGGATGGTGTTGCTGGCCCTGCTCACGCTGGCGCGCCTGTTGGGTTGAGCCCACGGGATCGATCCCTTGAGCACCGCGCCCAGCTTCTGGAGTCCGCGCGTCGCGGCGCTCGAACCCTACGTGCCGGGCGAGCAGCCGCGCATCGCGAACCTGGTCAAGCTCAACACCAACGAGAACCCCTTCGGTCCCTCGCCGCAGGTGCTCGAAGCCATCGAGGCCGCGGCATCCGAGGGGCTGCAGCGCTACCCCGATCCCGAATCGGTGGCGCTGCGCCAAGCCATTGCCGCGCACCACGGGCTGGATGCCTCGCAAGTGTTCGCGGGCAACGGTTCCGACGAGGTGCTGGCCCACGCCTTCTTCGCCTTCTTCCAGCAGGCCGAGCCGCTGCTGATCCCGGACGTCACCTACAGCTTCTACCGTGTCTATGCGCAGCTGTACGGCATCGGCTGCGAGCTGCAGCCGGTCGACGGCGGGCTGCGCATCGACGTCCCCGCGATGGCTTCGCGGGCCTCAACCGGCTGCGGCGGCATCGTGATCGCAAATCCCAACGCGCCGACAGGCATCGGCCTGCCGCTCAGCAGCATCGAGTGCTTGCTCGAAGCATGCCCGCGGCGCGTGGTGCTGGTGGACGAGGCCTATGTGGACTTCGGCGGCGACAGTGCGCTGCCGCTGATCGAGCGGTATCCGAACCTGCTGGTGGTGCAAACCTTGTCCAAGTCGCGGTCGCTCGCTGGCCTGCGCGTGGGTTTCGCCTGCGGACAGACGCACCTGATCGAGGCGTTGCAGCGGGTCAAGAACAGTTTCAATTCCTACCCGATCGATCGTCTCGCCGGTGCCGGCGCCATCGCATCGCTCGCCGACAAGGCCTGGTTCACCCATACGCGGCACCAGGTCATGGACATCCGCGAGGGCTTGACCCTGCAGCTCGAGGACCTCGGCTTCGAGGTACTGCCCTCGCAGGCCAACTTCCTGTTCGTGCGCCACCCCTCGCACGATGCGGCGGCGCTGGCATCGGCGTTGCGCGCGCGTGCGGTGCTGGTGCGGCACTTCGACCAGCCGCGTATCGCGCAGTACCTGCGCATCAGCGTTGGCACACGGGAGCAGTGCGGTGTGCTGGTCGACGCACTGACGGACATCCTGGGCTGAACCGGGAGCGCGCTCAGGCCTTGCGAGCAATCCCTTCGAGCAGCTCGATGTACTGGCCGACGAAGCGCCCCGGCATGAAGCTCGCTGCGCGCTCGCGCGCCTTCGCTGACTGCGTGGCGCGCAGGGCCGGATCGTCCAGCACACGCTGCATCTGGGCGGCCAGGGCCTCGTCGTCACCGTTCGGAAAGGTCAGGCCGGCATCGCCCACGCACTCGGCCAGCCCGCCCTGGGCCGACACGATGAGGCTCTTGCCCGCCGCGAGCAGTTCAATCGCGACGCCGCCCATGGGCTCGTACCACACCGAGGGGATCACGCCGATCATGCCCTTCGCGACCCAATCGACCAGGCCTTCGCCGGATTGGGCGCCGACGAAGCGCACCGAAGGCGCAATGCCCAGCTCTGCGACGAGATGCTCGACCTGCGCTCGCGCGCTGCCGTCTCCGATCAGCAGCAGGCGCGGCCGGGCGGGGTGCCGCTGGTGCAGCTTCGCGAAGGCGCGGACCAGGACGTCCACGCCTTTTTCCTGCACCAGCCTGCCCATGTAGAAGAACTCGTACTCGGGCCCCTCGCGGTCGGCTGAGCGGAAGCGCTCGATCGGAAAGGGGTTGTAGATCTGTACCTGCCGCGGCAACGGCAGGGCGTGGTTCATCCACTCGGTGATGGCAACGTTGCGCGTCACGCCGAACTTGGCGACGGCGCGGCGCAGCAGCAGCTTCAAGCCTTCCTTCGCGCTCCTTGCGTAGCCGCTGCGGCGCGCATGAAAAACAAAGGAGGCGAAGGGAGACAGCGGCGCCGGCTTGCCGTCGACCCAACCCGCGCCATCGATGCAGCTCGCCTGGTAGCCCACGTGCACCCAGACGAAGGGCTTGCGGTAGAGCAGCACCCAGGGCTGCAGCGCCATGGTGGCGCCGTTGAACAGCACCACGTCGGCCCAGCGCAGCAGCTCCCGCACGCGCCGGCCCGATGGCTGGCGGATCACCTCGAAAGGAAAGACCTCGACCTCCCGGGTCGCCGTTTGCGTGACCACCTTGCAGTCGACGCCACGGGCCACGAAGCCCTCGACCAGTGCGCGCGACACGGTCTCGACGCCGCCGACCGAAGGATGGAAGACATGGGAGTACAACAGCACGTTCATCGGTAGCGGGGCTGGCTCAGTTCGGCGAACAGCTCGCCGTAGATGCGATAGCGCGAGGGGCTGATCGAGCCGGGGTGGCCCGGTGAGCTCACCTGCGCGATCACGCCGCAGCCCGGCTCGTGCAGGTGCGTGCAGTTGTAGAACTTGCACTCGCGGGCGTGCTCGGCGATGTCGGGCATCAGCGACGCGAGCTGCATCGGCTCGATGTGGTTCAACCCGAATTCCTGGAAGCCGGGCGAATCGATCAGCGCGGTGCTGCGCGCCTCGTCCACCCAGTACCAGGTGGTGCTGGTGGTGGTGTGCTTGCCCGAATTCAGTGCCTGCGAGATCTCCGCCGTCGTGGCACGAGCGCTGGGCACCAGCAGGTTGGTCAGCGTGCTCTTGCCCACGCCCGAGGGGCCGAGCACCAGGGTGGTCTTGCCCGCCAGCAGCTTCATCAGCGTGGCGCGATCGACCTCGGGCGAGGCCTTGAGCGACAGCGGCAGCACGCCGTAGTGCATGCGGCGGTAGGGCGCGAGCCGCTCCCAGGCCCGCTCGAAAAGCCCCACCACGTCGCTCTTGTTGAGCGCGATGATCGGCGCGATGCGCTCGGCTGCCGCCGCGATGAGCGAGCGCGCCAGCTGCGTTTCCGAAAACTCGGGCTCGGCCGCGATCAGGATCAGCACCTGGTCGAGGTTGGCCGCAAAGGATTTGGTGCGGATCTCGTCCTGCCGGTAGAACAGGTTCTTGCGCGTCTGCACTTCCTCGATGGTGCCCTCGTCCTCGCTGGCCTGCCAACGCACCCGGTCACCGACCACGGCCTGGCTCTTCTTGCCGCGCGGATGGCAGATGACGCGCTCGCCCTCGGGTGTCTCGACCACGCAATGGCGACCGTGGCTGGCGACGACGAGTCCTTCTCGCCGTGCCGTATGCCCGTCGGCGTCGCCGCGCGGCCGGGTGCGCGCGGGTTTAGCCAAGGGCGCTTTCCATCGGCTCAGGCGGCCAGCAGGGCATTCGCCTGCGCCGCGCAATCGAAGTCGGTGGCGGAGAGGCCACCTACGTCGTGCGTATTGAAGCGCACCACGCAGCGGTTGTAGTGCACCGAGAGGTCGGGATGGTGGTCCTGCTTGTGCGCAACCAGGGCCAGCGCGTTCACGAAGGCGATGGTCTCGAAGTAGTTCGCGAAGCTGAAGGTCTTCTCGATCGCGACATCGGCGCCGTCGCCGGTGAGCTTCCATCCGTCCACCCGGGCCAGGTGGGACACGATCTCCGTCGCGCTCAGCGCGCGGCGCGTCCTCGTCTTCCAGTCGATAGGCTTCAACATGCTGCTCATGATCGTCTTTCCAGGGTCAGGCCGCCATCCGCGCGAGGCGCTCGGATGCGGGCGGGTGCGAGTAGTAGAACTTGACGAACACCGGGTCGGGCGTGAGCGTCGAGGCGTTGTCCTGATAGAGCTTGAGCAGCGCCCGGGCCAGGTCGGCACCGCTGGTCTGGGCCATCGCATAGGCGTCGGCCTCGAACTCGTGCCGGCGCGAGATCAGGGCCGGCAGCGGCGCGACGAAGAAGCCGAACACCGGCACCGTCAGCATGAACAGCAGGATCGCCAGCGCATCGTTGGGCGCCGCCATGTTCGGCTGCACGCCCAGCCCGGTGTAGAACCAGGCATGGCCGGACAGCCAGCCCAGCAGTGCGAACCCGGCCAGGCTCATCGCGAACATGGTGGCCATGCGCTTGAGTACATGCCGGTGCTTGAAGTGCCCCAGCTCGTGGGCGAGCACCGCCTCGACCTCGCCGGCGTTGAGCTGGCGCAGCAGCGTGTCATAGAAGACCACGCGCTTGCTGGCGCCGAAACCGGTGAAGTACGCGTTGGCGTGCGCGCTGCGCCTGCTGCCGTCCATCACGAAAAGGCCCTTGGCCGCGAAGCCGCAGCGCTGCATCAGCGCGGTGACGCGGGCCTTGAGCGTCGCATCGTCCAGCGGCTGGAACTTGTTGAAGAGCGGCGCGATGAAGGTCGGGTAGACCAGCATCAGCAGCAGGTTGAAGCCGACCCACGCGCCCCAGGCCCACAGCCACCACAGGCGGCCGGCAGCCCCCATCAACCAGAGGATCAGCGCCGCGATTGGCAGGCCGATCAGCGCGCCCAGCAGCAGCGCCTTGATGCCGTCGGCCAGCCAGAGCCGCCAAGTCATCTTGTTGAAGCCGAAGCGTTCCTCGAGCCGGAAGGTCTGCCACAGGGTGAAGGGCAGCTCGAGCAGCCCGCCGATCAGCGCGAAGGCGGCGAGCAGCGCGAGCTGCTGCCACATGCCGCCGCCCATTACGTCCAGCAGCAGGTTGTTTAGCAGGTCGAGCCCGCCCAGCAGGGTCCAGCCCAGCAGCACCATCGCACTCCAGACCATCTCGAGCAAGCCGAAGCGGGTCTTGGCGATCGTGTAGTCGGCCGCCTTCTGGTGCGCCGCGAGCGTGATCGCCTGCGCAAAGGCGGGCGGCACCGCGTCGCGGTGGCGCGCCACATGGCGGATCTGCCGCGTGGCCAGCCAGAATTTCACGATCAGGCCCGCGACTAACGCGAGCGCGAAGGCGAGGGTGAGCAGCAGCGAAGCGGGCAGGGGAGGGACCATGGCGCAGCGAGTTTAGCCCGCAGGCATGCCCACTCGCGCTCAAGGTCATCGACGACAATCAGCCGATGCCCGATCTCATCGCCACGACCGCCGCCGCGACCGCCACCACCCTCAAGAAGAGCGACCAGAACCTCGTCTGGCTGGACTGCGAGATGAGCGGCCTGGACCCCGAGAAGGAGCGCCTGCTCGAGATCGCCGTCGTCGTGACCGGCCCCGACCTCACCCCGCGCATCGACGGCCCGGTGCTGGTGATCCACCAGAGCGACGAGGTGCTCGACGGCATGGATTCCTGGAACAAGGGCACGCACGGCCGCAGCGGGCTGATCGACAAGGTCAAGGCCTCCACGCTGGACGAGGCGGCGGCCGAGCAGCAGTTGCTCGAATTCATTGCGCGCTACATCCCGAAGCACGGCTCGCCGATGTGCGGCAACACCATCGGCCAGGACCGGCGCTTCCTGGTCAAGTTCATGCCCAAGCTGGAGGCGTACTTCCACTACCGCAACCTGGACGTCAGCACGCTCAAGGAGCTTGCCAAGCGCTGGAAGCCGGCGGTCTACAACGCCTTCAAGAAGCAACAGGCCCACACCGCGCTGGCCGACGTGCACGAGTCGATCGAGGAGCTGGCGCACTACCGCGATACCTTCCTGCGCCTGCAGGATTAGGTGAAAACCCCGAAGCCATGCGATAATCGCAGGCTTCGCTTTCGGGCAGCCCTTCCAGGGGGCCCGGAGCGCTTCTTGCATCTCCCTATCTTGCACACCGCGCCCACACGAATGGGCCGCAGCCCAGGCGAAAGCCCAAGCTGAAATGTCGTTGGATGGTTGATGTTTTCGCCACCCGACGGGGTGCCGCTCACGGCGGTGCCCGCACTTGGATTTTTCAATGACCGACGCTTTTGACGCGCAGGGCGAGTTCGCGCCTGTGCAATCCGATGACTTCGCTGCTGTTCGCGGCGAATCGCCTTCCACCCCCCACACCGAGACATCCGAAGTGCTCGAGGCACTCGACGCCATCGCGCCTGCCGAGCCGACACAGCCCAACGGCTTCGTCCAAATGGGCCTGGCGAGCGAACTGATCGCCGCCGTCCGGGACCTCGGCTTCACCCAGCCCACCGCCGTGCAGGCGCAGGCGATTCCGCGGGCCATGGGCGCTGTCGGCGCGACCGACGGTGCCGCCCGCTTCGTCGACCTGATGGTCTCGAGCCAGACCGGCAGCGGCAAGACCGCCGCCTTCCTGCTGCCCGTGCTGCACACTCTGCTGCAGCGCCAGGCCGAAGCCGAGGCCGCCGCCAAGGCCGAGCACCAGCGCCAAGCCGCCGAGGCCGCCGCCCGCGGCGAAGCGCAGCCCAAGAAGAGCAAGCGCAAGGACCCGACCAACCCGCGCCACTTCAAGGCTGCCACCCCCGGCGCCCTGGTGCTGTGCCCCACGCGCGAGCTGGCCCAGCAGGTGGCGCACGACGCGATCGACTTGGTGAAGCACTGCCGCGGCCTGCGTATCGCCAACGTGGTCGGCGGCATGCCGTACCAGTTGCAGATCGCCCGCCTGCAGAACGCCGATCTCGTGGTCGCCACGCCCGGCCGGCTGCTGGACCTGCAGCGCTCGATGCAGATCAAGCTCGACCAGGTCAAGTTCCTGGTGGTCGACGAGGCCGACCGCATGCTCGATCTCGGCTTTGCCGACGACCTGGCCGAGATCAACCAGCTCACCATCGAGCGCCAGCAGACCATGATGTTCAGCGCCACGTTCGCGCCGCGCATCCAGCAACTGGCGCAGCGCGTGATGCGCGAGCCGCAGCGCGTGACCATCGACACCCCGCAGGAGAAGCACGCCAACATCAAGCAGGTGCTGTTCTGGACCGACAACACGCAGCACAAGCGCAAGCTGCTCGACCATTGGCTGCGCGACACCAGCATCAACCAGGCCATCGTCTTCTGCAGCACGCAGGTGGAATGCGACGGCCTCGCCGCCGACCTGCAGCAGGGTGGCTTCAGCGCCGTCGCGCTGCACGGCGCGCTGAGCCAGGGCCTGCGCAACCGCCGGCTGATGGCGCTGCGCCAGGGCCAGGTGCAGATCCTGGTGGCGACCGACGTGGCCGCGCGCGGCATCGACGTGCCGACCATCACCCACGTCTTCAACTTCGGCCTGCCGATGAAAGCCGAGGACTACACGCACCGCATCGGCCGCACGGGCCGGGCCGGGCGTGACGGCCTCGCCGTGACCTTTGCCGAGTTCCGCGACCGCCGCAAGATCTTCGACATCGAGGCTTACAGCCGCCAGCCCTTCGTCGCCGAGGTGATCCCCGGCCTGGAGCCGCAGCAGCGCTTCCCGCAGGGCCGTCCGCAGGGCGATTTCGGCGGGCGCGGCCGCGAGAACCGCGAGAATCATTCGCGCGACCGCAAGTTCGGCGGCCCGCGCGCGGGCTATGCCAATGCCAGCGGCTTCAACGACCGCGGCCCGGCACGCGGCCACGCACCTTCGCGCGGCTTCCAGGGTCAGGCCCCAGGCGAGGCGCAGGGCAGGGGCCGTGACGAGGCCGGCAGCTACGGCCGCAAGTCCGGCTGGGGCGACAGCGCTCCGCGTGCCGGCGCAGGCGCCGGTGCCCCCCGCGGCAACGGCGGTGCGCACGGTGGCGCCAAGGCGTTCGTGCCGCGCGAAGGGCAGCGCCGCGCCTTCAAGCCGAGCCGCTGAAGCGCCGATCTCCCTGCAAGGCCCGCCTCCCCGAGGCGGGCTTTTTTGCGTCCGCGAAGACAAGAGCCCATGTGGAGCCCGGGCGCGAGGGGCTTTGGGCCACCCCGCCGGAGCGACGCGCTGCGTCGGGCGACAATGGCGCACGGGACGGCCTCGCGCCCGCTCCCGTCCGAATCCGGCATCAACATCCCCCTGAAAGAACCCAAGGACCGACATGAGCACATCGAGCTACGTTGACACCCGCCTGCTGATCAATGGCGAATGGTGCGACGCCGCGAGCGGCAAGACCCTTGACGTCATCAACCCGGCCACCGGCAAGCCCATCGGCAAGGTCGCGCACGCCGGCATTGCCGACCTGGACCGTGCGCTGGACGCCGCGCAGCGCGGTTTCGAGGCCTGGCGCAAGATCCCCGCCAACGAGCGCGCGGCCACCATGCGCAAGGCCGCCGGCCTGCTGCGCGAGCGTGCACCCGAGATCGCCCGCCTGCTGACGCAGGAGCAGGGCAAGCCTTTCGCCGAGGCCCGCGGCGAGGTGCTGGCGGGCGCCGACATCATCGAATGGTTCGCCGACGAAGGCCGCCGCGTCTACGGGCGGATCGTGCCCTCGCGCAACCTGGCGGCGCAGCAGCTGGTGATCAAGGAGCCGGTCGGTCCCGTGGCCGCCTTCACGCCCTGGAACTTCCCCATCAACCAGGTCGTGCGCAAGCTGGGTGCCGCGCTGGCCACCGGCTGCTCCTTCCTGGCGAAGGCGCCTGAAGAGACGCCGGCCTCGCCCGCGGCTCTGCTGCAGGCCTTCGTCGACGCCGGCGTGCCGCCCGGCACGGTGGGCCTGGTGTTCGGCAACCCCGCCGAGATCTCCAGCTACCTGATCGCGCATCCGATCATCCGCAAGGTCACGTTCACCGGCTCCACCCCGGTGGGCAAGCAGCTCGCCGCGCTGGCCGGCCAGCACATGAAGCGCGCCACGATGGAGCTGGGCGGCCACGCACCGGTGATCGTCGCCGAAGATGCCGACGTTGCCCTGGCCGTCAAGGCCGCGGGCGGCGCCAAGTTCCGCAACGCGGGACAGGTGTGCATCTCGCCGACGCGCTTCCTGGTGCACAACAGCATCAAGGCCGAATTCGCACAGGCGCTGGTCAAGCATGCCGAAAGCCTCAAGCTCGGCGACGGTCTGGCCGAAGGCACGACCCTCGGGCCACTGGCCAATGCGCGCCGCCTTGCGGCCATGGCCCAGGTCCTGGACGATGCACGCAGCAAGGGCGCGAAAGTCGCGACCGGTGGCGAGCGTATCGGCTCGGTCGGCAACTTCTTCGCCCCCACCGTGCTGACCGACGTGCCGCTGGAAGCTGACGTGTTCAACAACGAGCCCTTCGGCCCGGTCGCAGCCATCCGCGGCTTCGACTCGCTGGAGGAAGCCATCGCCGAGGCCAACCGCCTGCCCTTCGGCCTGGCCGGTTATGCCTTCACGCGCTCGATCAAGAACGCTCACCTGCTCTCGCAGCAGCTCGAACTCGGCATGCTGTGGATCAACCAGCCGGCCGCGCCTTCGCCGGAGATGCCCTTCGGCGGCGTCAAGGACTCGGGCTATGGCTCCGAGGGGGGCCCGGAGGCGATGGAGGCCTATCTCAACACCAAGGCCGTGTCGATCATGGCAGTCTGAGTCGCGCTTCGGCCGGACGGAAAAAGCGGGCGCATCGCCCGCTTTTTTTTGCCTGCGCGCTTAGGCGCCTACGCTTATGCGATTACGAAAGCCCGCCCTGGCAAACGTACTTGATGTGCAGGTAGTCGTCGAGTCCGTGCACCGAACCCTCGCGGCCGTAGCCGGATTCCTTCACGCCGCCGAAAGGGGCAGCCTCCGCGGCGAGTGCACCTTCGTTGACGCCGACGATGCCCGACTCCAGCGCCTCGGTCACCCGCCAGATGCGTCGTGCGTCGGTCGAGTAGAAGTAGGCCGCGAGGCCGAAGGGCGTGTCGTTGGCCGCCGCGATCACCTCGGCCTCGCTCTCGAAGCGCGTGATCGGCACCACCGGCCCGAAGGTCTCCTCGCAGCTGCACGCCATCCGCGCGTCGGCGTTCACCAGCACGGTCGGCGCGTAGTAGTTCGGGCCGTCGCAACGCGCGGAGCGCAGCCGCTGGCCGCCGACCACGATGCGTGCCCCCTTGGTGACGGCATCCTGCACATGCCGCTCGATCTTCTCCACTGCCCGCGCGTTGATCATCGGGCCGATCTGCGAGCCGGGGTCGGTCGCCGGCCCCACCTGGAGTGCGCCGACGCGCATGGCCAGCTTGTCGACGAAGGCGTCATGCACCTTGGCCTGGACGAACACCCGGTTCGGGCACACGCAGGTCTGCCCGCCGTTGCGGAACTTGGCCGCCATCAAGCCTTCCACCGCGGCATCGAGGTCGGCATCGTCGAAAACAATGAACGGCGCATTGCCGCCCAGCTCGAGCGACAGCTTCTTCAGCGTATCGGCCGAGGCGCGCGCGAGGTGCTTGCCCACCGGCGTGGAGCCGGTGAACGTGATCTTGCGCACGCGCGCATCGGCCAGCCACACGTCCACCACCTCAGGCGTGCGTTCGCGCGAGGCGGTGACGATGTTCAGCACGCCGGCCGGCACGCCCGCTTCCTGGGCCAGCTTGACGAGCGCGAGCGAGGTGAGCGGCGTGTCCTCGGCCGGCTTGCACACCACGGTGCAGCCGGCGGCCAGCGCCGGCGCGATCTTGCGCGCGATCATGGCGGCCGGGAAGTTCCAGGGCGTGATCGCGGCCACCACGCCCACGGGTTCCCTCAGGGCGAGCATGCGGCGGCCTGTCACAGGCGCGGGGATCACGTCGCCGTTGGCGCGCGTGGCTTCCTCGGCAAACCACTCGACGTAGCTCGCGGCATAGGCGACCTCGCCGCGTCCCTCGGCCAGGGGCTTGCCCTGCTCGCGCGAGATCAGGCGGCCCAGGTCTTCCTGGTGCGTCATCATGAGATCGTTCCAGCGCTTGAGGATTGCGGCGCGCTGCTTGGCCGGCACGGCGCGCCAGGCCGGGAAGGCGGCGTGCGCGGCATCGACCGCGGCGCGTGCGTCCGCTGCCGTGCCGTCGGGCACGCTGGCGAAGACGGCGTCCGTGGCGGGGTCGGTCACGTCGAGGCGGCGTTCGTCGCCGGCGTTGCGCCAATCGGCGCCGATGAGCTGCAGGCCCGGCATCAGGTCCTGGCGTTCGAGGGTCAGTGTCATGGTTGAAGGTCGTGGATGAGAGGTTCAGGCGGCGGCCACGCGCTCGGCAATGGCGAGGCCCACTTCGGTGGTCGAGGCCGTCCCGCCGAGGTCGCGCGTGCGCGGCCCTTCGCGCAGCACCGCCTCGATCGCCCCGAGGATCGTGTCGTGCGCGGCCCGTCCCGCGCCCTGGCCCTGAGTGAGGAAATCCAGCATCAGCGCCCCCGACCAGATCATCGCGATCGGATTGGCGATGTTCTGGCCGTAAATGTCGGGTGCCGAGCCGTGCACGGGCTCGAACAGCGAGGGACACTTGCGGTCCGGGTTGAGGTTGGCCGACGGCGCGAGGCCGATGGTCCCCGTGGTCGCGGGGCCAAGGTCGGAGAGGATGTCGCCGAACAGGTTGCTCGCCACCACCACGTCGAAGCGCGTGGGCTGCAGCACGAAGCGGGCCGAGAGGATGTCGATGTGCTGCTTGTCGAGCTGCACCTCGGGGTAGTCGCGGCCGATCGCATCGGCGCGGCCGTCCCACCAGGGCATGCTGATCGCGATGCCGTTGCTCTTGGTGGCCACCGTCAGATGCTTTCTGCGGCGCGCGTTGGCGAGCTCGTAGGCGTACTTCAGCACGCGGTCGGTGCCGTGGCGCGAGAAAACCGATTCCTGAATCACGATCTCGCGCTCTGTGCCTTCGTACATCACGCCGCCGAGCGAGGTGTATTCGCCTTCGGTGTTCTCGCGCACCACGAGGTAGTCGATGTCGCCGGGCGCGCGTCCGGCGAGCGGGCAGGGCACGCCTTCGAACAGGCGAACCGGGCGCAGGTTGATGTATTGGTCGAACTCGCGCCGGAACTTGAGCAGCGAGCCCCACAGCGAGACGTGGTCGGGCACGGTGGCCGGCCAGCCCACGGCGCCGAAGTACAACGCGTCGACCCCCTTCAGTTGCTCCTTCCAGTCGTCCGGCATCATCTGGCCATGTTCGGCGTAGTAGTCGCAGCTCGCCCAGTCGATGGTGCGGCAGTCGAGTTCGAAGCCGAAGCGCGCTGCCGCGGCCTGCATCACGCGCAGGCCTTCGGGCATCACTTCCTTGCCGATGCCGTCGCCGGCGATCAGTGCGATGCGGAAGGTCGGTGTCATTTCGGTTTTCATCATCTTGCTGCCGCAGCGATGCGGTCCATGTCGTCCAGCCAGCCCTGGCGCAGCTCGGGCACAGAGCGGGCCAGCAGTTCGTAGTAGGGGTGGTGCGGGCCACGGTCGAAGTCGCAGCGCGCCACCTGCGCCAGCTTGCGGCCGTGCTGCATGACGACGATCTCGTCGCACACCGCGCGCACCGTGTGCAGGTCGTGGCTGATGAACAGGTAGGACACGCCGAGCTCTCGCCGAAGCTCGGCCATCAGGTCGAGCACTGCCGCGGCGACGACGGTGTCGAGCGCGGAGGTCACCTCGTCGCAAAGGATGAGGTCGGGCTCGGCCGCGAGTGCGCGCGCCAGGTTCACGCGCTGCTTCTGCCCGCCCGAGAGGCCGCCCGGCAAGCGGCCGGCCACCGAGTGCGGCAGCTTCACCAGGTCCAGCAGCTCGCGGATGCGGCGTTGCAGCGGCTCGCCGCGCAGGCCCTTGTAGAACTGCAGCGGCCGCGCCAGGATGCGCTCGATGGTCTGCGAAGGATTGAGCGCGGTGTCGGCCATCTGGAAAACGATCTGGATGCGGCGCAGATCGTCGCGGTCGCGCTCCTGCAGCGTCGGCTCGAGCTCGCGGCCGCGGAACAGCACGCTGCCATGGCTGGGCTTCAGAAGGCCGGCCACCGCCCGCGCGAGCGTGGTCTTGCCGGAGCCCGACTCGCCGATCACGCCGATGGCCTGGCCACGGTGCAGCTGGAGGTTGATGTCCTGCAGGATCGGCATGGCCGGACGCCCCTGCGCATCCACCGGACCGTAGCCGGCCGAGAGCTGCCGAATGTCGAGCAGCAGCTCGGGGTCGTCGTTCGCTGCCTTGCCCGACGCACGCGGCACGGGCCGCGCAGCGGCCAGCAGGCACTTGGTGTAGTCGTCCACCGGCGCCGACAGGACCTGCCCGGTCGCGTTGAGCTCGCGCATCCTGCCGTCGCGCAGCACCAGGATGTGGTCGGCCATCTGCGCCACCACGGCCAGGTCGTGGCTCACGTACACCGCCGTGGCGCGGCGCTCGCGAACCACGCGCCGGAAGGCGCGCAGCACCTCGATCTGCGTGGTGACGTCGAGCGCGGTGGTCGGCTCGTCGAGGATCACCAGCTCGGGGTCGCCGATCAGCGCCATGGCCGCCATCAGCCGCTGCAGCTGGCCGCCGGAGACCTGGTGCGGGTAGCGCGTGCCGATGGTTTCCGGATCGGGCAGCGCCAGCTCGCGGAACAGCTGCACCGCCTTCGCCTCGGCTTCCGACCGCTTGCACAGGCCGTGGATCACGGTCGGCTCGACCACCTGGTCCATGATCGTGCGCGAGGGATTGAAGGAGGCAGCCGCACTCTGCGCGATGTACGACACGGTGCGGCCGCGCAGTGCGCGCTGCTGTGCCGCATTCAGCGCGAGCACGTCGGTGTCGCCGATCTGTACCCGGCCCGCCGAGATGCGGCAGCCGTGGCGCGCATAGCCCATCAGCGCCAGCGCGGTGGTGGTCTTGCCGGAGCCCGACTCGCCGATCAGCGCCAGCACCTCGCCAGGCTGCACGGAGAAGCTCAGGCTGTCGACCAGCGTGTTCGCCCCGGCGCAGATGCTGAGGCCCTGGACGGTGAGTGGTGCGCCCATCAGCGTGCTCCTCTTTCGCGGGCAGTGCGGCCCGGCAGGTTGTCGATGACGAGGTTGACCGCGATGGTCAGGCTCGCGATGGCCAGCGCCGGCACGATCACCGAGGCACCGCCCATGGCGAGCGCGCCGATGTTCTCGCGCACCAGCGAGCCCCAGTCGGCCGCCGGCGGCTGGATGCCCAGGCCGAGGAAGCTCAGGCTCGCCAGCAGCAGCACGACGTAAACGAAGCGCAGGCCGAGGTCGGCCAGCATCGGGCCCACGATGTTGGGCAGGATCTCGCGCAGCATGATGTAGAGCGTGCCCTCGCCACGCGTGCGCGCCACGGTCACGTAGTCGAGCGCATTGATGTTGACCGCCAGCGAGCGCGCCATCCGGTAGGCGCCCGGCACGTAGATGATGCCCGCCGTGACCACCAGCATCGGCACCGAGGAGCCGAAGCCCGCCACCATGATGAGCGCGAACATCTTGCTGGGGATTGCGGTCAGCGTGTCCAGGCCGCGGCTCAGCACCGCGTCGATCCAGCGTCCGCTGGAGGCAGCCAGCAGCGCCAGCGTGGTGCCTGTTCCGCTCGCCAGCAGCGTGGCAAACAGCGCGACGCCGATCGTGTAGCGCGCCCCCTCGATGATGAGCGCCAGCATGTCGCGGCCGAGGTAGTCGGTGCCCAGCCAGTGCTTCGCGCTGATCGGCGCGAAGACGTTCGAGGTGCCCATGCCCGCCGCGCTGTGCGACAGCAGCCAGGGGCCGAGCAGCGCCGCGAGCAACCAGAACAGGAGCACCGCGAGACCGAGCAGGCCGGAGGGGCCGAAGCTGCCGAGCCAGCGCAGGCGGCGGCCCCGGCGCTCCTGCGCCGGTGGCGCCAGGGATGCTGCGGCGCTCACGACCGTTGGAGATGTGGATGTTTCCATGGTGCTTCCCTCAACGGTGCCGCAGCCGCGGGTTGGCGAGGATGCCGCAGACGTCGGCGGTCGTCACCAGGATCAGGTAGGCGCAGCAGAAGATCATGGCGCAGGTCTGCACCAGCGGCATGTCGCGCTGCGAGACGCCGTCGACCATCAGCTTGGCGATGCCGGGGTAGTTGAAGATGGTCTCGACGATGATCACGCCGCCCAGCAGGTACGACAGGCTCAGCGCCACCGCGTTGGCGATCGGGCCCACCGCGTTGGGCAGCGCGTGGGCCAGCACCATGCGCATCGGCGAGGCGCCCTTGAGGCGCACCATCTCGATGTAGGGCGCTTCGAGCTGGTCGATCACCGCGGCACGCGTCATGCGCATCATCTGCGCCACGATCACGCAGCACAGCACGAGCACCGGCATGGCGAAGGCGCGCAGCATCTGCCCGACCGACTCGATGTCGTTGACGAAGGACAGCGCCGGCAGCCAGCGCAGCTGGACCGCGAACACCAGCACCGCCAGCGTCGCCACCAGGAACTCCGGCACCGACACCACGCCCACCGCCGTGGCCGAGGCGGCGCGGTCGAACCAGGAGCCGCGCCACACCGCCGAGGCGATGCCGAGCGTGAGAGCGATCGGCACCGAGAAGAGGGCGGCGACCGCCGCGAGCAGCAGCGAGTTGGGCAGGCGGCTGGCGACCAGGTCGGCCACCGGCATCTGCGTAGTCGCCGAGCGGCCGGGATCGCCCTGCACCATCCCGAGCAGCCACTTCGCGTAGCGCTCCGGCGCCGGCACGTCCAGGCCCATCTGGGCACGCAGCGCGGCCACCGCCTCGGGCGTGGCGTCCTGGCCGAGCTGCTCCTGCGCGGCATCGCCGGGCAGTACCGCGGTGATGGAGAAGACGATGACCGACACCGCCAGCAGCGACAGCAGCGCCAGCGCGATGCGCTGGGCCAGAAGCTTCAGGATCACATGGTTCATCTCGGTGCTCCTTGGGGCGACACGCGCGGCCGGGCAGCCGTCATGCCTCGAGCCATACGTTCTCCGCGAAGTTGAAGCCCATCAGGCCGCCCAGCGGGATGGCCGACAGCCCCTTGAGCTTGGACGTGTGGCCGTCAATGCTCGCGAGGAACAGCGGGATGCCGATGCCCGCGTCATGGTGGATCAGGGTCTGCATGTCGGCGTACATCTGCTTGCGCTTGGCCAGGTCCGTCTCTGCGCGCGAGGCCAGCAGCAGCTGGTCGAACTTCTCGTTCTTCCAGCGCGACTCGTTCCACGCCGCGCCCGACTGGAAGAACTGCGTCAGCAGCACGTCGGCGCTCGGGCGCGGGTTGACGTTGCCGAAGCCCACGTGGCTGTTGAGCCAGTGGTTCGACCAGTAGCCGTCGGCCGGCATGCGCTTGATGTCGAGCTCCAACCCAGCGCGCTGCGCCGTCTGCTGCAGCAACAGGGCCATCTCCACCGAGTACAGCGCCGCAGGCGATGCCACCACCGGCACCTTGCCCGTGACGCCGGACTTCTGCAGGTGGAACTTCGCCTTGTCCAGGTCGAAGGCGCGCTGCGGCAAGCCCGCGAAGTAGAAGCGGTTGGTCGGGTCGATGGGCTGGTCGTTGCCGAGCACCGCGTAGTCGAGCGCGATGGTTTTCTTCATCTGCTCGCGGTCGAACAGGTGCTTCATCGCCAGCACGAAGTCCGGGTTGGCACCGGGGCCCACGTCCTTGCGCATGACCAGGTCGGAGTATTGGCCCGACTGGGTGGTGAAGACGGCGAAGCCGGGCGTGCCCTTCACGCGCTCGACCGAGCGCGGATTGACCGAACCCACCAGGTCCATGCCGCCGGACAGCAGCGCGTTGACGCGTGCGCTCTCGTCGCCGATGCCCACGAACTCGATCTCGTCCAGGTAAGGCTTGCCGGGCTTCCAGTACGCATCGTTGCGCACCACCAGCGAGCGCACGCCGGGCTTGAATTCCTTGAGCTTGTAGGGGCCGGTGCCGATGCCGGCATTGAAGTCGGTGGTGCCTTCCTTGACGATGTGGAAGTGGAAGGTGCCGAGGATGACCGGCAGGTCGGCGTTCGGCGCAGTGAGCACGAAGGTCACTTCGTTCGGCCCCGAGGCCTTGACGCTCTCGATCTGGTCGGCGAGCACCTTGGCCTTGGAGGCGGTGGCCGGGTCCTTGTGGCGCATCACCGAGAACACGACGTCGGCCGGCGAGAGCGCCTTGCCGTCGTGGAAGGTCACGCCCTTGCGCAGCGTGAAGACCCAGGTCTTTGCGTCCTTGGTGGTGAAGGATTCGGCGAGCGCGGGCTGCGGCGTCAGTGTGCCGTCCAGCGAGGTGAGGCCGTTATAGACCATGTTGCAGCGCGAGTAGTCGGTCTGGTTCGACTGCTTGGCCGGGTCGAGCGTGTCGGTCGCGGCCGCAGTGGCGCCGGCGACGCGGATGCGTCCGCCCTTCCTCGGCGTCTGCGCATGGGCGCTCATCGCTACACCCGCAATGCCGCCGGCCAGCGTGGCCTGCATGCCGCCGGCCATCAGCATCGCGAGGATGTCGCGCCGCGTGGCGCCGCGCTTGAGCGACTCCATCATGCGAAGGCTTTCGCCGGGTCCGACGAGCTTCTCGAAGCTCTTGTTGCTGCTGTCTCTCATGGTGGGGACTCCTCTTGTGGGATCGATGGGCTAGGGTTGAAGAAGCAATGAGGCTCGGACGTCCGCTCAGGCCATCCGGTCCTTGAGCGTGTAGTAGAGGCCGATGGCCGGCAGGAACCAGGGCGGGCCAAGGTGGCCCGGAATGGCCGGCCAGTTGCGGTCGCGCCAGGGATTGGCAAGCGCATCGCCGCCCATCACGGCGGCCATGCGCTGGCCCATGTGCACCGACATCTGCGTGCCGTGTCCGCTGTAGCCCATGGCGTAGTAGAGGCCGTCGCGCTCACCCGCGTGCGGCAGGCGGTCCTGCGTCATGTCGACCAGGCCGCCCCAGCAGTAGTCGAGCCGCACGGGGCCGAGTTGCGGAAAGGTTTGGGCCAGCCCGGCGCGCAGGATCTCGCCGCTCGCGGCATCCGACTGAGGACTGGAGATCGCGAAGCGCGCGCGCCCGCCGAACACCAGCCGGTGGTCGGCGGTGAGCCGGAAATAGTGGTGGATGTTGGCCACCGTGGTGTAGGTACGCCGCGCGGCCAGCAGCGCCTGCGCGCGCTCGGCGCCCAGCGGCTCGGTGACCACGATGAAGCTGCCGATCGGCACGATGCGGCGGCGCAGCCAGCCGAAGCTGCCGTAGCCGCCGTGGCGCGTCGCTCCGGTGGCCAGCAGCACCTGCTGTGCGGTAACGGTGCCGCCCGCCGTGTGCAGCCGATGTGCATGGCCCTGGCCCAGGCGTTCAAGGCGGTGCACGGCCGTGCCGGTATGGATCTGCGCGCCACTGCGCTCGGCCGCGGCGGCCAGTCCCTGGGCGAATCGGCCCATGTGCATCTGGCCGCTGCGCTTGTAGAGCAGCCCGCCGTGGAAGCGGTCGCTCTGCACTTCGGCGTGCACGCGAGCCGCGTCGAGGATTTCGACATCGGTGTCGACGCCGTCGGCGACCAGGCGCTCGGCGCTGCGTTGCAGCGCCGCCAACTGGCCGGGACGGGTCGCAAGCTTGAGCTTGCCGTGCCGCAGGAAGTCGCAGTCGATGGCCTCGTCGCGCACCAGCCGCTCGACCGTGTCCACCGCGTCGTCGTAGGCGTGGTACCAGGCGCGGGCCCGGTCGGCGCCGAACTTCGCGGCCACCTCGGCATAGTCCACCGCCAGGCCGTTGTTGACGTGCCCGCCGTTGCGCCCCGACGCCTCGGCCGCCACGCGCTCGCCCGCCTCCAGCACCGCCACGGAGGCGCCGCGCCGTGCCAGTGCCAGCGCCGCCGACAGGCCGGTGAAGCCGCCGCCGACGATCGCCACGTCGATCTGCGCCGGCAGGTCATGCAGCCGGGGCACGAAGGCGGGTGCCGAATCGGTCCAATACGAGGCGAGCTTCATGGTGTGCAGCAGCGGATGGAGGAGATCAGAGGCCGACGACACCGGGCAGGCCGCCGATGTCCTTGATCTCGACATAGCGGTACGCCGGATTGCCCGGGCCGTGGCCGCGGTTGACGAACACCTTGTTGACGATGCCCAGGTCGTCCGCCGACATCAGGTCGTAGCGCAGGCTGGAGGACACGTGCAGCACGTCCTCGGGGTTGCAGCCCAGCGAGTCGAGCATGTATTCGAAGGCTTTGAGGCGCGGCTTGTAGGCCTGGGCCTGCTGCGCGGTGTAGACGCGGTGGAAGGGCGCGCCGAGCAGCGCGACGTTCTTCTGGATCTGGTTGTCCGACGCGTTCGAGAGGATCACAAGCGGGATCTCCTTCGCGACCTTGGCCAGACCGGCGGGCACGTCCTCGTGCGGGGCCCAGGTGGGCACCGCGTCGTAGTACTTCTGTGCCTCGTGGTCGAAGTACTGGATCTTCCACTTCTTGCACAGCCGCCGCACCGCGTTCTTCAGCACCACTTCGTAGGGTTGCCAGTCGCCCAGCACTTCGTCGAATCGGTAGGCCGTGAAGTCGGCGATGAACTGCTCCATCTGCTCGGCCGGAATGCGGTCGCCAAAGATGTCGCGCGTCATTTCGCCCATGCGAAAGCGCGTGAGGGTGCCGTAGCAGTCGAAGGTGATGTACTTGGGACGGATGCTCATGGTCTCTGTTCCTTGGATGAAAGATGTAAATGCGACGAACTCATGACGAAGCGATTGCAGCACGCAGCAGCGGCGAGGTTGTAGGGAAATGCAGGGCCTGGCGCACGAAAGCTGCGGTTTGAAGGGGTGCCGGCGGCATGCCATGCGGTCTGCCCCGGCGGCGTGCGGCTGTGCACCTTAGTGCGCTGCAGCAAAGTCGATCAGCACGCTTTTGAAGCACAACTGGATCCTTGGCCGAATCGAAGGCTTGCATGAGTCCCGTTCTGACGGTGGTCGGAAGAAGTTGGTGCGAACGGCGCTGGATGCTGGGCAGGCGGCACCGCATTTGTGTGCGTAGGCGCGCGCATTGCCGCATCGAATTGCGAAACCCGGGGCCGCGACAGACGAAGCTTGCAAGTTGCGGCGAAGCGCAAGTTCGGTCTGGCGAAAGGCTGGGATGTCGTTCAAGATGGCCTGCCCTTTTGCTCGCACGAAGACCTCCCCGATGCCCCCCCAGATACCCAACGCACCTGCTCTCGACGGCGTGGTGCTCCGTCCCATGACTGCAGCCGACCTGCCGCTCGCACATGCCTTGAGCACCGAGCTGCGCTGGCCGCACCGCCCCGCGGACTGGGCGCAGGTCTTCGCACATGGCGAGGGCATCGTCGCCGAGCGCGACGGCGAGCTGATCGGCACCGCCCTGCGTTGGCGCTGGGGCGAGCGCCACGTCAGCGTCGGCCTGGTGATCGTGTCGCCGGCCTGCCAGGGCCGCCGCCTCGGCCACCGGTTGATGAACGCTGTGCTCGAAGACCTCGAGGAGCACACGGTATTGCTGCACGCCACGCCGGAAGGCCGAGGCCTGTACGAGCGCCTGGGCTTCGTGCGCACCGGCGAGCTGCGGCAGCACCAGGGGGTGGCCCAGCCAGCGCCGCTGGTGGCGCTGCCCACCGGCTGGCGCCTGCGACCTGCCGGCCAGAGCGAGGCCGCATCGCTGCAGGCGCTCGATGCCGCGGCACGGGGCATGCCGCGCGATGCGCTGATCGCGGACCTGCTCGCCGCGTCCGATGCCTGCGTGGTGCTCGACCACGACAACGAGCCGTGCGGCTTCGCCATGCTGCGCCGCTTCGGGCGTGGGCACGCGATCGGTCCGGTGGTGGCGCCCGATGCTGAAGGCGCGAAGGCGCTGATTGCGCACCTCGCCGGCATGAATGCCGGAAACTTCACGCGCATCGATATCGACTTCGCCAGCGGCCTGGCCGAATGGCTCGAGAGCATCGGGCTGCTGCGGGTGGACGCGCCGACGACGATGGTGCGCGGCACTCCGCTCGCCGTGCCGCCCGGCGGTCCGACGCTGTTCGCGATCGTCACGCAAGCCGTGGGCTGAGTTCGATGGACGCCACCACCTTCCTCTACAAGTCCGACCCGGTGCGCGGCCGCCAGTGGGCCGAGGTGTTCCAGCGCCGAGCGCCCGGGATCGACTTCCGCATCTGGCCCGACATCGGCGACCCGGCACAAGTGCGCTTCCTCGCAGCGTGGGAGCCGCCGCCGAATTTGGCCGATCGCTTTCCCAATCTGAAGGTGCTGTTTTCTTCCGGCGCCGGCGTCGACCAGTTCGACTTCGCGGCACTGCCGCCGGACCTGCCGGTGGTGCGCATGGTCGAGCCCGGCATCGTGCAGGGCATGGTCGAGTACGTGACGCATGCGGTGCTGGGCCTGCACCGGGACATGCCGCGCTACCGGCGCCAGCAGCAGCAGGGCCAGTGGCGCCCCTTGCCCGTGCGGCCCGCCGGCGAGCGGCGCGTGGGCGTGCTGGGGCTCGGCTCGCTCGGCCAGGCGGTGCTGGCGCAGCTGGCAGGCCTGGGCTTCGACTGCGCCGGATGGAGCCGCTCGCGGCATGCGGTCGAGGGCGTGGCGTGCCACGCCGGCGCCGACGAGCTGCCGGCCTTTCTCGCGCGCACCGACATCCTCGTGTGCCTGCTGCCTTTGACCGAATCGACGCGCGGCTTCCTGAACGCGCGGCTGTTCTCGATGCTGCCCGAAGGCGCTGGCCTGGTTCACGTCGGCCGCGGCCCGCAGCTCGTGGATGCCGATCTGCTGGCCGCGCTGGACAGCGGCCGGATCGGGGACGCCGTGCTCGACGTGACCGACCCCGAGCCGTTGCCGCAGGATCATGCTTTCTGGCGCCATCCGAACATTCAGCTCACGCCGCACATCGCGAGCGTGACGCAGCCGCTGAGCGCGGCGCAGGTGGTGCTCGACAACCTGCGGCGCTTCGAGAATGGCGAGCCGATGATCGGGCTCGTCGATCGCGTGCGGGGGTACTGAGGCGCTGCATGCACGACGGCAGGATCTGCTGTCGCGACACGTACAACCGCAGCCTGCTTCGCACAAGCCCCTCAATGCAGCACCCTCACGAGGGGCACGCGGCCTAAGCTTTGGACATCCAAAGGCCCGACCACCGCCCCTCATGACACACCCCACTGCATTGCCCAACAAGGCCGCGCTCGACGCCATCGACCGCGCCCATCTCATCCACCCCGTGTCGCCCTGGCGCGTGCACGAAGAGCGTGGCCCCACCGTGCTCGCCTCGGGCCGCGGCGCGTGGCTGACGGACGCCAACGGCCATGAACTGCTCGACGCCTTCGCCGGCCTGTGGTGCGTGAACGTGGGCTATGGGCAGGAGAGCGTGGTGCAGGCCGCGGCCGAGCAGATGCGCAGGCTGCCGTATGCCACGGGCTACTTCCATTTCAGCAGCGAGCCGGCGATCCGCCTGGCCGAGAAGCTGGTGCAGATCACGCCCGCCTCGCTGACCCGCGTGTACCTCACGCTGGGCGGCTCCGACTCGGTCGATGCCGCGGTGCGCTTCATCGTGCAGTACTACAACGCGATCGGAAAGCCGTCGAAGAAGCAGTTCATCGCGCTGGAGCGCGGCTACCACGGCTCCTCCTCGACCGGCGCGGGGCTCACGGCGCTGCCGGCCTTTCATCGCGGCTTCGACCTGCCGCTCGCCACGCAGCACTACATCCCTTCGCCCAACCCGTACCGCCATGCCGATGGCGCCGATGCGCAGGCGCTCATCGCAGCCTCGGTGGCGTCGCTGCGCGCCAAGGTCCAGGAGCTGGGCGCGCACAACGTGGCGGCCTTCTTCTGCGAGCCGATCCAGGGCTCGGGCGGCGTGATCGTTCCGCCCAAGGGCTGGCTCAAGGCGATGCGCGAGGCCGCGCGCGAGCTGGACATCCTCTTCGTGGTCGACGAGGTCATCACCGGCTTCGGCCGCACCGGGCCGATGTTCGCGTGCGAGGCCGAGGGCGTGGAACCCGACCTGATGACGGTGGCCAAGGGCCTGACCGCCGGCTATGCGCCCATGGGCGCAACGCTGATGTCGGAAAAGTTCTATGCAGGCATCGCCGACGGTGCGCCGGCCGGTGCTTCCATCGGCCACGGCGCCACCTATTCGGCGCATCCGGTCAGCGCCGCGGTGGCCCTCGAGGTGCTGCGGCTGTACGAAGAAGGCGGCGTGCTCGCCAACGGCCAGCGCGGCGCGGTGCATTTCGCGGCCGGGCTGGACGGGCTGCGCGCCCACCCGCTGGTCGGCGATGCACGCCACCGCGGCCTGCTGGGCGCGCTCGAGCTGGTGAGCGACAAGGCGAGCAAACGCGGCTTCGACACGGCGCTCGGATTGCCGGACCGCATCTTCGCCGCGGGCTACCGCAACGGCCTGGTGTTCCGCTCCTTCGGCGACCACATCCTCGGCTTCGCGCCGGCGCTCACGTTCACCGAGGACGAATTCGCGCAGATGTTCGTGCGGCTTCGCAAGACGCTCGACGAGGTGCTCCAGGCGCCCGACGTTCGCGCCGCGCTGGCGGGCTGAGGCGAGCGAGGGAGAACACCCGATCCAGCTCGCGGCGGCAGACGCAGAATCGACTCTTCTCGTTCATCGGCAGCACCTATGTCAGAAGCATTCAAGATCGACCGGCTCGACCTGCGCATCCTCGCCCAGTTGCAGAAGAACGGCCGCATGACCAACGTCGACCTGGCGGATGCGGTGGGCTTGTCGCCCAGCCCCTGCCTGATCCGCGTGAAGCGCCTGGAGCAGGCCGGCTACATCGCGGGCTACGGCGCGCATCTGCGGCTGGAGAAGCTGGGCGACACGCTGACCGTGTTCACCGAGGTCACGCTGCAGGACCACCATCGAGAGGACTTCGTGCGCTTCGAGGCCGCCATCCGCGACGTCGACGAGGTGCTCGAGTGCCACCTGGTGAGCGGCGGCTACGACTACCTTCTGCGCTTCCTGACGCGCGGCGTCAACCACTACCAGGAAGTGATCGAGGAGCTGCTCGAACGCAACATCGGCATCGCGAAGTACTTCAGCTACATCGTCATCAAGTCGCCGTTCATCAAGACGCACTGTCCGATCGAACGGTTGTTCCCCAACCAGCGCTGACCGGCGCAGGCAGTCGGCTCGGCAAGCCCCGCTGCAACTCCAAAGGATCGACCCCTCATGAACTCCCCCATCATCGAGCGCCTCGCAAGCGCCGGCCGTCTGGACCGCATCTACATCGACGGTGAGTGGGTCATGCCCGCAGGGAAGGCGCGAAGCTCCGTCATCGACCCCTCGACGGAGGAAGCGATCGCGGAGGTGGCGTTGGGAAGTGCGCAAGACGTCGCCGCTGCCGTGGACGCAGCCCGGCGGGCCTTCGTGACGTGGTCCGTGAGCTCCCCTCGAGGCAGGGCCTCGATCCTCGGTCGCGTGCACAGCCTCATCCTCGAGCGGGCGGAGTTGTTTGCCCAGGTGATCTCGCAGGAAATGGGCGCTGCCATCAGCATGGCGCGCAGCGCTCACGTGCCCGTTGCGGCGGAGCACATCCGCGTGGCCCGGGAGCTGGCGGACAGCTATCCTTTCCTCACCCATCGGGGCGGCATGGCCATCATGCGAGAAGCCATCGGCGTGTGCGGCCTGATCACGCCCTGGAACTGGCCGCTCTACCAGATCACCGCCAAGGTCGGTCCGGCATTGGCAGCGGGATGCACCGTCGTCCTGAAGCCCAGCGAGCTGTCGCCCCTGAGCGCAATGCTGTTCGCCGAGGTGATGAGCGACGCCGGCGTTCCCGCGGGTGTTTTCAACCTCGTGAACGGCGCAGGGCCGGAGGTCGGTGCCGCCCTGGCAACGCACCCCGACGTGGACATGATCTCCATCACCGGATCGACCCGGGCCGGCGTCCTGGTGGCCCAGGCGGCAGCGCCGACGGTCAAGCGCGTGGCCCAGGAACTCGGCGGCAAGTCGCCCAACATCATCCTGCCGGGTGTGGATCTCGCACGTGCCATCCCGGCTGGGGTGGCGGCCGGCTTCCGCAATGTGGGCCAGTCCTGCAGTGCACCGACTCGCATGATCGTGCCGCGCGAGCGCCTGGCCGAGGTCGAACGGATCGCATGCGAGGCGGTATCCGGCTTGGTCGTGGGCGATCCGCGCTCGGAGAAGACCACGCACGGCCCGGTGGCGAATCGCGCCCAGTTCAACCGCGTGCAGGAAATGATCGGCGTCGGAATCGCCGAAGGCGCGCGGCTCGTCTGCGGCGGCCCCGGCAGGCCACAGGGGCTCGAGCGCGGCTTCTACGTCCGCCCGACCATTTTCTCCGACGTGCATCCGCAGATGCGGATCGCACAGGAAGAGATCTTCGGGCCGGTGCTTTCGATCATTGCCTACGACAGCGTGGACGAGGCCGTGGAGATTGCCAACGCCACGGTCTACGGCCTGGGCGCCCACGTCCAGGGCCACGATCTGGCCGCGGCGCGTGCGGTCGCGGCGCGGATCCGCTCCGGCCAGGTGCACATCAACTACCCGGCCTGGAGCCCCCATGCCCCCTTCGGCGGATACAAGCGCTCGGGCAACGGACGCGAATACGGGCTGGAGGGCCTCCAGGAATACCTCGAAACCAAAGCCATCCTCGGGTACTCGGATGGCCCGGCGCTCAGTGCCCCCTGAAAGAGCGCCGGTGATTCGCGGCGCGAAGGCCGGTGTGGACGTTGACCGTGAGAGCGCTCACGCCGCGAGCGCGCGCTCGGCGACTTCGCAGAGCCACCGCACGCCGAGCGGCAGTGCGTCGTCGTTGAAGTCGTAGCACGGGTGGTGCAGCGCGCGCTCCCCATCCGGCCCGGGGTCGGCGCGGCCCTGGCCCAGCCACAGGTAGGCGCCCGGACGGCGCTGCAGCATGAAGGCGAAATCCTCCGAAGTGAAGGCGGCGCGCGGCGCGGTATCGGCCTGCAGGCCGACGGCCCGGGCCGCGGCGAGCGCGAGCGCCGCTTCTTCCGGCGTGTTGAGCGTGGCGGGGTAGTAGCGCACGTAGCGCAGCTCGGCCTGCACGCCGCTCGCCAGCGCCACGCCATCGATGGTGGCGCGCAACGCGGCCTCGATGCGGTCCTGCGAAGCCGGATCGAAGCTGCGCACCGTGCCGGTGATCGAGACCTCCGCCGGCAATACGTTGTGGCTGTGGCCGCCCTCGATGCGCGTGACCGAGAGCACTGCCGATTCGCCCGGATCGATGCGCCGCGAGACGATGGTGTGCAGCTGCGCGACGAGCTGGCTTGCCGCGAGGATGGCGTCGGGCGTGTGATGCGGCTGCGCTGCATGGCCGCCGCTGCCGCGCAGCACGATGTCGAAGCGGTCGG
The DNA here is from genome assembly GCF_051400855.1 of Variovorax stachyos. Lineage (NCBI taxonomy): Bacteria > Pseudomonadati > Pseudomonadota > Betaproteobacteria > Burkholderiales > Comamonadaceae > Variovorax > Variovorax stachyos. Next base: position 52,840 of record NZ_JBLFFN010000010.1, on the reverse strand, counting down.
CCGCCGCCATGATCGGGCCGGCCCGCGTCTGCGCGCTGCCCAGCGGCAGGTCGGGCCAGTTGTGCAGCGCGTAGACGCTGTCGCAGGGGAAGCGCTCGAACAAGCCGTCCTCGATCATGGCGCGCGCGCCGCCCTTGCCTTCCTCCGCCGGCTGGAAGATGAAGTGCACCGTGCCGTCGAAGCGCCGCGTGCGTGCCAGCTGGCGCGCGGCGCCGATCAGCATGCTGGTGTGGCCGTCGTGGCCGCAGCCGTGGTGAACCCCTTGCGTGCGGCTGGCATGGGCGGCGCCCCCCAGCTCGACCATCGGCAGCGCGTCCATGTCGGCGCGCAGGCCGACGCTTCGCGAAGCGCTGCCGCAGCGCAGCGTGCCCACCACGCCGGTCCCGCCCAGGCCTTCATGCACCTCGAGGCCGAGCAGGCGCAGCGCCTGGGCCGCCACGCCGGCCGTGCGCCGCTCAGCGAAGGCGAGCTCCGGATGCGCATGCAGGTCGCGGCGCAGTGCGATCAGCTCGGGCAGCAGATCGGCCACCGGTGCAGCGATCGCGTCCAGGCTCAACGCACGGCCCCGATCGCGCCGGCAAACGCTGCCAACGTGTGGAAGTGGTACACGAAGGCTAAGGCGGGGGCCTTGAAATCCTCGAGGGACATGGAAGAGCTCCGGTCATGGCGGGATGCCATTCCACAGGAGGATAGGGGCGGACGCCTGGACCTCGGAGCCGAACTGGGGCCGCGTCGCAGCACGGGATTTTTTTGTTGGCGCCGTTCCGGCATGTTCTTGCAGGCGGTGCCTGCGCTCGCTCAGGGCGCGATGTAGTCGGGGTACTGCCTGCAGATTTCATCCACGGCGCTGAGCGTCCCCGACAGGTGCTTGCGCAGCGCGGCCTGGGCGGCCGCCGGATCCTTCCCCTCGATGCCGCGCACGATGGCGCGGTGGTCGCGCAGGATCGCCTCGGTCTTGCCCGCGGTCGGCAGGTGCAGGCGGCGCAAGCGGTCGACGTGGCCCGAGACACGGCCCACCAGCTCCCACAGGTCAGGCACGCCGCCGGCTTCGTACATCAGGCGATGGAAGGCGCGGTCTGCGCCCACGAAGTCGCCATAGCGCTGCGCCGCCGACAGCGCTGCCTGCTGGGCGATGGTGGCCTTCAACGCCTCGACCAGGCCGGCAGGCGCCTCGAGCGCGAGCTGGTGCACCAGCTCCAGCTCGATCGAGCGGCGCAGGAAATGCGCCTGGCGCGCGGCCGCGATGTCGATGCGGCTGACCAGCGTGGCGTGCTGCGGGAACACGTCCACCAGGCCTTCCTCGCTCAGGCGCAGCAGCGCCTCGCGCACGGGCGTCTGGCTCACGCCGAAATGGTCTGCCAGCGCCTGCCTCGCCAGCACGGTGCCGGGGACCAGGTCCAGCGAGAGGATGGCGTCGCGCAGCTTTTCGAGCACCTGGGGCGCGGCCAGGCGGGTGCGGTCGAGTCGGATCTTCGGAAGGGCACTCATCGGGGGTCGGATTCTGGCATTGACGCACTAATATATTAGTGTTTTAATTCGCCCGCACGCCCAGAGACAGCCCTGATGAAACGCCCCTACGAATTCCTGCGCAGCGCCCGCTGGTTCGCGCCCGACGACTTCCGTTCCTTCGGCCACCGCTCGCGCGTGCTGCAGATGGGCTACAGCTATGACGACTGGATGGGCAAGCCCGTGATCGCCATCGTCAACACCTGGAGCGACGCCAACCAGTGCCACGCGCACTTCAAGCACCGGGTGGAGGACGTCAAGCGCGGCGTCCTGCAGGCGGGCGGCTTCCCGCTGGAGCTGCCGGCCATCTCGCTCTCGGAAAGCATGGTCAAGCCCACGACCATGCTCTACCGCAACTTCCTGGCCATGGAAACGGAAGAGCTGCTGCGCAGCCACCCGGTGGACGGCGCGGTGCTGATGGGCGGCTGCGACAAGACCACGCCCGGCCTCACGATGGGTGCGCTCAGCATGGGCATCCCCTTCATCTACCTGCCGGCCGGCCCCATGCTGCGCGGCAACTGGAAGGGCAGGGTGCTGGGTTCGGGCTCCGATGCCTTCAAGTACTGGGACGAGCGCCGTGCCGGGCGCTTGAGCGAGCAGGCCTGGTCCGAGATGGAGGCCGGCATCGCCCGCAGCCACGGCACCTGCATGACCATGGGCACCGCCGCCACCATGATGGGCATCGCCGAGGCGGTGGGCCTGAGCCTGCCGGGCGCCTCCAGCATTCCTGCGGCGGACGCCAACCACACCCGCATGAGCGCCGAGTGCGGACGCCGCATCGTCGAGATGGTGTGGGAAGACCTCACGCCCGCGAAGCTGCTCACCCGCGCCAACTTCGAGAACGGCATCGCCTGCGCGATGGCCATGGGCTGCAGCACCAACGCCATCATCCACCTGATCGCGATGTCGCGGCGCGCGGGCCACCCGGTAAGCCTGGACGACTTCGATGCCTTCAGCCGCCGCGTGCCCGTCATCGCCAACATCCGGCCCAGCGGCGATGCCTACCTGATGGAGGACTTCTTCTACGCCGGCGGCCTGCCTGCGCTGCTGGAGCGCATCCGAGGCCACCTCAAGACCGAGGCGCGCACCGTCAACGGCCGCACGCTCGGCGAGAACATCGCAGCGGCCGAGGTGTACGACGACGACGTCATCCGGCCGCTCGCCAACCCCATCTACGCCGAAGGGGCGCTGGCCGTGCTGCGCGGCAACCTGGCGCCCGACGGCGTGGTGATCAAGCCCAGCGCCTGCGCACCGCACCTGCTGCAGCACACCGGCCGCGCGCTGGTGTTCGACGACTACCCGGCGCTCAAGGCAGCCGTGGAAGACCCGGACCTGGACGTGACGGGCGATGACATCCTGGTGCTGCGCAACGCCGGACCGCGCGGCGCCGGCATGCCGGAGTGGGGCATGCTGCCCATCCCGACCAAGCTGCTGAAGCAGGGCGTGAAAGACATGCTGCGCCTGTCCGACGCACGCATGAGCGGCACCAGCTACGGCGGCTGCCTGCTGCACTGCTCGCCCGAATCGGCGATCGGCGGCCCGCTCGCGCTCGTGAAGACTGGCGACCGCATCAGCGTGGACGTGCCGGCGCGGCGCATTCACCTCGAGGTCAGCGACGAGGAACTCGCCCGACGCAAGGCCGCCTGGACGCCGCCGCCGCCGCGCTACGAGCGCGGCTATGGCTGGATGTTCGGCCGCCACATCAAGCAGGCCGACGAGGGCTGCGATTTCGATTTTCTCGAAACCAGCTTCGGCAAGCCGGTGCCCGAGCCCGACATCTTCTGAGCGCCCTTCCAATTTTTCTCGAGAACGGAGACGACCCTTGAATCCCGCCACCCGCGAGCAGCTCATGAAGGTGAGCACCGCCACCTTGTGCACGGCCTTGTTCAAGCGCGGCCTGCGCCACCAGTTCATCCAGGACGTGCGGCCGCTCGACCCCGGCCTGCCCAACATGGTGGGCGAGGCTTTCACGCTGCGCTACATCCCCGCGCGCGAGGACCTGAATCCCATCGGCGTCTTCCTCGACCGCAACCATCCGCAGCGCCAGGCGGTGGAGCAGTGCCCTGAAGGCGCCGTGCTGGTGATCGACAGCCGCAAGGACGCGCGCGCCGCCTCGGCCGGCGGCATCCTGGTTACGCGGCTGATGAAGCGCGGCGCCGCCGGCGTGGTGACCGACGGAGGCTTCCGCGACAGCCCCGATATCGCCAAGCTGGGATTTGCGGCGTATCACAGCCGCCCCAGCGCACCGACCAATCTCACGCTGCACCAGGCCATCGACATCAACGTGCCCATCGGCTGCGGCGACGCGCCGGTGTTTCCCGGCGATGTGATCGTGGGCGATGCCGAGGGCGTGATCGTCATTCCCGCCTACATGGCCGACGAGATTGCCGCCGAAGCGACAGAGATGACCGTCTTCGAGGACTTCGTGCAGGAAAAGGTGCTCGAAGGCCGCTCCATCCTGGGCCTGTACCCGCCCACCGACGAACAGAGCCGCGCTGACTTCGCGGCCTGGCGCCAGGTTCACGGCCGCTGAGGAATTTCATTCCGACGATTGAGGAGACAAAAACCATGCGTTTCACCCGACGCGCCGCGGCCCTGCTTCTGGCCGCGCTCGCCCCTGTCGCCACCTGGGCCCAGGCGCCTGAATGGCCCGCCGCCAAGCCCATCGTCTACGTGGTGCCCTTCACGGCAGGCGGCTCCACCGACATCGTGGGGCGCACGCTCGCCCAGAAGCTGGGCGAGAGCCTCAAGCAGTCGGTGGTGGTCGAGAACAAGCCGGGCCAGGCAGGCGGCATCGGCGCCGCCTACGTGGCCAAGGCAGCACCCGACGGCTACACGCTCTTCGGCGGCACCATCAGCACGCACGCCATCAACGCCAGCCTCTACAAGAAGCTGCCCTACGACCCGATGAAGGACTTCGAGCCGGTCTCGCTGGTTGCGCGCCTGCCCAATGTGTTGATCGTCAACAGCCAGCTCGGCGTGAACTCAGTGGCCGAACTGGTGGCCCTGCTGAAGAAGGACGAGAGCAAGCGCACCTTTGCCTCTTCCGGCGCCGGCACCTCCACCCATCTGGCCGGCGAGATGTTCGCCGACCTGATCGGCGTGAAGCTGACCCACGTGCCGTACAAGGGCACGCCGCCCGCCATGACCGACGTGGCCGCGGGGCTGGTGCCCTTCATGTTCGACCAGGTGACGGCGGCGCTGCCGCTGGTCAAGAGCGGCAAGCTCAAGCTGCTGGCCGTGACGACGGGCAAGCGCATCGCGCTGGTGCCGGAGCTGCCGACGATGATCGAATCCGGCATTCCGGGCTTCGAGATGTCGTCGTGGCAGGCCGTGTATGCGCCCAAGGGCACGCCCAAGCCGATCGTGCAGCGCCTCAATGCCGAGATCGTCAAGGCGCTCAAGCAGCCCGATGTGCAAGCCAGGCTTTCGGACCAGCTCGCAATGGAGATCGTGGGCAGCACGCCGGAAGAACTGCACGACCACATGGCCAGGGAGATCCCGCGGTGGGCCGAACTGGTGAAGAAGTCCGGGGCGACGGCAGATTGAGGGCGCCCGCCCGGAGCCGCCTCCAAAGAAAAAAGCCCGCCATCTTTGGGATGGCGGGCTTTTCAGCGTTGGCGCGGTATTTTGGTGGGCCCTGAGTGACTCGAACACTCGACCTACGGATTAAGAGTCCGCTGCTCTACCAACTGAGCTAAGAGCCCCTGATCGACATTGCTGTCATTCAGGCAATCCAAAGATTATAGCCAGAAATGTTTCCGCCCTCGGCTCAGGCGCGCTCAAAAATGCAGGCGATGCCCTGCCCGCCGCCGATGCACATGGTCACCAGCGCGTAACGGCCCTGAACCCGCTCCAGCTCGTACAGGGCCTTGACGGTGATCAGCGCGCCGGTGGCGCCGATCGGGTGGCCGAGGGAGATCCCGGAGCCGTTGGGGTTCACCTTCGCAGGGTCGAGGCCGAGGTCCTGCGTGACCGCACAGGCCTGCGCGGCGAAGGCCTCGTTGGCCTCGATCACATCCATGTCCGAAGCCTGGAGGCCCGCCTTTTCCAGCGCCTTGCGCGAGGCCGGTACGGGCCCGATGCCCATGTAGTTCGGGTCCACGCCGGCGAAGGCATAGGCCACGATGCGCGCCATCGGCTTCAGGCCGCGGCGCGCCGCCTCTTCCTTCTCCATCAGCACCACGGCCGCGGCGGCGTCGTTGATGCCAGAGGCATTGCCGGCCGTCACCGTGCCGTTCTCCTTCAGGAAGGCGGGCTTGAGCTTGGCCATGTCTTCCAGCTTGGCGTCGAAGCGCACGTGCTCGTCGGTGTCGAACTGCGTCGGGCCTTTGCGGCTCTGCAACGGCACCGGGACGATCTGGCTCTTGAAGTAGCCGCCCTCGATCGCCTTCTGCGCACGCTGGTGGCTGGTCAGGGCGGTCTGGTCCTGCATCTCGCGGCTGATGTTCCACTTCTTCGCTACGTTCTCGGCAGTGACGCCCATGTGGATGTTCTCGAAGGGGTCGTGCAGCGCGCCGATCATCATGTCGACCAGCTTCATGTCGCCCATGCGCACGCCCCAGCGGGCAGTGAGCGAGGACAGCGGGGCGCGGCTCATGCTCTCGGCGCCGCCGCCGACGGCCACCTTCGCGTCGCCGAGCTGGATGCTCTGCGCCGCGCTCACGATCGCCTGCAGGCCCGAGCCGCAGAGGCGGTTGACGGTGAGCGCAGGCGTTTCTTGCGCGCAGCCGCCTTCGATGGCAGCCACGCGGGCCATGTACATGTCGCGCGGCTCGGTGTTGACCACGTGGCCGAAGACCACATGGCCCACGTCCTTGCCGTCGACCTTGGCGCGCGCGAGCGCTTCCTGGGTCACCAGCGCGGCGAGCCGCGTGGGCGGCACGTCCTTGAGCGCGCCGCCGAAGGTGCCGATCGCGGTGCGAACGCCACTCACAACAACAACTTCTTTCATGACAAGTCTCCGAGTGCAGTGAAGGGGGACGAAAGGGGGAGGGGGAAGGGCAATGATGCACGTTTCCTGCGTGGCCGCGGCGTTACGATGCCTGCCCGAACAAGGAGCCGCGAATGATCGACCCCAACACCTCCCGCCACATCGTGGTGACAGGCGCCGCCGGCGCGCTGGGCCGCGCCGTCGTGCAGCACTTCCTCGACCAGGGCGCCCGCATCGCGCTGCTCGACCACCGCATGGAGCACATCGTCAACGTCTTCCCGGGCCTCGACAACTCGCAACACCTGTTGCTCGAGGTTGACGTCACGTCCGTCGAGAGCATGGGGGATGCGGCGGGTCGCATCCTCGCAGCCTTCAAGCAGGTCGATGCGCTGGTGCACATCGCCGGCGGCTTCGAGATGGGCGGAGAGGTGCACGCGCTGAGCCGCGCTGCTTGGGATCGCATGATGAACCTGAATGCATGGTCTTTCGTCGCGGTTTCGCAGGCGCTGGTGCCGTCGATGATCGAGCGCAAGGCAGGCAGCGTGGTCGCGGTCACGGCCAAGAACGCGGCGCGCGGGACCGCGGCCATGGCGGCCTATATCGCGTCGAAGAGTGCGTTGCAGCGCCTCGTCGAGGCTTCGGCTGCCGAATTGAAGCCGCATGGGATCACGGTGAACAGCATCGCCCCCAGCGTGCTGGACACGCCGGCCAACCGCCAGGCCATGCCCGATGCCAAGCCCGAGAGCTGGGTCTCGACGGCCGTGGCGGCGCAGACCATCGGTTTCCTGGCCTCGCCCGCAGCCGCGGCGCTGCACGGCCAGCACCTGACGCTGGACGCCTGAAAAGACCCTGAAAGCAAAAGGCCCCGGCGGATGCCGAGGCCTTTGAAAGAGTTGGTGGAGAGGAGGAGGATCGAACTCCCGACCTCCGCATTGCGAACGCGGCGCTCTCCCAGCTGAGCTACCCCCCCAACGCAGCGCAAATTCTAACCAGAATCGAGCGGCCCGGGCGTGGCCGGCGGCTTACATCAGCAGGTGCTCGCCCGCGTTGTCGCCGCCCAGCGTGACGTAGTTGACCTTGCGGATGTCCATGAGCTTGCGCCCGCCCGCGTAGCTGATGGAGCTCTGGATGTCCTGCTCCATCTCGACGAGGGTGTCGGCCAGCTTGCCCTTGATCGGCTCGAGGATGCGCTTGCCTTCGACGTGCTTGTACTCGCCCTTGTTGAAGTCGCTGGCCGAGCCGTAGTACTCCTTGAAGAGCGCGCCGTCGACCTCCACCGTCCTGCCCGGCGATTCCTCGTGGCCGGCGAACAGCGAGCCGATCATCACCATCGAAGCGCCGAAACGGATGCTCTTGGCGATGTCGCCGTGGTCGCGGATGCCGCCGTCGGCAATGATGGGCTTGGTCGCCACCCGCGCGCACCACTTGAGCGCCGACAGCTGCCAGCCGCCGGTCCCGAAGCCGGTCTTGAGCTTGGTGATGCAGACCTTGCCCGGCCCGATGCCGACCTTGGTCGCATCGGCGCCCCAGTTCTCGAGATCGATCACCGCCTCGGGCGTGCCCACGTTGCCCGCGATCACGAAGGCCTTGGGCAGCTTCTTCCGGAGGTAGGCGATCATGTTCTTCACCGTCTCGGCGTGGCCGTGTGCGATGTCGATGGTGATGTATTCGGGCGCGAGGCCCTCGGCGGCCAGGCGGTCCACCGTCTCGTAGTCCGGCTTCTTGACCCCCAGCGAGATGGACGCGAAGACGCCCTTGGCGTGCATGTCCTTCACGAACTGCACGTTGTCGAGGTCGAAGCGGTGCATCACGTAGAAATAGCCGTTCTGCGCGAGCCAGGTGCAGATGGTCTCGTCGACCACCGTCTTCATGTTGGCAGGCACCGTCGGGATGCGGAAGGTGCGGCCGCCCAGCGTGACGCTGGCGTCGCACTCGGAACGGCTTTCCACCACGCATTTGCGCGGCAGGAGGAGGATGTTGTCGTAGTCGAAGATCTGCATGAAACCAAGCTCCTGAGGAGGTCGTTGAAGAACGAATGAGCGCTTGGTCTGGCCGGTTTTCGAGTACGTTCCGCAAGGGAAGCGCGCGCAAAAAACCGGGCGCAAGAAACTTGGGCCCGGTGAGCGATTCTAGTAGTGCGACGGCGCGTGTGCCGGCTGGTTTCGGAATACCAGCTATACATGAGGGCTGATGAGCCTCCGGTGCAGTGCACGCACGCGATTGCCTGGCGCACCAAGTGAACCCTAGGTTAAACCACCCAGCTTCTTGTCAGCGCCACGCGCCGCTGCATGCTGGACCAAGGGCGTAGAAACACCACTCTCGGGCGATCCCTTCGGGCGTATAAATCGATCCGAAGGGTCTACACCTTGAGAATAATCATTGTCGGCGCAGGCCGAATTGGCGAGAGCGTTGCCGGCACGCTCGTGTCGGAGCGCAACGACATCACGGTCATCGACACCGATGTGGCACGCCTGCGCGAACTCGAAGAGCGCGTCGAACTGCGCGGCGTGGTCGGCAGCGGCATCGAGCCGGACGTGCTGGCCGAAGCCGGTGCGCGCGACGCCGACATGCTGATCGCCTGCGCCGCTCAGGATGAGACCAACCTGGTCTGCTGCAAGGTGGCACACCAGGTGTTCGGCGTTCCGACACGCATCGCGCGCGTGCGCTCCAATGCATTCAAGGACGACAGCCCGCTCCTCGGCAAGGAAGGCTTTGCCGTCGACCGCGTGATCTGCCCCGAGGAATCGCTGACGCGCTACATCGGCAAGCTGGTGGAGTACCCCGAGGCGCTGCAGGTGCGCGAGTTCGCCAACGGGCTGGCCTGCCTCGTGGCGGTGCGCGCCGTGGCGGGTGCGCCAATGGTGCGCCACAGCATCGCCGAGTTGAGCGAAACCGTGCCCGGCGCGGACATGCGCATCGTCGGCATCTACCGCCGGCTTGAAGGCGAGCCCGACCGCTTCATTGTCTGCGAAGGCAAGACGCTCATAGAGCCAGGCGACGAGGTGTTCGTGCTGTCGGCACGCGAGCACCTGCAGTCGGTGCTGTCTGCGCTGCACCGCTACGACCGGGCTGACCATCGCGACGTGGAGCGCATCATGATCGCGGGCGGTGGCCGCGTGGGGCTGCGGCTCACAAGACAGCTCATCGAGACCGGCCGCAACTACCGCATCAAGGTGCTGGAGCGCGACCATGCACGTTGCGTGCAGCTCGCCTCCGAACTGCAGCACAGGGTGCTGGTGCTGCACGGCGACGGGACCGATGAGGACTTGCTGGAAGACGAGGGCATCGAGAACATCGACCTGTTCCTCTCGCTCACCAGCGACGACGAGGACAACATCATGGCCAGCCTGCTGGCCAAGCGCCTGGGCGCGACCCGCGTGCTGGCGCTCATCAACCGGCGCAGCTATGCCGACCTGATGCATGGCACGCAGATCGACATCGCGCTGTCGCCCGCGCAGACCATGCTCGGTGAACTGCTGGCCTATGTGAGGCGCGGCGACGTGCATGCGGTGCACAGCCTGCGGCGTGGCGTCGCCGAAGCCTTGGAAATCGTCGCGCGCGGCGACCGCAAGACTTCGCGCGTCGTGGGCCGCAGGATTTGCGAGCTCAATCTGCCCAAGGGCGCGCAGGCCGGGCTGATCATGCGCGGGTTGCCGGAGCTCGGCGAGGGCGCCGTCCCGTCCGGCCAGGCGCCGATGACGCCGGCGAAGGTGATCATCGCGCGCGGCGACACCGTCATCGAGAGCAACGATCACGTCGTGATCTTCGTGCCGCGCAAGCGCCAGCTGCGCGACGTGGAGAAGTTGTTCAGCGTGAGCGCGACTTTTTTCTGACGGCGTCGCCCTCGTTCCATGAGCGACTTCTTCCCGGCGTTGCGCGTGCTCGGCGCGCTCCTGTGCTTCTTCTCGCTCGGCATGTTCGTGCCGTGGGTCATCTCGTGGACGCACGCCGACGGTCTGCGCCATGTGTGGGCCCTCTCTGCAGCGATCTCATTCGTGTGCGGAGCGGCGTTGTGGGTTGGGCTGCGGCGCTACAGGCACGAGCTGCATCCGCGCCACGGCATCTTCCTGGTGTCGTTCACCTGGGTGCTGCTGCCGCTCTCTGCCACGCTGCCGCTGATGTGGGCGCTCGACACCATCGGGCGGCCGATCAACTTCACGCACGCGTATTTCGAGGCCGTGTCGGGCATCACGACCACGGGCGCGACGGTGCTCTCCAAGCTGGACGAGTTGCCCGTGTCAATCAATGTGTGGCGCACCTTCCTGCAATGGCTCGGCGGCATGGGGATCCTGGTCCTGGCCGTGGCCATCCTGCCGCTGCTGGGTGTGGGCGGCAGCCAGCTCTTCAAGGCCGAGGTGGCCGGCCCCATCAAGGACAGCAAGCTCACCCCGCGCGTGAAGGAAACCGCCAAGGGGCTGTGGGGCATCTACGCGACCTTCTCCGCGCTCTGCTTCCTTGCGTACTGGGCCGGCGGCATGACGGCGATCGACGCACTGATGCACATGTTCTCTACCGTGAGCCTGGGCGGACTCTCGTCGCACGACGCGAGCTTCGCGCACTTCGCCTCGCCGCTGCTCGAAGGGGTGGCCGTGCTTTTCATGCTCGCGGCCAGCTGCAACTTCGCGCTGTATTTCGTCGCGATGCGAAAGGGGCGCTGGCGCGGCTTCTGGCGCGACCCGGAGCTGCGCGCCACGCTCGTCGCGCTGATCGGAAGCGGGTTTCTGGTGGCGGCGGTGCTGTGGGTGAAAGGCACCTACGGGCCGCTGGATGCGCTGCGCCACGGCGTGTTCCACGCCATCTCGGTCGGCAGCACCACCGGCTATGCCACCGTCGACTACCTGCACTGGCCGGTGTTCGCACCGCTTTTCATGCTGCTGCTCTCAGGCGTGGCGACCAGCGCCGGGTCCACGGGTTGCGGCATCAAGATGGTCCGGGTACTCATCCTTGTGAAGCAGGCGCGGCGTGAGATGGAGCGACTCGTCCATCGGCACGCGGTTCAACCGGTGACTCTCGGCAGCATGGTTGTCGACCACCGCGTGATCTTCTCTGTGCTGGCCTTCATGTTGGTCTACGGCGTGACGACGATCTCGCTGAGCATGTTGCTGGTGCTGACCGACCTCGACCCGGTCACCGCCTTCAGCGCCGTGCTGGCCAGCGTGAATTGCACCGGGCCGGGGCTCGGCACGGTCGGGCCCGCCGGCAACTTCAGCGGCCTGACGAATTTCCAGCTGTGGGTGTGCACCTTCGCAATGGTGCTCGGCCGGCTCGAAATGCTGAGTTTTATCGCGCTTCTGACCCCCGCGTTCTGGCGCAAGTAGGTGCGGGCGGACGGGGCGCGATCGCTATGCGCCGCCTCGGTCAACGCTCACTGCCGGCCGGGCATACGCAAGGATTGTCTGGCGCACCGGTTTGGCTAGCCTGTCGATGAGATATCTATCTTCCGGTTTGCCGAGTGCTGACTTCGGCGGGAGCCCCGAGCCGTGTGTGTAGCGGAATGTCGAGTCACTTGGGACGCTGCCTACAAATACATCGTCCGTAACGGCTGAGTCACGGATCAGCGGAAAGGGTTCGATTGCATCTCATCCGCCCCGGTCGGCGCGCGCTGCTGCTGCGCGACCATGCTTCCTACAATGCACCATGCTGTTCGAAGACCCCGCGCCCGCATCCCCCTTGCTGCAAAACCTCAACCCCGAGCAGCTCGCCGCCGTCACGCTGCCCGCCGGCAACGCCCTGATCCTCGCCGGTGCCGGCTCCGGCAAGACCCGGGTCCTGACCACCCGCATCGCCTGGCTGCTGCAGACCGGCCAGGTGTCGCCCGGCGGCATCCTGGCCGTCACCTTCACCAACAAGGCGGCCAAGGAAATGATGGCGCGGCTCACGGCGATGCTGCCCGTCAACGTGCGCGGGATGTGGATCGGCACATTCCACGGCCTGTGCAACCGCTTCCTGCGCGCGCACTGGAAGCTCGCCGGGCTGCCGTCCACCTTCCAGATCCTCGACACCCAGGACCAGCTTTCGGCCATCAAGCGGCTGATGAAGCAGTTCAACGTCGACGAGGAGCGCTTCCCGGCCAAGCAGACCCAGTGGTTCATCGCCGGCGCCAAGGAAGACGGCCTGCGCCCGCGCGACATCGAGAGCCGCAGCGAGGACGACCGCAAGAAGGTCGAGCTCTACCAGCTCTACGAGGAGCAGTGCCAGCGCGAAGGCGTGGTCGACTTCGGCGAGCTGATGCTGCGCAGCTACGAGCTGCTGCGCGACAACGACCCGGTGCGCGAGCACTACCAGCGGCGCTTCCGCCACATCCTCATCGACGAATTCCAGGACACCAATCGCCTGCAGTACGCCTGGATCAAGATGCTCGCCGGTCACACGGTGGAGGGCCGCTTCGTGCCCGGCGACAACAGCGTGCTCGCGGTCGGCGACGATGACCAGAGCATCTACGCCTTTCGCGGCGCGCGGGTTGGCAACATGGCCGACTTCGTGCAGGAGTTCGAGGTCACGCACCAGATCAAGCTGGAGCAGAACTACCGCAGCTACAGCAACATCCTCGATTCCGCCAACGCGCTGATCAGTCACAACAAGAAGCGGCTGGGCAAAAACCTGCGCACCGACCAGGGGCCCGGCGAGCCGGTGCGCGTCTACGAATCCACCAGCGACTTCGCCGAGGCGCAGTGGATGGTGGAGGAGATGCGCCAGCTCGTGCGTGAAGGCATCGAGCGCAAGGAGATGGCGGTGCTCTACCGCAGCAACGCGCAGAGCCGCGTGATCGAGACCGCGCTCTTCAATGCTGCCGTGCCCTACCGCGTGTACGGCGGCCTGCGCTTCTTCGAGCGCGCCGAGATCAAGCATGCGCTGGCCTACCTGCGGCTGCTGGAGAACAAGGACGACGACACCAGCTTCCTGCGCATCGTCAACTTCCCGCCGCGCGGCATCGGCGCGCGCAGCATCGAGCAGCTGCAGGACGCGGCCCGGGCCGCGGGTAGATCGCTGCACGATGCGGTCGCTGCCGTCGGCGGCAAGGCCGGCGCCAACCTGTCTGCCTTCGTCGCCAAGATCGACGTGCTGCGCGAGCAGACGCAGGGCCTGTCCTTGCGCGAGATCATCGAGCTGGTGCTGCAGCACAGCGGCCTGATCGAGCACTACCGCAGCGAGCGCGAAGGCGCCGACCGCATCGAGAACCTGGAGGAACTGGTCAACGCGGCCGAGAGCTTCGTCACACAGGAGGGCTTCGGCCGCGATGCGGTGGCGATGCCAGTGGACGAGCTGCGCCAGTCGCCGGCCAGCCAGGGGCTCGATCCCAACCTGCCGATCACCGACGAGCCGCTGGTGCCGGACGCCGAGACCGGCGAAACCATGAGCCCCCTCGCTGCCTTCCTGACGCACGCCGCGCTGGAATCGGGCGACAACCAGGCGCAGGCCGGGCAGGACGCGGTGCAACTGATGACCGTGCACGCGGCCAAGGGCCTGGAGTTCGACTGCGTGTTCATCACCGGCATGGAGGAGGGCCTCTTTCCGCACGAGAACTCGTTGTCGGACTACGAAAGCCTGGAAGAGGAACGCCGGCTGATGTACGTGGCCATCACGCGTGCACGAAAGCGCCTCTATCTGAGCCACTCGCAAACGCGCATGCTGCACGGCCAGACCCGCTACAACCTCAAGAGCCGCTTCTTCGACGAGCTGCCCGAGACCGCGCTCAAATGGCTGACACCGAAGAACCAGGGCTTCACGCCTTCGGCTTTCGGCTACGGCGGAGGCTACGCGAGCACGCGCGGCGGCAGCTACGGCAGCAAGGAAAGCTTCGCCAGCCCGCCCGTGCCGCCGCAGAAGACCGCGCCTTCGCATGGCCTGCGTTCGGGCATGCAGGTCTTCCACAACAAGTTTGGCGAGGGCACCGTGCTCGCGCTGGAGGGCACCGGCGACGATGCGCGGGCGCAGATCAACTTTCCGCGCCATGGCATCAAGTGGCTGGCGCTGTCGGTGGCGAAGCTGACGCCGGTCTAAGCCCTTCGCTCGGTTCGCGTTCCCGTATCAGTCCGCCCGAAAACTGTCCCTGAAGGTGAACCAGGTCGAGCTCAGCGACATGGCTGCCAGCACCAGGGCGCTGCCGATCATCAGCGCGCTGCCGATGGCCGAGGCGCCGCCGCCTCCCATGCCGATGGCGCCGACACCGACCAGCACCGTGGCCAGCAGCCCGATGGCGATGCCGGCGACCAGGAACACGCCGAACCACGAGAGGCAGAACATCGCGTAGGCGCCGAAGTTGCGGAACAGCGCGACCAGGCTGAAGAACAGGCTCTTGACCGGTTCGACGTGATGCCAGTGCACCAGCGCCGGCGCATGCCACATGGCGAGCGACAGCGGCAGATTGAGCACCATGACGAACAGGCGCGCGGTCTGGAAGTCGCTGCTGGCCATCACCTCGGGCGCGAGCGTCTCGTCGAGCAGGTAGGCGCGCGCCAGCTGCCCCCCGTCCAACAGGGCCGAGACGCCCACTGCCAGGATGAAATAGGCGGCCGAGATCAGGCCCAGCACGATCATCGGCCGCCACTCGCTGCGCACCGCTTCGGCCGCGGCCGCGAACATGGCCGGCGCGGCCGGCTTCTGCCGGTCGTTGGCATAGGCGACCGAGGTGGCGACCATCAGCCCCAGCGTCATGAAGGGCAGCAGGATCGGCGCAAGCACGCTGCCGATCAGCGGCAGCTGGGAGGCGATCGAGATCGACGCCATGAACAGGAAGAACAGCGAGATGAAGGCCAGCGGCTGCCGCCAGAAGGTCTTGAGCCCGACGCGGACCCATTCGGCGCCGGTGCGTGCCGGCACGAGGTTCAGTTTCATGGATGGACCGGCCCCCGTTCAGGCGGCCTGCGGCTCGCCGCGGGCGGCGGAAAAGGGGAGAACGGGCGCGGCGGGTGCGCTGGAGCGCTCGCGCAGCACCCGCTCGAAATGCGTGGGGTCATGGGCCTTGAGCATGCTCGCTTCGCGCGGCAGGTGGAAGTCCCACAGCCGGGAGATCCAGAAGCGCAGGGCGGCAGCGCGCAGCATGGCGGGCAGCAGGGTGCGCTCGGCGCCGGTCAGCGGCCGGACAGTGCCGTAGGCGGCCAGGAGGGCGTTGGCGCGGACCGCGTCGTGCCGGCCGGTGGGAAGGTCGATCGCCCAGTCGTTGAGGCACACCGCCAGGTCGAAGAGCCAGGTGTCGGTGCCTGCGAAATAGAAGTCGAACACCCCGGTCAGGCGCGGCACCTCTTCACCGATGGCGAACATCGCGTTGTCGCGGAACAGGTCGGCGTGCACCGGACCGCAGGGCAGTGCCGCGTAGGCGGACGATTCGGCGATGTGGTTCTGGTAGGCCAGCTCGCTCTTCAGAAGCGCGGCCTGCGGGGCCTCGAGGTGGGGCAGCACCACCGGCGCGGTGTCGTTCCACCAGGCCAGGCCGCGAAGATTGGGCTGGATGCGGGGGAAGTCGCGCGCGGCCTGGTGCATGCGCGCCAGCAGGCGGCCCAGCTCGGCACAATGCGCCGGGGTGGGCGCCAGCTCGCTCCTGCCTTCGAGCCGCTGCACCAGCGCCGCCGGCTTGCCCGCGACCCGGTGCAGGAACTCGCAGGGCGCGTCCGCCGGGATGGAAAGAGGATGCCCGAGGGGCGGCTCGATCGCCGGGTCGGCGACCGGTTCGGGCACCGGGATGCCGCGCGAGGCCAGGTGCTTCATCAGGCAGAGGTAGTAGGGCAGTTGATGCGGCCCCAGGCGCTCGAACAGCGTCAGCACGAATTCGCCCGAAGCGGTGCTGGCGAAGTAGTTGGTGTTCTCGATGCCGCCCTCGATGCCTCGCAGCGCGGTGAGCGGACCCAGGCCGAGGCGCTGGACCAGCGCATCGGCCTCGTCGAACCCGACTTCGGTGAAGACCGCCACGGCCGCCCGTGCTCAGAACTTGAGCACGTTCCAGACCCGCGCGCCGTTGCCGTTGCCGCCGCCCGCGTCGGTGGGCCCCTGCCGATCGAGCCCGGTGTTGTTGGGGAGCACCTCGTAGGAGGGCACGTTCGCCTTGGGCTGGACCGTGATGCTCTGGGTCCGGCCGCCGTAGCGCACCTCGTCGACGCGGGCACCGGAATCCTCGACGTGGATGTGCTCGATCTTCTGGTTGCGGCGCGGCGACTCGGGCGTGGCCTGGGCCGCATCGGGCGGCGGCGCGCTCTGGGCATGAACGGCGGCCAGCGGTGCGGCGCCGGCCAGCGCGGCCAGCAGGGCGGCGCGGGCAAGCAGAAGAGGAGTGGAGGACATGGCTCGATTGTAGGCGGGGCCTCAGGGCCTGCTGTCAGCCGGAAGCGACGTTCCCCGTCGTGCTGAGGCCCAAGCGCGGCACGGCAAAATGCTTCGATGACCGACAAGAAAACATTGCTGCTCGTGGATGGCTCGAGCTATCTCTACCGCGCCTTCCACGCGATGCCCGATCTGCGCGCGGTGCCGGGCGATCCCGGCAGCCCGGCGACCGGGGCCATCCGGGGCATGATCAACATGCTGCAGGTGCTGCGCCGCGAGGTGCGGGCCGACTACGCCGCCTGCGTCTTCGACGCGCCCGGGAAAACCTTCAGGGACGCGTGGTATCCCCAGTACAAGGCCAACCGCTCCGCGATGCCCGACGACCTGCGCAGCCAGGTCGAGCCCATTCATGAAGTCGTCAAGCTCCTGGGCTGGCCGGTGCTCTGCGTGCCCGACATCGAGGCCGATGACGTGATCGGCACCCTGGCGCGCACAGCGGCGAACCAGGGCGTCGAGGTGATCGTCTCCAGCGGCGACAAGGACATGAGCCAGCTGGTCGATGAGCACATCACCATCATCGACACCATGAGTGGTAAGAAGCGCGACGTGGCCGGCGTCACGGCCGAGTTCGGCGTGCCGCCCCACCTGATGGTCGACTACCAGACGCTGGTGGGCGACAGCGTGGACAACGTGCCCGGCGTCGAGAAGGTCGGCCCGAAAACGGCCGCCAAGTGGCTGCTGGAGTACGGCTCGCTCGATGCGCTCATCGCCCGCGCCGGCGAAGTCAAGGGCCAGGCGGGCGAGAACCTGCGCAAGGCTTTGGACTGGCTGCCGCAGGGCAAGCGGCTGGTCACCATCCGCACCGATTGCGAGCTCGACGGCCATGTGTCCGGGCTCCCGTCGCTCGAAGGCATTGCCATCGGCCCGCAGCAGGTCGACGAGCTGAAGAGCTTTTACGAGAGGTACGGCTTCAAGAGCCTCGTGAAGACGCTGGAGGCGCATGAAGTCCCGCCCGAGCTCATCGAGGAGAACAAGGCGAAGCGCGGCCCCGAGGGCGGCACCGGCCTGCTCGAGGAGCCGGCCGCCGACGCCGCGGCCAAGGCCAGCAACCTGGTTTACGACATCGTCCTCGACTGGGCGCTCTTCGACACCTGGCTGGCGAAGATCGAGGCGGCCGAACTGGTCGCGCTGGACACGGAGACCAACTCGCTGGACGAGGTCCACGCCGAGATCGTGGGCATCAGCTTCAGCGTCAAGCCGGGCGAGGCGGCCTACATCCCCCTGGCGCACAACTACGGCGACGCGCCGGCGCAGCTGCCGCGCGACGAGGTGCTGGCAAAGCTCAAGCCCTGGCTGGAGGACGCGACGAAGAAGAAGCTGGGCCAGCACGTCAAGTACGACCGCCACGTGTTCGCCAACCACGGCATCGAGGTGCGGGGCTACGCGCACGACACCATGCTGCAGAGCTACGTGCTGGAGGTGCACAAGCCGCACGGCCTGGCCAGCCTGGCCGAGCGCCACCTGGGCCGCAGCGGCATCGACTACGAGGACCTGTGCGGCAAGGGCGCGCACCAGATCCCATTCAGCCAGGTGTCGATCGACAAGGCGGCCGAGTACGCCTGCGAGGACTCCGACCAGACGCTGGACGTGCACCTTGCGCTCTGGCCCAGACTGCAGGCGGACGACAAGCTGCGCTTCGTCTACGAGCTGGAAATGGCCTCCAGCGAGACGCTCTACCGCGTCGAGCGCAACGGCGTGCTGATCGACGCGCCCACGCTGGCGGCGCAGAGCAACGAGCTGGGCAAGCGCATCATGGCGCTGGAGCAGGAGGCCTACGAGCTCGCGGGCCAGCCCTTCAACCTGGGCTCGCCGAAGCAGATCGGCGAGGTCTTCTTCACCAAGCTGGGGCTGCCGGTGGTCAAGAAGACGCCCAGCGGTGCGCCGAGCACCGACGAGGAGGTGCTGGAAAAGCTCGCCGAGGACTTCCCGCTGCCGGCCAAGATCCTCGAGCACCGGGGCCTGTCCAAGCTCAAGGGGACCTACACCGACAAGCTGGGCCAGCTGGCGCATCCGCGCTCGGGCCGCGTGCACACGCACTACGCGCAGGCCGTGGCGGTGACGGGGCGGCTGTCCAGCAACGAGCCCAATCTCCAGAACATCCCGATCCGCACCCCCGAAGGGCGGCGCGTGCGCGA
The DNA here is from genome assembly GCF_051400855.1 of Variovorax stachyos. NCBI lineage: Bacteria > Pseudomonadati > Pseudomonadota > Betaproteobacteria > Burkholderiales > Comamonadaceae > Variovorax > Variovorax stachyos. Next base: position 33,952 of record NZ_JBLFFN010000010.1, on the reverse strand, counting down.
GGCCTTCGTGGCGCCGCCGGGCAGCGTGATCGCGAGTTCCGACTACTCGCAGATCGAACTGCGCATCATGGCCCACATCAGCGGCGACGCTTCTCTGCTGCGCGCCTTCACCGAGGGCATCGACGTGCACCGCGCGACCGCGGCCGAGGTCTTCGGGGTGGCGGTGGACCAGGTGTCGAGCGAGCAGCGCCGCTATGCCAAGGTCATCAATTTCGGGCTGATCTACGGCATGAGCAGCTTCGGCCTGGCGCGCAACCTCGGCATCGAGACCAAGGCCGCGGCGTCCTACATCGACCGCTACTTCGCCCGCTACCCGGGCGTGAAGATCTACATGGACGAGACCAAGGCGCTGGCCAAGCAGCGGGGCTACGTGGAGACGGTGTTCGGCCGGCGCCTCTACCTGCCCGAGATCAACTCGCCCAACGGCCCGCGACGCGGCGGGGCCGAGCGGGCGGCCATCAACGCGCCGATGCAGGGCACGGCGGCCGACCTGATCAAGCTCAGCATGGTCAAGGTGCAGGAGGTGCTCGACGCCGAAAAGCGCCGTACCAAGATGATCATGCAGGTGCACGACGAACTGGTGTTCGAGGTGCCCGAGGATGAAGTCGAGTGGGTCCGCAGCGAGATCCCGCGGATCATGGCCGGCGTGGCGGAGCTCAAGGTTCCGCTGCTGGCCGAGATCGGCTTTGGCCCGAACTGGGACAAGGCCCACTGAAAGAAGACAAAGAAGTCAACCCAAGGAAAGACAAGAAGATGAAGCTCTCCCATTCCCTCCGCACCTTCGCGCTCGGCGCCGTCTGCGCCGCCTGGCTGGGCATCGCCTCGGCAGCACCCGACGAGCGCATCGCCGCGCTGGCCGCCAAGGAAAAGCCCGCCCTGCTCGACACCTTGAAGCAGCTGGTCTCGATCGAATCTGGCAGCCGCGACCTCGAAGGCCTGGACAAGATCGCCAACCTGATCGCCGAGCGGCTGAAGGCGATGGGCGGCCAGGTCGAGCTGGTCGACCCGACGGCCGAGGCCTACCGCATGGAGGACACGCCGGAGAAGATCGGCAAGGCGGTGCGTGCCACGTTCAAGGGCACCGGCAGCAAGAAGATCATGCTGATCGCCCACATGGACACGGTCTACCAGATCGGCATGCTGAACAAGCAGCCCTTCCGCATCGAGGGCGACAAGGCCTACGGCCTGGGCATTGCCGACGACAAGCAGGGCGTGGCCGTCATCCTGCACGCGGTGGCGCTCCTGAAGGCGCTGGACTTCAAGGAGTACGGCACGCTCACGGTGCTGATCAACGGCGACGAGGAAATCAGCTCGCCCGGCTCGCGCGCGCTCATCAGCCGGCTCGGCGCGGAGCACGACGTGGTGATGTCGTACGAGGGCGCCTCGGTCAAGGAAGACAAGCTCTCGCTGGCCACCGCCGGCATCGCGTCGGTGTCGCTCAACGTCACGGGCAAGGCCTCGCATGCGGGGTCGGCGCCGGAGCTGGGCGTGAACGCGCTGTACGAGCTCTCGCACCAGATCCTGCAGATGCGCGACCTGTCCGATCCGGCGACCGGGCTCAAGATGAACTGGACCATCTCGAAGGCGGGCTCCAATCGCAACGTGATCCCCGCGTCGGCAAGCGCGGGGGCCGATGTGCGAGTGCTCAAGGTCAGCGACTACGACCGCATCGAGAAGCAGGTGCAGGAGCGCGTGAAGAAGCAGCTGATCCCCGAGGCCAAGGTCGAGATGAAGTTCGAGCGCCGGCGCCCGCCGCTGGAGGCCACCGACGCTTCGCGCGCGCTCGCCTCGCATGCGCAGGCGATCTACAAGGAACTGGGCCGCGATCTGGGCGCGGACGACAAGGTGGCCGGTGGCGGCACCGATGCCGCCTTTGCCGCGCTGCAGACCAAGGCGCCAGTGGTGGAGCGCTTCGGCTTGCAGGGCTTCGGCGCGCACTCGGCGGATGCCGAGTACGTGTTGATCGACTCCATCGAGCCGCGGCTTTACCTGGCGGCGCGGATGGTGATGGACATCTCGCGCGGCAAGGTCGCGGCCAAGTAAACCGCTCGATGCGCCTGCGCCACATCGAGGTCTTCAACGCCATCATGCTCACCGGCAGCGTGAGCGCGGCGGCCAGGCTCATCAACATCACGCAGCCTGCCGTCAGCCGCACGCTGCAGCACGCGGAGATCCAGCTGGGCTTCCCGCTGTTCCAGCGTGCCAAGGGACGGCTCACGCCGACCACCGAGGCGCAGGCGCTCTATCCGCATATCGAGCGCCTCTTCGCGCAGCTCGACGAGGTGCAGCGGCTCGCGGCCCACCTGCGTACCGGCAGCGATGCCGGCGAGCTGCGCATCCTCACGGTCCTGGCGCTGAGCTATGAGGTGCTGCCGCGTGCGCTCAAGGCCTTCCGGCAGAAGCATCCGGGCATCGCCGTCACGGTGGAATCGCTGCATTCGCCGCAGATCATGTCGGCGCTGCTGCGGCAGGAGGCCGACGTGGGCTTCGCCTTCAGTCCCGCGGTGCATCCCTCGCTCACCCAGGAAACGCTCGCCGACAGCCGCATGGTGTGCATCGCGCCCAAGGGGATGTTGCCGCGCGCGCTGGTGCGCAACGGCTCCGCGGCACTGCACGACCTGGTCGACCTGCCCGTGGTGGGCCTCGACAGCCGGGACCCCGTGGGCACCAGCCTGAGCCAGGCTTGCCGGCAGGCCGGCGTGGGCTTCCAGCAGGCGGTGGTCACGGTGCAGACCTACCATGCCGCGCTGGCCATGGCGCACCACGGGTTGGGTGTCGCCCTGGTCGACGGTTGCACCGCCGGCTCGGCCGATCGCGACAAGGTGGATGTGCTGGCGCTCGAGCCGCGCATTCCGGTGCCGATCCGTGCCTTGCGATTTGCCGAGCGGCCCGATTCGGTGGCGGTGCGCGGCATCACGCGCTGCATGCGCGAGGCGATCGAAGGGGTGGCCTAGGGCCTGTTGACGTCAACGGGCCCTAGGCCGCCAATTGCCGCGCTACGCGCTCAGCCGATCCGAAAGCCAGCGTGAAGCCAAGGGCGCCGTGGCCGGTGTTGAACACCACGTTCGACGGCGCACCGGCCAGTCGCCCGACGATGGGCACGCCTGTCGGCGTGGCCGGGCGCATGCCGGTCCAGGGATGGAGCGCCTCCATGCGGCTGGCCTGCGGAAACACGGCGCGCGTCGCCGCCGCCAGCGACTCGATGCGCGTGGCCGGGATGCTGGCATCGTGCCCCACCAGCTCGGCCATCCCCGCCACGCGCAGGCGCGAGCCGATTCGCGCGAACACCACCTTGCGTGCGCTGTCGGTCACGCTGACCTGCGGCGCGTCATCGGGCGCACCATCCACATCGACCGTGATGCTGTAGCCCTTGAGCGGATACACCGGCAGGTAGGCGCCGAGCTGGCGGCCCAGCCGGTGCGAGGCGGTGCCGAGGGCCATGACGAAGGCGTCCGCCTCCACGTTGCCTGCGCTGGTCTGCGCCGCTGCCACGCGGCCATCGCGCCGGTCGAAGCCCTGCACCTCGCAGTCGAGCAGGAAGCGCACGCCGCGCGCCCGCAACGCCCGCTCCAGCGCAATGCAGAGCTTGAGGCAGTCGGCCGCGCATTCGCTGGGCGTGTGAACGGCGCCTGCCATCTGCGTGCGGTAGGCGGCGAGCGCGGGCTCGATCGCGATGCATTCGTCGGGCGTGACCAGGCGCTGCTCGCTGCCCATCGTGCGCTGGAGCTCGAGTTGACGGCGGGCGGCGTCCAGCGAGGCGGCACTTCCATACAGCACCAGCTTGCCGGTGCTGGAGAAATCGCAATCGGGCTCGAGCTCGGCCAGCATGGCTTCGAAGGCGGCGCGGCTTTCGGCCGCCAGTGCGAGCAACCGGGCCGTGGTTTCGCGCGAGGTGCGCGCATTGCAGGCCGCGAGAAATGCCACGCCCCAGCGCCATTGCAGCGGATCGAGCTGGGGCCGCAGCTTCAGCGGGGAAGAGGGCGAGAACAGCAGCTTGGGCAACTGCTTCCAGATGGAAGGGTCGGCCAGCGGCTGCACGTAGGAGTAGCTCAGTTGAGCGCCGTTGCCCCCGCTTGCGCCGGACCCGGGCGCCGCGCGATCGATCACGCTCACCTGCACGCCCCGCTGGCTCAACTGCCACGCCGTGGCCAGGCCCACGATGCCGGCACCCAGCACACCCACATGCATGACGCTATCTTCCTGTCGCTTTGTTGGAATGCGCCGACTCTAGGTCCTGGCCGCGCGTGCGTGAAATGCCAAAAGCGTCGCAGCCCATAGCCAAAGCTCATGCCCTCTGGGAAGAAGGCCATAACTTTTGGTCATGGCCGTGGGCGCAAAAGGAATTGTGACGGACGCGCGAATCGTTCCTACACTTCGCAACACATTCCAAATCCGACCGAAAGGGCTCGCATGAAGATTTCCGTACTGATGGCCGCAGTGGCGCTCGCCGCTGCCGCAACGGGCGCGCAGGCTGCCGACACCCTCGCCAAGATCGCCGCTTCCGGCAAGATCACGCTCGCCTACCGCGAGTCCTCGGTGCCCTTCAGCTACCTGGATGGAGGCAAGCCGATCGGCTTCTCGGTCGAGCTCTCCAACGCGGTGGTCGAGGCGGTCAAGAAGAGGCTCAACAAGCCCAACCTCGAGGTGGCGATGATGGCCGTGACCTCGCAGAACCGCATCCCGCTGCTGAGCAACGGCACCATCGACCTGGAGTGCGGCTCCACCACCAACAACAGCGCACGGGCCAAGGACGTGAGCTTTGCCATCAACCACTTCTACACGGGCACGCGCCTGCTGGTGAAGAAGTCCTCCGGCATCAAGGACTACGCCGACCTCGCGAAGAAGACGGTCACCAGCACCACCGGCACCACCAACGCGCTGGTCATGCGCAAGTACAACGCCGAGAAGAACCTCGACATGGACATCGTGCTGGCCAAGGACCATGCCGACGCCTTCCTGCTGGTCGAGAGCGGCCGCGCGGTCGCGTTCGCGATGGACGACATCCTGCTGTACGGATTGATGGCCAACGCGAAGAACCCGGCCGAGTTCGAGGTGGTGGGCGAGGCACTGCAGGTCGAGCCCTATGCCTGCATGCTGGCCAAGGACGACACGGCCTTCAAGAAGCTGGTCGACGACACCTTCATCGGCCTGATGAAGAGCGGCGAGTTCGAGAAGCTGTACAACAAGTGGTTCCTGCAGCCGATCCCGCCCAAGAACGTGCCGCTGAACCTGCCGATGAGCCCGCAGCTGCGCGAGAACATCAAGTCGCCCAGCGACAAGCCTGCCACATAAGCTCTCCCGCAGGCTTCGCGCACTTCGTGTCGCTCTCGCCAACCCCCTTCCGGGGGCGACACCAGCGGCCCGGCAAAGCCGGTTCCGCGGTGTCTCTGGAATGAAGCCAGGGCTCATTGGGAACCTCGACCTGTGACTCACGTCGTCGGTATCTTGGGCGGCATGGGGCCGGCTGCGGGCGCCGACTTCGTGCGTCTCTTCGTCGAAGCCTGTGCCCGGCTCATGCGCGACCGCGGCGAGCCCGTGCGCGACCAGGCCTTTCCCGAGCACTGGCTCGCGCAGGTGCCGGTGCCCGACCGCAGCGGCGCGCTCGAATCGAGCGCGCTCGGCGCCCACCAGCCACTCGAGCCCATGCTGCAGGCGCTGGGACGGCTGGCCGCCTTGGGCAGCCGCGCCGTGGCGATCGCCTGCAACACCGCCCATGCCTGGCACGCCACCCTGCAGGAGCGATTTCCGCAGATCGAGGTATTGCATGTGGCGCGCGAGGTCTCGGCGCAGCTCGCGGCCGAGGGCGTGCGCGGCACGGCGCTGATGGCGACCGAAGGGACCTACCGCGTGGGCCTCTACGAGCAGGCGCTCGCCGATGCGGGCCTGGCCTGCCATCTGCCACTGGCCGAGGAGCGCAGGCTGCTGATGCGCGGCATCTACGAGGGTGTGAAGGCCGGCGACATGCGCCTGGCGGAGCGTTGCTTCAGCCGGGTCGCACTGCAACTGGCGGATCGGCATGGGCCCGTAGCCCTCGTCATGGGCTGCACCGAGATCCCGCTGGGGCTGCAAGGCTCGGCGGCCGTGGCCGGGCTGCGGCTGGTCGATCCGGCGCGGGTCCTGGCTGCGGCGCTCGCCCTGCGGGCCTATGACGGGGTTCCAGCGTCACAACGGATTCACGCCTGATCGCCTACAGTGCGGCCTTTGTGCCGGCGCGCGGCTGCGTGCCTGGTTGTCGATCCTTCGAGGAGTTCGTACCGATGCCCCTGATGCCCCATCCCCAGTCCGGTTCCGATCTGCAAGCCGAGTTCGATTCGCTTCGCCCAGGCGAGAGCACCGAGCAAGGCACCACGCGCCGCACTGCGCTCAAGGCCGCCATCGGCGTCGGCTATGCGGCGGCCACGCTGCCCATCGCGGCGCAGACCGCGATCAACACCTCGGCCGACGGCCTGAAGGCCGGCCCCGTCAAGTACAGCGTCAACGGCTTCGACGTGCCGGCTTACGCCGCCGCTCCCGCCGGCAAGACCGGCTTGCCCGTGGTGCTCGTGGTGCAGGAGATCTTCGGCGTGCACGAGTACATCGCCGACACCTGCCGCCGCTTCGCCAAGGCCGGCTACTACGCGATCGCGCCCGAGCTCTATGCGCGCCAGGGCGATCCGCGCAGCTACACCGACATCCCCAAGTTGCAGGCCGAAGTGGTCAGCAAGGTGCCCGACGCGCAGGTGATGGCCGACCTCGACGGCGCCCTGAAGTACGCCGCGGCCAACGGCGGCGACGCCGGCGAGGCCGCGATCACCGGCTTCTGCTGGGGCGGCCGCATCGTCTGGCTCTATGCGGCCACCGGCAAGGTCAAGGCGGGCGTGGCCTGGTATGGCCGGCTGGTCGGGCAGCCCGGAGCGCTGACGCCGAAGCACCCGATCGACCTGGTCGCCGATCTGAAGGCGCCGGTGCTCGGCCTCTACGGCGGCAAGGACCAGGGCATCCCTCTTGACACGGTTGATAAGATGAAAGCGGCTCTGGCCACCGGCTCGCCGGCGGCCAAGGCCTCCCAGTTCGTCGTGTACCCCGAAGCGGGCCACGCCTTCCATGCCGACTACCGGCCGAGCTACGTCGCGGGCCAGGCCGAGGACGGCTGGAAGCGTGCCTTGGCCTGGTTCAGGACCCACGGCGTGGATTGAGAAAGCGCTGCTTTCTGCCGAAAGCCGTCCGATGGGCGGCTTTTGTTTTTTCTCGTGAAGCCGACATGAACCTGCTCATCATCATCGCCGCGACCCTCGTTGCCGGCATCGGAAGTGTCTGGATCGCCGCGCTGCTGTTGCGCGTGGGCGTGCGCCGCGGCGGCGGCGTCGATCCGCAGCACCTGCTGAGCCTGGCGGCCGGCGCGCTGCTGGCCACCGCCTTCATGCACCTGCTGCCCGAGGCCTTCGAGAGCCGCATCGAGCCGGGCCTGCTGTTCGGCGTGCTGCTCGGCGGGCTGGTGCTGTTCTTCCTGCTCGACAAGGCCGAACTCTGGCACCACGGCCATGAGCACCATCATGGCGAGCAGGAGCACCACGACCATGGACACGGACACGCGCATTCGCACGGCCACGACCATCTGCGCAAGGGCGGCGGCTGGGCAGTGCTCACCGGCGACAGCGTGCATTGCTTCGGCGACGGCATCCTGATCGCCTCGGCCTTCATCGCCGACCTGCGTCTGGGCCTGGTCGCGGCGATCGCGGTGCTGGCGCACGAAGTCCCGCACCACATCGGCGACCTGGTCGTGCTGCGCCAGAGCTCACCCAATGCAAGGGCCGCGTTGGTCAAGGTGTCGCTCGCCGGCACCATGACGGCGCTGGGCGGCCTGGCCGGCTGGTGGCTGGTGGACCAGCTCCATGGCTGGCTGCCCTACTTCCTGGTGCTGGCCTCCAGCAGCTTCGTGTACGTGGCGCTGGCCGACCTGATCCCGCAGTTGCAGAAGCGTCTGGGCGCGCGCGAGACCGCATGGCAGATCGCCTGGCTCGCTGCGGGCCTCCTGCTGGTGATGGGTGTCAGCCGCCTGGCCCATGGCGAACACGAACATGCCCACGAGCACGCCGAACCCGCTCACGAGGAACACGGACACAGGCACTGAAGGCAGGCACTGAAGGGCGCGGACGCGGCACTCTCCGACACGCCGCCCGTTCGGTCAGTTGCAAACTCGGGCTACCCAAGTCGGGCGAGGAGGCTCACACTTGGGGCTCGCCAACGCGAGCCATAACAGCCTAGGAGCCGATCATGAACCGCGCCGATCCACCGCTGCGCTCCGTCGAACCCGTCGACGATCCAGCGGAAGAAGAATTCGAGGACGATGAGCTGTCCGCAGATGAAGCTCTGGACGACGAAACCGAAGTAGCCGACGAGCTTTCCGAAACCGGCATCGACCTGAGCGACGCCAGCGAGCTCGATGCCGACAACGTACCGGCCGACGAGGAATCCGATCGCGTCATGCAGGCGCCGGACTGAGACGCCCGCACCGGGCCTTTCTTTCTCTTCAGTCCTCGAGGGTGAAGCCCACTTTCAGCGTGACCTGCCAATGCGCGATCTTGCCGTCCTGCACGTGGCCACGGGTTTCGGTGACCTCGAACCACTGGATGTTGCGCACCGACTCGTTCGCTTTGGCGATGGCACGCTGCACGGCGTCGTCGCTGCTCGTGGGCGAGGAGCCGGTGAGTTCGAGGAGTTTGTAGACGTGATTGGACATGGAGCGCTCCTTGGGTAATGAAACCGGGCGCGCTGCCGTCGAAAGGGCAGCGTCGCGTTCATCATAGGCTTCAGGCCCTGCATCTGTCCGCTACTTCGCTCCACCGGTGTACTTGGTGACGCTCTCCGCCGTCATGTGGTAGCCGCTCACGCCCATCATCGAATCGTTGCGCAAGGTCTGGAGCTTGCCGGTGATCCACACCGTGTCCATGGCGCGGAACTTCGCGCCCTGGCGCGGGCGCACGTGCACGATCTGATTGGCCGGCGGCGGCGGGGTGTGGATGCAGGCGCCGAAGTAGGGCACCAGCAGGAACTCCGTGACCTCGCCCTTGTTCTCTTCCAGCGGCACGATGAAGCCGGGCAGCTTGACTTCCACGCCGTTCATCGCCGGGTTGGTGGGCGCGTTGTTCGAGACTTCCTGCATCTTCATCAGCAGCTCGTTGGCGCGCGGATCGCCGTCCTCGAGCTTGCTCAGGTCCATGCCCTTGAATTCCTTCATCGGGTCCCAGTCCTTGGGCACCAGTTCTTCCCAGGCGATCAGCCGCGGCTGGCCCGGCGCGGGCTTGGCGGCGGCGTTCTTGCCGCCCAGAGGATTGGTGGCCGAGGTCGACTGCGGCGCCGGATCGGCCGCGAAGGCCGCGAAGGCCGCGAAGGCCGCGGCGCACAGCGCCAGGAGCAGGGGACGCAATGTCTTCTTCATCATCATGTTCAGGTCCTTGGGGAGAGGCCGTCGGCGAGCGAGAGACGGTAGGCGCGCACGCCCGGCAGCAGGCTGGCCAGCCAGCCCGCCGCCAGCAGGCCGGCGAGCAGGGTCCATTCGTTGAGTGTAGGTTCGGACAGCGAGAGTGCCAGCCCGAACTGGGCCTGCAGCCATGGCGAAAGCAGGGCAATGCCCAGCGCCGCCGCGACGAGGCCGAGCACCACGCCCAGCATCGTGACGATCGCGCCTTCGAGGGCCAGCAATGCCAGCACATGGCGCAGGCTGGCGCCCACCGCGCGCAGCACCGCGAGCTCGCGGCGCCGCTCGTTCAACCCGGCCATCACCACCGACACCAGCCCTGCCAGGCTGACCAGCGCGACCAACGCGGCCATCAGAAGCAGCGCGTTCTCGCCGACGCCGATCACGCTCCACAGCTCGTCCAGTGCCACGCCGGGCAGGATGGCCATCAGCGCCTCGGGCTGGTAGGTCGAAACCCAGCGTTGCACCGAGAACACCGCGGCCCGGTTCTTGAGCCCGACGAGTGCGGCGGTCACGGTCTTGGGCTTGAGATCGAACTTGCGCACCTGCTCGGCCGGGATGCGCACGCCCGGCAGCGGCGCGCCGCCGCGCCATTCGAGGTGCAGGGCCTCCATCGCCTCCAGGCCGATGTGGACCGTGCGATCGACCGGCGTGCCCGTGCGCGCGAGCACGCCCGTCACGACGAAGGGCTTGTCCGCGTGCTCGGCCGCGTTGAGCTCGCCGCTGCCGTGTGCCAGGGTGATGCGCTGGCCCACGTGGTAGCCCAGCCGATCCGCTACCTCGGCGCCGATCACCGTGTCGAAGAGTTCGGCGAAGGGCTTGCCCTCGCGCAGCCGCAGCGGCTGGCGGTTGCCGTAGCGGAAATGCTGGAAGTACTCCGGCGAGGTCGCGAGCACCGCGAAGCCGCGGTGCGAGTCGCCCAGCGACAGCGGCACCACCCAGTCCACGCCCGGGTGCGCTGCCAGCGCCTGCACGCTCTGCCACTGCATGTTGTTGGTGGCGGCGCCGATGCGGAACACCGAATACAGCAGGAGTTGCGAGGAACCGGTGCGCGCGCCCACGATCAGGTCCGTGCCCGAGACGGACGCGGAGAAGTTGTCGCGCAGCTCGGTGCGGATGCGCTCGACGCCCAGCAGCAGAAAGGTGGACAGCGCGATCGACAGCACCGTGAGCGCCAGCGTGAAGCGGCGGTTCCAGGCGCTCTTCCAGGCGATCGTGATGAGCGTCCTCATGCCTGCGCAAGCTCCACCGCGCGGTTGATCTCGGGCAGGAGCAGATGCCGGCCGAAGCGCGCCGCGATGCGCTGGTCATGGCTCACGAACACCAGCGCGCTGCGGTTCGCGCGGCAGGCCTCGACGAGCACGTCGAGGAAGGCCTCGCGGCGGTCCTCGTCCAATGCCGAGGTGGGCTCGTCGGCGATCACGACCTCGGGGTGCCCGATGAGCGCGCGGGCCGCGGCCACGCGCTGCTGCTGGCCGACCGACAGCTGCATCGCCTGGCGTTTCCACAAGGCTTGCGGCAAGCCCATGGCTTGGAGCAGTTGCGCGGCCTGCGCGCGGGGGCCGCCTTCGCGCCCGGCCTGCTCGCGGCGGCGCGCCGAGAAGCGGCAGGGCAACAGCACGTTGTCGAGCACGCTCAGGTAGGGCAGCAGGTTGAACTGCTGGAAGATGTAGCCCACGTGCGCAACGCGCTGGCGGTCGCGCGCGGCGCCCGAGAGCGCGGCCCAGTCCTGGCCGAGCAGGGTGGCGCGGCCCGCGTCGGCCACCAGCACGCCGGCCAGCAGCGACAGCAGCGTGCTTTTGCCGCAGCCGCTGGGCCCATGGAGGAACACGGCCTCGCCGGCCTCGATGTCGAGTCGCTCGATGTCGATGCAGGGGACGGAGGCGCCGGGCCAGGCAAAGCGCAGCGCTTCGACGGAAAGTACAGCGCTCACCGAGCCGTCACTTGCCGCCCCACGTCAGGCGCGTCGCGGGGCGCTTGAGCGTGCGCTTGAACTGACCATCCGGCGAGACGATCTGGACGTCGACCTGGCGCACGCCCTTGAAAGCATTGACCAACGCCAGCTCGATGAACTTCGCCTCCGTGGCCTTGGTGCAGTTGAACGCGAAAGTCCCATCGAGATCCGCATGGCCTTCACCCGCGCCGGTCTCGGCCTTGCCCAGGCCCAACGCCGCGGAACGCAGCGTGACCGGCCCGAGCTTGCAGTTGGCGGCGGGGTCGATCTTGAACAGCTGATCGGCCGCGCGCAGCTGCGCAACGGCGTCGTCGGCCATCTTCTTCTCGGCCTCGGTCTTGGGCGCATGCTCGTAGCCGACGAAGTTCTCGAGTGGCGATTCCATCTCGATCACCACGGTCGGCCCCTCGATCGCGATGTCGAGCTTGAGCTGGCCGTGCACATGCGCGCGTGCCTGTGCCGTCGCGGCCAATGGGGCTGCCGCGACCAGGCCCGTGAACGCGAAGGTCCAGAGAAGGCGTTGAAGATTCATGCGTCCGCACCTTGCCGGGTCGGCAGTCCCGGCGTGTTGCTCCATTCGCTCCAGCTGCCGGCATAGAGCGCGGTCGGTCCGAGCCCGGCAATCTGCATCGCGAGCACGTTCGGCACGGCGCTCACGCCGCTGCCGCAGTGGTGGACAACCGTGGCGGGGTCCCGGCCCTGCAGCAGCGCTTCGAACTCGGCGCGCAGCTGCGCGGCCGGCTTGAACTTGCCCTCGGGGCCGAGGTTTTCGGTGAAGGGCCGGTTCAGGGCCCCGGGGATGTGACCGGCGATCGGGTCCAGAGGTTCCACCTCGCCGCGATAGCGGGCGGCGGCGCGGGCATCGATCAGCGTCTGGTCAGCTTTCTCCAGCCGCGCGGCAACGGTGCGTGTGTCGACCAAGGTCACGAGCGGTTCGCCGGCGACGAAGTTCGACTGGAATCGAGCAGGCTCTTCGCCTTGGCTGATCGCGCCGCCCGCCGCCTGCCACGCCTGGAGGCCGCCGTCGAGCACGGCCACGGCGTCGTGGCCCATCCACTTCAGCATCCACCAGAGCCGGCCGCAGTAGTTGGCGCCGTTGCGGTCGTAGACCACGGCCTGCATGTTGTTCGCAAACCCGATGCTGGAGAGCCAGGCCGCGAACTTCTCGCGGCTGGGCAGCGGATGCCGGCCGCCCGATGCGGGCGGGCCCTCGTCGGCCTGCGCCACGACGACTTCGCCGTTCGCGCCCGGCACGCCATGCCTGGCGCTCAGGTCGGTGTCGAGGTTGACGTAGATCGCTCCGGGGATGTGGGCCGCGCGGTACTGCGCGAGGCCGGCCTCGGGCTTCATCAGGTCGAAGCTGCAGTCGAACACCATCTGCGGGGCCCCGCTGCGCTGCAGGTCCATGAGCTGGTCGACGGAGATCAGGGTCTGGTACATGGCAGTCCTTCCTTGCTCAATGTTCTTCGGCGGGCGCCTTGGGCAGCGAGCGCTCGCGCAGCACGGTGGCCGCAATGCCGCTGCCGACGATCAGCACCATGCCGGCCCAGCCGGCCGCGTCGATGCGGTCACCGAACAGAAGCACACTGTAGATTGCCGCAAAGACAATGCCGGAATATTGCAGGTTGGCCACGACGAGCGTACCGCTTTGGGTCTTGGCGCTGGCATAGGCGCGCGTCATGCAAAGTTGGCCCAGGGCCGCGAGCACGCCGACCGGCAGCAGCCACGCCGCGTGCGCCCAGGTCCATTGCGCCCAGGGCGTGAAGCTGCCCAGAAGCGTGACGAGGCCGCCCGCCACGGCCGAGCCGACCGCGAAATAAAAGACCGTGCGCGACTCGGGCTCGCCCACGCGCGAGAGGGCAACGACCTGCATGTAGGCGAAGGCGGCAGTCAGGCCCGACAAAAGGCCCACCAGCCCCGCGAAGCCCTGGCTTTCGCCGACGCTGGGCTTGAGCATCAGCACCACGCCGCCGAAGCCCGCCAGCACGGTCAGCACCAGCGGGCCCTGCAGCGGCGGCCGCGCCACGCGTCCGTCGCGGCCGGGCACCGGCACCCAGGCGAGCAGGGCCCCGCCGACCAGGAAGGCCGCGATCCACACGCTGCTCATGTAGTTGAGCGTCATGGCGGTCGCCAGCGGCAGGTGGGCGATGGCATAGAACCAGGCGCCCATCGAGAACACGCCGATCAGGCTGCGCCAGGCGTGCATGCCAGGGTAGGGCGTAGCCAGCGTGACGCCGCGCTGGCGCGCCAGCGCCCACAGGAACAGCATGCCGATCAGGCCGCGGTAGAGCACCAGCTCTGCGCTCGTGAACCAGGCCGAGGCGATCTTCACGCACACGCCCATGGTGGCGAAGATCAGTGCGGCGAGCACCATCCAGAGGGCTTGCATCCCTCCGGCTCTAGGCAGCCATCTCGCGGCGATACCACTCGTGGAACTGCTGCATCCCGTCTTCCATCGGGCTCTGGTAGGGGCCGCTCTCGTCGACGCCGCGCAGCATCAGCGCGCGGCGGCCGGCGTCCATGCGCTCGGCGATCTCGTCGTCTTCCACGCAGGTTTCCATGTAGGCGGCCTGCTGCGCCTCGACGAACTCGCGCTCGAAGGCGACGATCTCCTCGGGGTAGAAGAACTCCACCATGTTGAGCGTCTTCTGCGGCCCCATCGGGTGCAGCGTCGAGACGGTGAGCACGTGCGGGTACCACTCGATCATCACGTGCGGGTAGTAGGTGAGCCAGATCGCGCCGTACTTGGGCGGCTTGCCCTCGCGGTACTTCAGCAGCTGCTCCTGCCACTTCTGGTAGACCGGGCTGCCGGCGCGGCCCAGGCGGTTGGCGACGCCCACCGTCTGCACCGAGTGGTGGAGGCCGAATTCCCAGCGCAGGTCCTCGCAGGTGACGAAGCTGCCGAGACCGGGGTGGAAGGGACCGACGTGGTAGTCCTCGAGGTACACCTCGATGAAGGTCTTCCAGTTGTAGTTGCACTCGTGCAGCTCGACGCGGTCCAGCGCATAGCCCTCGAAGTCGAGGTCCGCGCGCGGGCCGAGTCGGGCCAGGTCGGCGGCGACATCGCGCCCCGCGCCCTGCGGGCTGCGCTCGAACAGCAGACCGTTCCACTCGGTCAGCGGATAGTTGTGCAGGTCGAGGCAGGGGTCCTGCGCGAAATGCGGTGCGCCGATCAGCTTGCCGGTGGTGCGCGGGTCGGCGGCGGCGTAGGTCCAGCGGTGCAGCGGGCACACGATGTTGCCGCCGCCGGCCTGCGGATCGAGCTTGCCCCGGCCCTGCAGGATCAGCGCCTGGCGATGCCGGCACACGTTGGAAATCAGCTCCACGCCCTTGGGCGTGTGCACCAGTGCGCGGCCCTGCTGCTCCTGCGGCAGGGCGTGATAGTCGCCCGGTTCGGGCACCGCGAGCCGGTGGCCGACGTAGCGCGGACCGCCGGCGAAAAGGGTTTGCAGCTCGCGGGCATAGAGCGCCTCGTCGAAGTACGCGGAAACCGGGAGTTGGCTTGAAGCCTGCTGCAGTTGAAGACTTAAATCAGACATGGGTGACCTGACCAAGCTCCCCACAGGGAGGAAAGAACGAAAGGCGGTGCCGCTGAAGCTTAGGCGGCCCCAAGAAAAATCGCCGGCGGACGCCGGCGCGAGAGCAGGAAATTGTACCCCGGGGAAAATATGCGTGCTGCTGCTTTGCCCTCCATGCGGAGGGCTTTCCAGGCGGGGCAGAGGCCGCCGCGGGGCGTGCCCTGGTGCCCCCGTCCTAAAATGCCCGGTTTCATCCCCATCCCCGCATGCCCAAGGTGCCCCCTACGTCCTCACCAGCTTCTTCACCCGCCGCTCCCGACACCGGCGCGCTGCCCGCGAGCTACGAAGCCGGGCTTCAGGAACTCGAAAAGCTGGTGGCCGAGCTCGAATCGGGGCAACTGCCGCTGGACCAGTTGCTCGGCAGCTACCAGCGGGGCGCAGCGCTGCTGGCCTTCTGCCGCGACAAGCTGCAGGCAGTCGAAGATCAGATCAAGGTGCTCGACGCGAACGGCCTCAAGGCCTGGGCAGGGGAATGAGCGCCGTTCGGCCGCCCCAAGGCGAAGGTGTTCCGATGGCCGCCGCAGATGCCCTGCGCTGGGACGCACAGCGGCTTGCGGCCTGGAGCGAGCCACTGCTCGCACGCGTCGAGGCCGCGCTGTCGCGGTGGGTGGGTGTCGACGCGCCGGTGCTGCTGGGCGATGCGATGCGCTATGCGGTGCTCGACGGTGGAAAGCGGCTGCGGCCCTTGCTGGTCTTCGCCGCCAGCGAGTCGGTGGGCGGCCAGGCCGAGGCCGCGCTTCGCGCCGCTTGCGCGGCCGAGCTGATCCATGCCTATTCGCTGGTCCACGATGACCTGCCATGCATGGACAACGACGTGCTGCGCCGCGGCAAGCCCACCGTGCACGTGAAGTTCGGCGAGGCCGACGCGCTGCTGGCCGGCGATGCCCTGCAGGCGCTGGCCTTCGAGCTGCTTACGCCCGAGGACGAAGGCGTCGCGCCCGTGGTGCAGGCTCGGCTGTGCCGCCTGCTGGCACGCGCGGCCGGCAGCCAGGGCATGGCCGGCGGCCAGGCGATCGACCTGGCCAGCGTCGGCCTCGCGCTCGACGAGGTCCAACTGCGCGAGATGCATCGCCTGAAGACCGGCGCCCTGCTGCAGGGCAGCGTCGAGATGGGCGCCGCCTGCGGCACCATCGACGCCCCGGGGCTCGATGCGCTGCGCGCCTACGGCGCCGCAATCGGCCTGGCCTTCCAGGTCGTGGACGACATCCTCGACGTCACGGCCGACTCGCAGACCCTGGGCAAGACCGCGGGCAAGGACGCGGCGAGCGACAAGCCCACCTATGTCTCGTTGCTCGGCCTCGACGGCGCGCGTGCGCAGGCGCGCGCGCTGCTGGTCGACGCGCTGCAGGCGCTCGACCGCAGTGGGCTGGCCGATACCGGCGCCCTGCGCGCATTGGCCTACATGGTCGTGGACCGCGATCGTTAGAGAACTACAAACCCCCATGGCCCCGCTGCTCCCCACTCTCCACGACCCCTCCGCCCTGCGCCATTTCGACCGCGCCCAGCTCAAGCAGCTGGCCGACGAGGTGCGCAGTTGCGTGCTCGACAACGTCTCGCGCACCGGCGGGCACCTGAGCTCCAACCTCGGCACGGTCGAGCTCACGGTGGCGCTGCACCACGTGTTCAACACGCCGCACGACCGGCTGGTGTGGGACGTGGGCCACCAGACCTATCCCCACAAGATCCTTACCGGCCGGCGCGAGCGCATGCCCAGCCTGCGCCAGATCGGGGGCATCTCCGGCTTCCCGCAGCGCAGCGAAAGCGAGTACGACACCTTCGGCACCGCGCACTCCTCCACCAGCATCTCGGCCGCGCTCGGCATGGCGCTGGCGGCCAAGCAGAAGGGCGAGGACCGGCACGCGGTCGCGATCATCGGCGACGGCGCGATGACCGCCGGCATGGCCTTCGAAGCGCTCAACAACGCGGGCGTGTACGACTGCAAGCTGCTGGTGATCCTGAACGACAACGACATGTCGATCAGCCCGCCCGTGGGCGCGCTCAACCGCTATCTCGCGCAGTTGATGAGCGGCAACTTCTACGCCGCGGCCAAGAACGTGGGCAAGAGCGTGCTGCGCGCCGCGCCGCCGCTGTTCGAGCTGGCCAAGCGCCTGGAGCAGCATGCCAAGGGCATGGTGGTTCCGGCCACGCTCTTCGAGCAGTTCGGCTTCAACTACGTGGGGCCGATCGACGGGCACGACCTCGATTCCCTGGTGCCCACGCTCGAGAACCTCAAGCACCTGCCGGGCCCGCAGTTCCTGCACGTGGTCACGAAGAAGGGCCAGGGCTACAAGCTGGCCGAGGCCGACCCGGTGGCTTATCACGGGCCCACCAAGTTCGATCCGGCCATCGGCCTGGTCAAGCCTGCCACCGCGCCCAAGCAGACCTTCACGCAGGTCTTCGGCCACTGGCTGTGCGACATGGCGGCACAGGACAGCCGGCTGGTCGGCATCACGCCCGCGATGCGCGAGGGCTCCGGGCTGGTGGAGTTCGAGCAGCGCTTCCCCGAGCGGTACTACGACGTCGGCATCGCCGAACAGCACGCCGTCACCTTCGCCGCGGGCCTGGCCTGCGAGGGGCTCAAGCCGGTGGTCGCGATCTACTCGACCTTCCTGCAGCGCGCCTACGACCAGATGATCCACGACGTGGCAATCCAGAACCTGCCGGTCGTGTTCGCGCTCGACCGCGCGGGCCTGGTGGGTGCCGACGGCGCGACTCATGCGGGCGCCTACGACATCGCCTTCATCCGCTGCATCCCCAACATGAGCCTGGCCTGCCCAGCGGACGAGGCCGAGTGCCGGCAGCTGCTCTCCAGCGCCTTCGCGCAGGACCATCCGGTGGCGGTGCGCTATCCACGCGGCGCCGGCGCCGGCGTTGCGACCCCGCCCGGGCTCGAGCCGCTTCCCTTCGGCAAGGGCGAGCTGCGCCGTTCGGGACAGCGCATCGCGATCGTGGTCTTCGGCACCTTGCTGTACCCGGCGCTCAAGGCCGCCGAGGCGCTCGATGCCACGGTGCTCAACATGCGCTGGGTCAAGCCGCTCGACGTCGAGCTGCTGCTGAAGACCGCGACCACGCACGAGTGCATCGTGACCCTCGAGGAAGGCGCCGTCATGGGTGGCGCGGGCAGTGCCGTCATGGAGGCGCTGCAGGCGGCCGATGTGCAGCGGCCCGTGCTGCAGCTGGGCCTGCCCGACCGCTTCATCGAGCACGGCGATCCGGCCAGGCTGCTGGCGAGCATCGGGCTCGATGCGGCCGGCATCGAGCAATCGATACGCGAGCGCTTCGGCGCGAGCAAGCCCGCAGGGAAAACCCGCCCCGGCGCCATGTAAGCATTTTTTACAATCTTGCTGCCTCGACAACAGAGTCGGCAACGCGGCCACGAGCCGCGTTCTTGTTTTTTCCAAGCACTCGGAGTCAACCTCAAATGGATCGTCGTTCCCTCATCAAAAACGCAGGCATCGCCGGCGTCCTCGCTGCCGGCATCGCGCCCGCAGTCCACGCCCAGGCGGCAGTGCGCTGGCGCCTGGCCTCGAGCTTTCCCAAGTCGCTGGACACAATCTATGGAACGGCCGAGGTGTTCGCCAAGCAGGTGAGCGACGCGACGGGCGGCAAGTTCCAGATCTCGGTGCATGCGGGCGGCGAGCTGATGCCGGCCTTCGGCGTGGTGGACGGCGTGCAGAACGCCTCGGTCGAGATGGCGCACACCGCGCCCTACTACTTCTACGGCAAGGACCCGACCTTCTGCCTCGGCTGCGCGGTGCCCTTCGGCATGAACACGCGCCAGATGAACGCCTGGATGTACGAAGGCAACGGCCTCAAGCTGATGCGCGCCTTCTATGCCAAGTACAACATCTTCAACCTGCCCGGCGGCAATACGGGCGCGCAGATGGGCGGCTGGTTCCGCAAGGAGATCAAGTCGGTCGCCGATTTGAAGGGCCTGAAGTTCCGCACCAACCCCTTTGCGGGCAGGGTGCTCGAGCCCTTCGGCATGATCCCGCAGTCCATTCCCGGCGCCGACCTGTACCCCGCGCTCGAGAAGGGCACGCTCGATGCGCTCGAATGGGTCGGTCCTTACGACGACCAGAAGCTGGGCTTCAACAAGGTCGCGAAGTTCTACTACTACCCCGGCTGGTGGGAAGGCGGCCCGCAGCTGGACTTCTACATCAACACCAAGGCATGGGAAGGCCTGTCGGCCGAGTACAAGGCCATCGTCGAAGCGGCAGCCGCGCAGGCCAACATCACGATGACCGCGAAGTACGACGCGCGCAACCCCGTGGCGCTCAAGCAGCTGGTCGGCTCGGGTACCGTCCTCAAGCCCTTCACGCAGGACGTGATGAACGCCGCCTTCAAGTCCGCCCAGCAGATCTACTCGGATCTGAACAACACCAACCCGGAGTGGAAGAAGATCTACGGCGACTGGGCCAAGTTCCTGGCCGACCAGAATGCGTGGTTCCGCTTCACCGAAGGCACCTTCGATCGCTTCATGCAGCAGCAGAAGCTCTGATCCGGACCGTTGCCAACAAGAAACTCCGCTGCCTACAGCGGGGTTTTTTTATGCCCCATGCGCTCGGCCACGCGTTGGGCAAACCCCGTCAGCAGCCGCGCATCGGCGGAGTGGAACCAGGTGACCGCCGGGCCTTGCCGCACCAGCAGGCGCGGCGCGACGATGCGGTCGAGCCAACGCCAATGCACCAGCTTGAGCTGCGTGACCTTGGCCGCGTCCGCTCGCCGGTTCCAGATCCAGGTCTGCGTCAGCACATCGCCTTCCAGCCGGGTGCGGCTGTAGACGATCCAGTAGCCCACCCACACGATGCAGAGCGCGGCCCCGCCGAACAGCAGCAGGCTCGGCGTCGACCACTCTGCGCTGCGCAGCGCGGGCAGGCTCCACAGGCCGAAGGCGAGCAGGTCGACGACCAGCACCACGGCCAGGATTCGCACCAGCGGCGGATAGGCGGGGCTTTCGAGCGGCCCGCCGGTGTCGGCCTCGGCGGCGCTCACTGCTTGCTGTCGGGCCCGGGCCCGGGCGCGGGGGCGGGCGCCGCTGGTTCGGGCTCGGGCATCGGCAGCGCATCAGGCTCGCCGGACTTCCTGTTGCCGAACGGGTCGTCCATGTTGATGCCGCTGCTGCCGGGACCCTGCAGGTCCGTCGGCATCTCCAGCTGGATCTTGTCGACGTCGACCTCGACCTTCTTGTCGAGGAACACGGTCACGGTCTGCGGGAAGAAGATCACGATGCCCACCAGCAGCAGCTGCAATCCGACCCACGGAATGGCGCCGAGATAGATGTCGCGCGATTCGATCTTGCGCGGCAGCGCGCCGTTCTTGAACAGCGTGTCGGCGATACCGCGCAGGTAGAACAGCGCGAAGCCGAAGGGCGGGTGCATGAACGAGGTCTGCATGTTCACGCACAGCAGCACGCCGAACCACACCATGTCGATGCCCAGCTTGGCCGCCACCGGGCCCAGCATCGGCAAGATGATGAAGGCGATCTCGAAGAAGTCGAGGAAGAAGGCCAGGAAGAAGACGAAGATGTTCACCGCGATCAGGAAGCCGATCTGCCCGCCTGGCAGGCCCGAGAGCAGGTGCTCGATCCACTTGCCGCCGTCCACCCCCTGGAACACCAGCGAGAACACGCGCGAGCCGATCAGGATGAAGACCACCATCGCGGTGAGGCGCATGGTGCCGTTCATCGCTTCCTTCAGCATCGGCCAGTTCAGCCGCCGGTGGATGGCGGCCAGGACCAGCGCGCCCACGGCACCCATCGCGCCGGCCTCGGTCGGCGTGGCGATCGCGTGGTCCATGAAGGGCAAACCGCCCATCGAGCCCAGCACCGCGAAGATCAGGATGGCCGAGGGAATGATGCCGCGCAGGCACTTGGCCCACAGCGTCCAGCCATGCAGCGTTCGCGCCGAGGGCGGCACGCCCGGCACGTAGCTGGGCCGGATGCGCGAGACCAGGAAGGTGTAGATCGCGAAGATCAGCACCTGCAGGATCGAAGGACCCCAGGCGCCCTTGTACATCTGGCCGACGTCGGTGCCGAGCTGGTCGGCCATCACGATCAGCACCAGCGAGGGCGGCACCAGCTGCGTGATGGTGCCCGAGGCCGCCAGCACGCCGGCGGAATAGCGCATGTTGTAGCCGTAGCGCATCATCACCGGCAGCGAGATCATCGCCATCGCGATCACCTGGCCGGCCACCGTGCCGGTAATGGCGCCGAGAATGAAGCCCACGATGATCACCGAGTAGCCCAGGCCGCCGCGGGTCGGGCCGAAGAGCTGGCCCATGGAGTCGAGCATGTCCTCGGCCAGGCCGCACTTCTCGAGCACCGCGCCCATCAGCGTGAAGAAGGGAATGGCCAGAAGCGTCTCGTTGGACAGGATGCCGAACACGTTGAGCGGCAGGTTGGCCATGAAGCCCGGCGGGAACCAGCCCATCTCGATCGCGATGAAGCCGCTGAGGAGGCCGAGCGCCGACAGCGAGAACGCCACCGGAAAGCCGATCAGCATGATCAGCACCAGCCCCGCAAACATGATCGGGGCGAAATTTTCCATCTGCATTTTCTTGTCCTGGGAAGCGGTGCGTCGGGGTGGTGCTTACTGCACCGGCTTCTCGTAGTGCGTGTCCATCTCGATCAGGCCGCGCAGGTAGGCGATGCGCTTGATGACCTCGGCCACGCCCTGCAGGAACACGGCCCCGAAGCCCAGCGGCATCATCAGCGCCGCCGGCCAGCGGATCAGGCCACCAATGTTTCCGGACATTTCGCCGCTCCTCAGCATGCCGAGGAAGAAGGGGAGGGTGAGCCAGAACAGCAGGCCCATCACCGGCAGCAGGAAGAAGAGCAGCCCGAAGAGATCGACGTAGACCGGGCCGTTGCCCTTGAGCTTGCCGTAGATGATGTCGACGCGCACATGCTCGTTGAGCTTGAGCACCAGCGGCGCGCCGAGCATCACGGTCGCCGCGAACAGGTACCACTGGATCTCGAGCCAGGCGTTGGAGCTGACGTCGAGGCCGTAGCGTACGAAGGCGTTGCCTGCGGAGATCAATGCGGCGGCGAGCACGGCCCATGCCGCCAGCTTGCCGAGCCGGGCGCTGATCCAGTCCATGGCCAGCGCGAACTTGAGGAATGCGGACAAGGTATGTCTCTGTGGGGTGGTTTCGGCGCCAGTCGGGTAGGGTCGGCGCAAAGCCCGGAATGTTAACTCGCCGCCGCAGAGCGCCCGTCCGGCGCACTTGGCGGGTTTACCCGGGGAAGTCCTCCCGCGAGGTGCAAGGGCGGTGGCCATAATGAACTCATGCCTTCGAGTCCGCCGTCCCGCACGCCCTTCGGCAGCTCCGGCCCGCCTCCCCATGCCATCGATTCGCCCGAGATGCGGCGCGCCGGCCGCGAGCTGCTCTCGCTGGCCCTGATCGACGCGCGCAACCACACGCTGCACCTGCTGTCGCTCTACGAGCAGGCGTTGGGCTCCGAGACACTGGCGGTGCCGCGGCAGCAAGGCATCGATCCG
The DNA here is from genome assembly GCF_051400855.1 of Variovorax stachyos. Taxonomy (NCBI): domain Bacteria; kingdom Pseudomonadati; phylum Pseudomonadota; class Betaproteobacteria; order Burkholderiales; family Comamonadaceae; genus Variovorax; species Variovorax stachyos. The sequence continues at coordinate 11,461 of NZ_JBLFFN010000010.1, read as the reverse complement.
CCGCTCTGGCTCGCCGGCCACATCGGCTGGTTCTCCGAATGGTGGATCGCGCGCAACACGCAGCGCGCATTCGGCCCCGACTGCCCGGTGCGGCCGACGCGGCTGGCTGCCATCGAGCCGCAGGCCGATGCCTGGTGGAACCCGGCGCAGATCGATGCCAAGGCGCGCTGGTCGCCGGAGCTGCCGGATCTCTCGCTGACCAAGGCCTATCTGCTCGAGACGCTCGAGAGCACGCTCGAACTGCTCGAGCATGCGGTCGAGACCGATGCCGGCCTCTACTTCTACCGCCTCGCCCTGTTCCATGAAGACCTGCGCGGCGAGCAGCTTGTCGTGATGGCGCAGACCCTCGGCCTGCCGCTGGGCATCGAGGCCCGTCCCGCGCCGGTGGAACACGGCCCGCTGCTGGTGCCGGCCACCGCCTGGACGCTCGGGCTCGACGAGCCCGGCTTCGCCTTCGCGCAAGAGCGCGGCCAGCGCACGCTGGAGGTGCCGGAGTTCGAGATCGATGCCCAGCCCGTCACCTGGAGCCAGTACGTGGAGTTCGTCGACGACGGCGGCTACGACCGCGAAGAGCTGTGGCTGCCGGGCGGGCTGGCCTGGCTCGCCGGCCAGACCGAAGGGCGCCGCGGTCCGCGCCATGTGGAGCAGATCGGCGCGGCGCGGCGCGGCAGCGGCGGCTCGGTGCTGCAGCAGCGATTCGGCCGCCCCATGCGCGCGGCCGGCAATCAGAGCGCGGTGCATGTGAGCTGGTGGGAAGCCGATGCGTGGGCGCGCTGGGCCGGGCGCCGGCTCGCGACCGAAATCGAATGGGAGATCGCCGCCCACACCGCCGCGCGGCGCGGCTTCCGTTGGGCCGACGTGCACGAGTGGACCGCAGGCACCCTGCAGCCCTGGCCCGACTTCCGTGCCGACCCGTGGAGCGCCGGCACCGAGTTCGATCCGCAGCCCGCCTTCGGCGCGGCGCGCGTGCTGCGCGGCGCTTCCACCGCCACCCGCGCGCGCCTGCGATCGCCCAAGCGCCGCGGTTTCGCCTGGCCGGATCGGGACGACGGGTTCTTCGGTTTCCGGACCTGCGCGCTCTAGCGGCGTGCCATCATCGGCGCCGGCACAACATCGACTGAAAGGGCGCTGCCGGATGGCTCGCGTGCGTGACCCGGCTGGCTACGACGGCCAGCGAGAAATGATTCTTTCGAACGCGGCGCAGCTGTTCGCGCAGCGCGGCTATGCGGGCACGTCGATGAACGAGGTGGCCGCGGCTTGCGGCGTCTCCAAGGCCACCCTCTACCACTACGTGCGCGACAAGCACGACCTCGCCGTGCGCATCGCCGAGGAGCACGTGCAGCGCCTCGAAGCGGTGGTGGACGAAGTGCTGCGCGAACACGACACGCCCGAGGCCCGCCTCGGCGCGCTGATCCGCAGCTTCGTGGCCGAATACGCGATGGCGCAGAACGCCCAGCGCGTGCTGACCGAGGACGTGCGCTTCCTGCGCGAGGAGGATCAGCAGCGCATCCTCGGCGTCGAGCGGCGCGTGGTCGCCGCCTTCGCGCGCACCATCGCCGAGGTGCGCGGCGACGATCCGGCGAGCAAGCTCGGCAAGCCGATGGCGATGCTGCTCTTCGGCATGATCAACTGGATGTTCACCTGGATGAAGCCCGGCCGCGAGCTCGACCACGAGGCGATCGGCGAGATCGTCGCCGACCTGTTCTTCGGCGGCGTGCGGGCCGTGGAGCTGCCGTCGGCACTGGCGGCGAAGGGCGAGCGCGCGCTGGCCGGCGCGCGCAAGCTGCGTTGAAGCGCCAGGAGAGAGAGGCGGGCTCAGCCGCGCCGCGTGGCGATCAGCGGGCGCACGTCAGGCGACTGCAGGCGCGGCCGGTTCTCCTCCGCCGCCGCCAGCGGCTGCACCTCGACCAGGCTGGCGAGGCAACGGCGGGTGAGGTCCTGGTAGGTGCGCGTGCCTTCCTGCTTCCAGGCGATCTCCTCCTCGCCGAGCTGGCGCCGCACGCGCGCCGGCACGCCGGTCACCAGGCTGCGCGCCGGCACCTTCATGCCGGCCGGCACGAAGGCGCAGGCCGCGACGAAGGCCGATTCGCCGATCTCGGCCTCGTCCATCACCACCGCGTTCATGCCCACCAGCGCATCGCGCCTCACCACGCAGCTGTGCAGCACCGCGCCGTGGCCGATGTGGCCGTCTTCCTCGACCACCGTGTCCTGGTCCGGGAAGCCGTGGATCACGCAGTTGTCCTGCACGTTGGCGCCGCGCTCGAGCACGATGCGCCCGAAGTCGCCGCGCAGGCTGGCGCAAGGTCCGACGTAGCAGCCGGCGCCGACGATCACGTCGCCGATCAGCACGGCGGTGGGGTGCACGTAGGCGCCGGGGTCGACCACGGGCACCACGCCTTCGAGCGCATAGCAGGGCATGAACTCCGCTCCGTACTGGTTGGAAAAATGGGCGGCCCGCGCTAGCCTTCAGGGTTAGCACCGAGGACTAAAGCTTGCGAGGGCAAGATCGCGAATCCTATAATCAACCGAACGGTCGGTCAATTATTCGGGGCGCATCCTCTGGCCGATCGTCAATTCCACCAGCAGCACCACGATGAACGAACCCTTGGTACGTAGCACGCAATCGGGCGCCGTGCGCATGCTCCAGCTCAATCGGCCGGAGGCGCTCAACAGTTTCACCTCGCAGCTGCATGCCGCGCTCATGGCCGCGCTCGACGAGGCCGCGGATGATTCCGCAGTGCGCTGTGTCGTGCTGGGCGGCGCGGGGCGCGCCTTCTGTGCCGGCCAGGACCTGTCCGACCCGATGGTCGCGCCGGACTTCACGCCCGGCGCCGCGCCCAAGGACCTGGGCCAGGTGATCGAGTCGCTCTATGCCCCGCTGGTGCTGCGCATCCGCTCGATGCCGGTGCCGGTGATCGCCGAGGTGCATGGCGTCGCCGCCGGCGCAGGTGCCAATCTCGCACTGGCCTGCGACCTGGTCGTTGCCGGCCGTTCGGCCAGCTTCATCCAGGCCTTCTCCAAGATCGGCCTGGTGCCCGACACCGGCGGCACCTGGCTGCTGCCGCGCCTGGTCGGCCAGGCGCGCGCGCTGGGCCTGGCCATGCTGGGCGACAAGCTGCCGGCGGCCGACGCAGCCCAGATGGGCCTGATCTGGAAATGCGTGGAGGACGACGAGCTCAGCCTCACCGTCGACTCGCTTGCGCAGCGCCTGGCGGCGATGCCCGTGCGCGCCCTGGTGGCCACGCGCAAGGCGCTGGCCGATGCAGAGACGCTGGACCTGCCCGCAGCGCTGGCGCACGAGGCCACCTTGCAGCGCGAGCTCGGCGCCGCTGCCGACTACCGCGAAGGCGTCGAGGCCTTTCGCGCCAAGCGCCTGCCGCAGTTCAACGACCGTTGAGAAAGCCCCGATCGATGAGCGACACCCATGCCCAGCACACCGCCGAACGCGTGCGCGATGCCATGTTCGCCAGGGACCGCGCCGTGCGCGGCCTCGGCATGGAGATCGAGGCCATCGCGCCCGGCCGCGCCGACGTCACCATGACCGTGCGCGAGGACATGCTCAACGGCCACGACATCTGCCACGGCGGCTTCATCTCGGCCCTGGCCGACTCGGCCTTCGCCTATGCCTGCAATTCCTACAACGAGGTGACCGTCGCATCCGGCTTCGGCATCGACTTCGTCGTGCCGGCGCGCGAGGGCGACCGGCTGGTTGCGCGCTGCACCGAGGTCTCGAAGACGGGCCGCACGGGCGTCTACGACACGGAGGTGCTGAACCAGCGCGGCGAGCGGGTCGCGGTGTTCCGGGGGCGTTCCTACACGCTCAAGGGCAAGCCGGTCGCGTCGGCCTGAATCGCACCAGCCTCAGGATTACAGGAGACATCCATGCCCGTCCGACGCCCTTCGCCTGGCGATCTCGAGCCCATCGAAACCGCGAGCCGCGACGAGATCGCTGCGCTGCAGCTGCAGCGCCTCCAGGCCACGCTGCAGCGCGCCTACGACAAGGTGCCCCACTACCGCAAGGCCTTCGACTCACGCGGCGTGCATCCCGGCGACCTGAAGCAGCTGAGCGACATCGCGAAGTTCCCCTTCACCGTCAAGAAGGACTTGCGCGAGAACTATCCCTTCGGCATGTTCGCCGTGCCGCGCGAGCAGGTGGCGCGCATCCACGCGTCCTCGGGCACCACCGGCAAGCCGACCGTCGTGGGCTACACCCTACAGGACATCGAGCACTGGGCGAACCTCGTTGCCCGCTCGATCCGCGCCGCGGGCGGGCGGCCCGGCGACATCGTGCACGTGGCCTACGGCTACGGCCTCTTCACCGGCGGCCTGGGCGCGCACTACGGCGCCGAGCGCGCCGGCTGCACCGTCATCCCGATGTCCGGCGGCCAGACCGAGAAGCAGGTGCAGCTGATCCGCGACCTCCAGCCCGACATCATCATGGTCACGCCCAGCTACATGCAGGTGATCATCGAGGAGTTCCAGCGCCAGGGGCTGGATCCGCGCGAGAACTCGCTCAAGGTCGGCATCTTCGGCGCCGAGCCCTGGACCGAAGCCATGCGGCGCGAGATCGAGCACAAGGGCGGCATGGACGCGGTCGACATCTACGGCCTGTCGGAAGTGATGGGCCCCGGCGTGGCCAGCGAATGCATCGAGAGCAAGGACGGCCCGGTGGTCTGGGAAGACCATTTCTACCCCGAGATCATCGACCCAGAGACCGGCGAGGTGCTGCCCGACGGCGAAGAGGGCGAGCTGGTCTTCACCTCGCTCACCAAGGAAGCGCTGCCCATCGTGCGCTACCGCACGCGCGACCTCACGCGCCTCTTGCCGCCCACCTCGCGCAGCTTCCGCCGCATGGGCAAGATCGTCGGGCGCAGCGACGACATGCTGATCATCCGCGGCGTCAATGTCTTCCCCACGCAGATCGAGGAGATCGTGCTCGCGCACGAGAAGCTCTCGGGCCAGTACCTGATCAAGGTCAGCCGCGAGGGCCACCTGGACAGCGTGGAAGTGCGCTGCGAGCTGCAGCAGGCCGCCGCCGGCATTCCCGACGCCGAGTGCGACCAGATCGCCCAGTGGGTGCAGCAGCGCGTCAAGACCCTGGTCGGCATCTCGACCACGGTGCTGGTGCAGCCCCCTGCCACGCTCGAACGCACGCTGACCGGCAAGGCCCGGCGCGTGGTCGACGAGCGCCCCAAGACCTGAGAAATTGCTGAAAGGACACGCCATGTACACCCAAGCCATGGACACCATGGGCAAGGACAAGGACGGCCCCAAGGCCGTGCGCTCGGCCGAGGACGTGCGCCTGCAGGAGCGCTTCGACGAGCGCATCGACGCCGGCGGCTTCATCGAGGCCAAGGACTGGATGCCCGAGCACTACCGCAAGACGCTGGTGCGCCAGATCAGCCAGCATGCCCATTCCGAGATCGTCGGCATGCTGCCCGAGGGCAACTGGATCAGCCGGGCGCCCACGCTGAAGCGCAAGGCCATCCTGCTGGCCAAGGTGCAGGACGAGGGCGGCCACGGCCTCTACCTGTACGCCGCGGCCGAGACCCTGGGCACCAGCCGCGACCAGATGCTCGACGCGCTGCACAGCGGCAAGGCCAAGTACAGCTCGATCTTCAACTACCCCACGCTGACCTGGGCCGACATGGGCGCCATCGGCTGGCTGGTGGACGGCGCGGCGATCATGAACCAGGTGCCCATCTGCCGCTGCTCCTACGCGCCCTATGCGCGCGCCATGATCCGCATCTGCCGCGAGGAAAGCTTCCACCAGCGCCAGGGCTACGAGGCACTGCTCACCATGATGCAGCACGGCACCGAGGCCCAGAAGGCCATGGTGCAGGACGCGGTGAACCGCTGGTGGTGGCCCTCGATCATGATGTTCGGTCCGCCCGACGACCAGTCGCCCAACAGCGCGCAGTCGATGCGCTGGGGCATCAAGCGCTTCACCAACGACGAGCTGCGGCAGAAGTTCATCGATGCCGCGGTCGAGCAGGCCAAGGTGCTGGGCGTGACCCTGCCCGACCCCGACCTGAAGTGGAACGAGGAGCGCCAGGCGCACGACCACGGCCCGATCGACTGGGCCGAGTTCTGGCGCGTGATTGGCGGCGACGGTCCGTGCAACCGCGAGCGGCTCGGCGCGCGCGTCAAGGCCTGGGAAGAGGGCGCCTGGGTGCGCGAAGCCGCATTGGCTCATGCACGCAAGCAGAACCCGCTGAAGGAGGCCGCATGACGACTGAACAAGAGTGGCCGCTGTGGGAAGTCTTCGTCCGCAGCAAGGCAGGGCTGGACCACAAGCATTGCGGCAGCCTGCACGCGCCCGACCCCAAGATGGCGCTCCAGATGGCGCGCGACGTCTACACGCGGCGCCAGGAAGGCGTGAGTGTGTGGGTGGTGCGCTCCGACCAGATCGTCGCCAGCGACCCCGGCGACAAGGACATGTTCTTCGACCCGGCGGAAGACAAGGTCTACCGTCACCCGACCTTCTACGCCTTGCCGAAGTCGGTCGACCACATGTGACGTGACGCCATGCAAGCATCCATCGAACTCGACCGCAGCCCCGCCGTGCAGTACCTGCTGCGCATCGGCGACACTTGCCTGATCCTGGCGCAGCGCCTGGGCGAATGGTGCGGCCACGCGCCGGTCCTGGAGGAGGACATCGCCATGACCAACATGGCGCTGGACCTAGTCGGCCAGGCACGCGCGCTTCTGACCCGCGCGGGCCAGATCGAGGGCCGCGCGCACGACGAAGACCAGCTCGCCTTCCTGCGCGACGAGCGCGACTACTTCAACGCCACGCTGGTCGAGCTGCCGCGCGGCGACTTCGCCTTCAGCGTGCTGCGCAACGCGATGGTCGCGACCTTGCTCAAGCTGCTGTGGGAAAGGCTCGAATCTTCGAGCGATGCCGAGGTGGCCGCCATCGCGGCAAAGGCCATCAAGGAAGCGCGCTACCACCAGCAGCATGCGGCCGACTGGGTGGTGCGCCTGGGCGACGGCACCGACGAATCGCGTGCGCGCATGGAGGCCGCACTGGCCCAGCTGTGGCGCTACGTGCCCGAGCTCTTCGCGTCGGATGCCATCGACGAAGCGGCGCGCGCCAGCGGCCTGGGGCCGGCCTGGTCCGAGCTGCGCGAGGCCTGGTTCGCCGAGATGGGTTCGGTGCTCGAGGAGGCCACGCTCTCCATGCCCGCCGAGTCGCCCTTCCTGAGCACCGGCAAGCGCGGCGTGCACAGCGAGCACATGGGCTACATCCTGGCCGAGATGCAGTTTCTGCAGCGCGCCTATCCCGGCGGGGTGTGGTGATGGATGCGTTGCGCCTCGCGGCCCCGGACGAGGCGCGCGTTGCGCGCGCCTGGGAGGTGCTGGGCACCGTCCTCGACCCCGAGGTCCCGGCGCTGTCGGTCTGCGACCTGGGCATCGTGCGCGAGGTCCTGCCGCGGGGGGAGGGGCTGGAAATCGTGCTGACGCCGACCTATTCCGGCTGCCCCGCCACCGAGGTGATCGAGCGCAGCGTGCTCGATGCCCTCGACGCCGCGGGACTCGGCCCGGCCCGCGTGACGTTGCGCCGTGCTCCGGCCTGGACCACCGACTGGATCAGCGCCGAAGGCAAGCGCAAGCTGCGCGAATACGGCATCGCCCCGCCGGGAGCGGCCGCCTTGCCGGGCGGCGCGGTCCCGATCCGCCTGGTGCGCCGACCGCCGGCCGCGCCGGTGGCCTGCCCGCACTGCGGCAGCGCCCACACCGAGCGCCTTTCGGCTTTCGGCTCCACGGCCTGCAAGTCGCTCTACCGCTGCCTCGATTGCCGCGAACCCTTCGAGCACTTCAAACCCCTCTGAGCCATGAGCGTCATCTTCCATCCGCTGCGCGTGCGCAGCATCGAGCCCGACACCGCCGAGGCGGTGATCGTCTCCTTCGACGTGCCGGAAGAACTGCGCGGCGTGTTCGGCTTCACCCAGGGCCAGTACCTCACGCTGCGCAAGGAGATCGACGGCCAGGACCTGCGCCGCTCCTATTCCATCTGCGCCGGCGTCGACGACGGCGAGCTGCGCGTGGGGGTGCGCAAGGTGCAGCAGGGCCTGTTCTCCAACTGGATCAACAGCAGCCTCAAGCCCGGCGACACGCTGCAGGTGATGGCGCCGCAGGGCCGCTTCTTCGTACCGATCGAGCCCGAGGCGCGACGCCACCACGTGGGCATCGCCGGCGGCAGCGGCATCACGCCCATCCTCTCGATCATGAAGACGGTGCTGGCGCGCGAGCCGCATTCGCGCTTCACGCTCATCTATGGCAACCGGCAGCTTCGGTCCACGATGTTCAAGGAGGAGATCGAGGACCTGAAGAACCGCTACATGACGCGCCTGTCGGTGCAGCTCGTGTTCTCCGACGAGCACACCGACGTGCCCATCAACGCCGGCGTCATGAACCGCGAGAAGATCGCCGAGTTCCTGCAGGGCCTGGTGCCGCCCGGGAGCATCGACCACGTCTACATCTGCGGCCCGTTCCAGATGAACGACGAGGCCGAGGCCGCGCTGCTCGCGGCCGGCGTGCCCGAAGAGCGCATCCACATCGAGCGCTTCGGCCTCGCCCAGTCGCCCACCGGCACGGTGGGCGCCGTGGTGCACGCGCCGCAGCCGGGCGATGCCGAGACGGCGCGCATCACCATCGTGCGCGACGGGATCGCGCGCGAGATCCCGTACTCCCTGGGCCAGCCCAGCATCCTGGACGCGGCGTCCTCCGCCGGGCTGGAGGTGCCGTACTCCTGCACCTCGGGCGTTTGCGGCACCTGCCGCGCCAAGCTCCTGGAAGGGGAAGTGCGGATGGAGCGTAACTTCGCGCTCGACAAGAATGAGGTTGCGGGCGGCTTTATCCTCACCTGCCAGGCACACCCCCTGACCGAGCGTGTGCGGCTGTCCTTCGACGAACGCTGAACGCGGGCGATTTCTCAACTCACCGGAGACTGCTTCATGAATTCCTTCACCCGCCTCGGCGTGGCACTGCTGTGCGCCATGGCCTTCGTCGCGCACGCCGACATCAATGTCGGCGTCACCCTTTCGGCGACCGGGCCGGCCGCCTCCCTCGGCATTCCCGAGAAGAACACCATCGCGCTCATGCCCAAGACCATCGGCGGGCAGAAGATCAACTACATCGTGCTCGACGATGCCTCCGACACCACGGCTGCGGTGTCGAACACGCGCAAGCTGATCAGCGAGAACAAGGTCGACATCGTGCTCGGCTCGACCGTCACGCCCAACTCGCTGGCCATGATCGACGTGGTGGCCGAGGAGAAGGTGCCGATGATCTCGATGGCGGCCTCGTCGCGCATCGTCGAGCCCATGGACGCCAAGCGCAAGTGGGTCTTCAAGACACCGCAGAACGACATCATGATGTCGCTCGCGATCGCCGAGCACATGGCTGCCAACGGCGTGAAGACGGTCGGCTTCATCGGCTTCTCCGATGCCTACGGCGAAGGCTGGTTCCAGGAATTCACCAAGGCCGCCGACCTGAAGAAGCTCAAGGTCGTGGCCAACGAGCGCTATGCCCGCAGCGACACCTCGGTCACCGGCCAGACGCTCAAGCTCATCTCCGCCAAGCCCGACGCGGTGCTGATCGCCGGCTCCGGCACCCCGGCCGCGCTGCCGCAGAAGACGCTCAAGGAGCGCGGCTACGCCGGCAAGATCTACCAGACCCACGGCGTCGCCAATACCGACTTCCTGCGCGTGGGCGGCAAGGACGTCGAGGGTACGCTGCTGCCCTCCGGCCCGATGCTGGTGGCGTCGCAGCTGCCCGATTCGCATCCGCTCAAGAAGTCCGCGCTGGCCTACGTCAACGCCTACGAGGCGGCCTATGGCAAGGGCAGCGTGTCCACCTTCGGCGGCCATGCCTGGGATGCCGGCCTGATCATGAGCGCCGCCATTCCCGTCGCGCTCAAGAAGGCGCAGCCCGGCACGCCGGCCTTCCGCGCCTCGCTGCGCGATGCGCTGGAAGAGGTGAAGAACGTCCCCGGCGCGCATGGCATCTTCACCATGTCGCCGACCGACCACCTGGGCCTGGACCAGCGCGCGCGCGTGATGGTCAAGATCGAGAACGGCGCCTGGAAGTACCAGCCGGCGGACTAAGCTCTCCCCCAGGTTGGCTCACTTCGTGTAGCCGCCCACCCCCTACCGGGGGCAACACCAGCGGCCCGGCAAAGCCGGTTCCGCGGTGTTTCCCGAAGGGGGCCCGCGTTTTGGAGCAATCAGTCAATTGGAGCCTTGGCGCTCTGCGTCGGAGTGGATGCATGGATTTGCAAATCGCCCTGATCCTGGGGCAGGACGGCATCGTGAACGGCGCGATCTATGGGCTCATGGCCCTGGCGCTGGTGCTGGTGTTTTCGGTCACGCGCGTGATCTTCATTCCGCAGGGCGAATTCGTCGCTTTCAGCGCGCTGTCGGTGGTGGCGCTGCAGGCCGGCCGGGTGCCGGCCACGCTGTGGTTGCTGCTGGCGCTGGCCGTCGCCGCGCTGGCGGTGGAGCTGTGGCGCTGGAAGCGCGGCGCGGTGGTGGACTGGGTGTCGACGCTCGCCTGGTGCGTGGCGCTGCCGCTCGCGGCCTGCGCGCTGGTGCTGCTCCTGCGCCCCGAGTCGCTGGCGACGCAGACGCTCACCGCACTCGCCGTGATCGTGCCGCTGGGTCCGCTGCTGTACCGGCTGGCCTATCGGCCGCTGGCCGATGCGACCGTGCTCACGCTGCTGATCGTGTCGGTGGCGCTGCATGGCGTGCTGGTCGGGCTGGGGCTGCTCTTCTTCGGTGCCGAGGGCTCGCGCACGCCGGCCTTTTCCGAGATGCGGCTGGACCTGGGCGGCGTTGCGGTCACCGGCCAGTCGCTGGTGGTGGTGGCGGTCACGGCTGCGCTGGTGGTCCTGATGTTCCTGTTCTTCGAGCGCTCCATCGTGGGCAAGGCGCTGCGCGCGACCGCGATCAATCGTGTCGGCGCGCGGCTGATGGGCATTCCCACGGGGCTCTCGGGTGACCTGAGCTTCGCGCTGGCGGCGGCGATCGGCGCGGTCTCCGGGCTGCTGATCGCGCCGATCACCACCATCTACTACGACACCGGCTTCCTGATCGGGCTGAAGGGCTTCGTTGCGGCGATCGTCGGCGGGCTGGCGAGCTACCCGCTGGCGTTGGTGGGCGCGCTGATCGTCGGGCAGCTCGAGGCCTTCTCATCCTTCTGGGCGAGTGCCTTCAAGGAGGTGTTCGTGTTCACGCTGATCATTCCGGTGCTGTGGTGGCGGTCGCTTAGCAGCAGGCATGTGGAGGATGAGGAATGAGTGCGGCTGTCTTGCTCCCTGCCCCTCCGGGGGAGGGTTGGGGTGGGGGCACTCGTTCGTTTGATTTCGAACGTTGCTGTTGTGTTGAGTCCGGAGCCGGGAATTCGCCCCGGCGGGCGAGTCACTTTCTTTGTCTCGCCAAAGAAAGTAACCAAAGAA